>JANYAH010000073.1 GCA_025361425.1 Candidatus Solibacter sp. | reverse complement strand
TCGATTTCCCCCGCGGGACAGCCGTGGAAAGTGGACAGGCTGACGGTGTCGCTAATGCACGTGGGGAACGGCAGATCGCGATAGCGCTGGAACTCGCCGGTGAGAGAGGCGCGCAGGTCTTCAATCACCGGACCGGCGTTTTGCATGGACTGGATCCAGTATCGGACGCGCGGGGAACGGATGCCTTCGAGGTTGTATCCCACGCTCATGTCGAAGACGGCGTCGTGGAGATTGTGGGACGGACCCCCCGGTCCGCGCGGATCCCCCTGGACCCGCAGCAAGCCGACCGGGGGGGCGGCTGCGGACCGGGGGGTCCGCTCCACATTCGATGAGTACGTGCAATCGGGCGAAAGCACATGCGCCGCCTTCAAAATCTCCAGCAACATCGCCGCCTTGACGTATTCGCGCAGCGATTGGTCGAGCGTCAACTCCTGCGACCATTCGACGTTGTAGCCCACGTTGGCGGCGTCGATGCAGGGGCGGGGGATTTTCAGCTGGTCCAGAATCTGCACGGTCTTGAGCTCGATGATGCGCGCGCCGCCCAGCCAGGAAAGCGCGATGTTCTGCGCCAGTTGTCCGTGCGGCCCGGCGGCCGGCCCGAGAGGCGTCGCCGCGCGATGGCCGTGAAATGCAACCGAGAGGTCCAGCCCGGGGATGCCGCGGAAGAATTTGTCCCCTGGCAAGTCGAACATCTTGCCTTCTCGCGCATACTCGAGAAAGGCGCGCCGCAACAGCAGCGGCAGCGGAATCGGAACCAGTTCAGCCATTGCCGTGCTTTACCGCTGCGGTATAGACCAGCGGAAATGCCGCGTACCACTGCGCCGCGTCCACCAGATGGCGAATTGGCACGCGCTCAATCACAGAGTGCGCCACTTCCTCTTCCCCGGGACCAAATCCGATGGTCGGCACAGACATCAGACCCATCGACGCCACGCCGTTGGTGCTGAAGATCCACTTATCGACCACCGGTTCTTTATCCCAGAGGCCTCGGAAGGTGGCGATGGCCGCCTGCGCCAGCGGGTCCGATTCCTCCAGCACCCACGTGGGATAGTATTTCTCCATGGGGTATCGCAAGCCGGTGTAGCTGGGCACGTCGTAGGTCGGAATTTCGACCTCGGCGTCTTCCGCGCCTGGCAGCGCCCGGACTTCCGCGAGGGCGCTCTCTTTGGTCTCGCCCGCGGTCAGGCGGCGGTCCAAGTGAATCGAGCATGCCCCTGGGACGGCGCACAGGGAAGGCGACAGCGAGCGGACCTCCGTCACCGCGATGGTGCCTCTGCCGAGGAACGCGTCGTCCTTTAGCCGCGTGTTCAGCCGCTCCACTTCGGCGATCAGGCGCCCCATTTTATAGATGGGGTTGTCACCGCGTTCCGGTGCGCTGGCGTGGCAGGATTTGCCGCGCAGGTGAACTTCAATCTCCATGCGGCCGCGATGCCCGCGGTAGATTCCCAGCTTGCTCGGTTCGGTAATCACCACGCAATCTGGGCGAATGCCGTCTTCCTTCAGAATGTAGAGCCAGCACAGGCCGTCGCAGTCTTCCTCCTGCACCGAGCCCACCACCCACAGCGTGTAGTCGCCGAGCAAGCCGAGTTGCTTGATGAGCTTGCCCGCATACACCATGCTCGCCATGCCGGCCCGCTGATCACAGGAGCCGCGCCCGAAGACGTAGCCATTTTCCACCTTGCCCTGGTACGGATCCCAGGCCCATTCCTTGGGATCGCCCACGCCCACCGTGTCGGTGTGCGAATCCATCATGATGACGGTCTTGCCCGAGCCGATGCGGCCCAGGATGTTGCCCATCGGGTCGATGCGCACTTCGTCAAAACCAACCATCTCCATTTCTTGGCGGATGCGGGCCACCACTGGACCCTCGTGCCCGCTTTCCGCCGGAATGGCGACCAGGTCGCGCAGGAAGCGCACGATGTCGGCTTCGTAGGACTGAGCCAACTCCGCCAGGCGATGGCGGTTCAGAGTTTCAATCGGGGGTGCGGTCATCGTGTCAACAACTCCTCTTCCAGATTCGCCGGCCGTTCCGCGTGGAGCGCGCGCAGGACATCTTCCGGCCGGATGGGCAGTTTTCGGATGCGCACGCCGACGGCGTGGAAGATGGCGTTGGCAATCGCCGGCGCCGGACCATTGATCGGCACTTCGGAGATAGATTTTGCGCCATACGGTCCCAGCGGCTCATCGGTCTCAATCAAAATGGTGGTGAGCTTGGGCATATCCTGTGCGCTGAACATTTTGTAGTCGAGGAAATTCGGATTCACCGGCCGGCCGGCCGCATCCAGCAGCAGTTCTTCAGTGAGCGCATACCCTAACCCCTGGGCCACCGCGCCTTCCACCTGGCCTTCCGCCTGCATGGGATTGATGGCCGTGCCGGGATCCACCGCCGTGGCCAGGTGCAGCACGCGTACCTGTCCGGTTTCCGTATCCACCTCCACCTCGGCAAATGTGGCGCAGAAAGGCGGCGGGCTATCCGTATTGAAATGCGAAGCGCCGTCCATGATCTGGAACTTTTCCCTGTACATGGCCTGCATCGCGAGATCGCTCATACTCACCGATTTGCGGCAGGCGCAGGTAGTGAAGACTTCGTTGTTGGCGCAGTCCAGTTGCTCCACCGGCGCGTCCAGCATCTTCGAGGCCAGTTCCAGAACCTGGGCGCGGACCTTTCCGGCAGCCTTTTTGACCGCCCCGCCGGAGATGATGGTGGTGCTGGAGGCGTAAGCCCCCACGTCGAAAGGCGTGATATCGGTATCGCCCGAAGTGATGATAACTTTGTCCAGACTGACACCCAGAGTTTCCGCCGCGATTTGGGAGAGCACGGTGTCCGCGCCCGCGCCCACGTCCGACGCGCCCACCTGTAGGAAGAACGACCCATCCTCGTTCATCTTGAGGAACGCCGATGCCCAGTCGACGCCCGCGATACCGCTGCCCTGCATCGTGCAGGCCATGCCAACGCCGCGCCTCAGGTGACTATGCCCGTTGGGCAGCGATTTGCGCTTCTGCGCCCAGCCGATGGCCTTCGCCGCGCTCTCCATGCATTGCGGCAAACCGCAACTGCGCACCAGGCGCGGCAGTCCCTCTTTGCCCTCGCCCAGTTGGGCGGAAAGCAGATCCGTGTCGCCCAGGCGGATGACATTGTTCCGGTGGAAATCCAGCGGGTCCATACCCAGTTCGCAGGCAATCTCATCCACCAGCGTCTCCTGGGCGAAGAAGCCCTGCGGACATCCGTAGCCGCGGAATGCCCCGGCCACCGGCGTGTTGGTG
>JANYAH010000013.1 GCA_025361425.1 Candidatus Solibacter sp. | reverse complement strand
CACCAACCGCGGATCGAAGCCACTGCAAACGCGCCCGTGTCGTGGTCCGTGCCCACGTTGACGAATCCGGCGTTGCGCCCCAGGTCGTAGATCCCGTAGGGATAGGCGCGGGGCACCTCGGGACCGGGAAAATCATGTCCGTTGACCTTGTCCGCCGTCCCCGTTTCGCGCCACTGGCGGCCCTGGTTCTGGTAGTTGCCGACCAATTCCTTCTTCTTCGTGTCCACGGAAATGACGGGCTCGCCCGCCCGCAAAGCTTGTTTGACAACTCGGTTGATATGCAGGAACTGCGCGTCGCGCGGTCTTGCGGTTGCCCTGCAGGCTGTAGCCAGCCTCCCGCAGGAGTTGGGTGACTTTGGTGTGGCTGACCGGGTGGTACCTGGCCGTCAGTTCCACCGCAAGCGTGCGGGCGCTCTTGCAGGTCCAGCGCAGGGGCGACTGCGGGTCGCCGCGCGTCGTGGGCTCGACCATGCCTTCCAAGGCGGGCGCCAGACCGGGATCGTTGGACGTCAACGTGTGTCGTCCGCCGCCCTCGTGGCGAATCCGGCCCGAAGCCAGGGGCGCGGCCTGCAATTCCTCAACGCCCTTGGCCAACGTGACACGCGACAGGCCACAGGCGCGGCTGACCCGCGAAATGCCGCCATAACCCAGTTCCACGGCTTGGCTGGCGGCAACCAGCCGGCGGGCGTGTTCGTCCAGATGCGGCCACATGCCAGCAAAGTACTGGGCGAGTTGCGCATCGGTGTCCATGCCCACCGTGATAACAAACCAGGATGGTAGATGTAAATGTTATTTATTTACGACGCCTAAGGTCAGGCAGGAGATCGGCGACAGCCTAACGGGTCCGGACCTGGCCGGAGGCGGAGGGGGAGGAATAGATACCCGCGTTGAACTGATCGGCAATCCGGTTATGCCGAGGGGTGAGCGAAATCTTCTTCGCGTCTTCGGCACAGAGGCCGTTGCTATCCGACTAACTGTGACAATCATGCTGCCATGGCCGGGAGCCCACGCCAGGTTGTTAGCGGCCGCGTTCGGGGCCGTGACCTTAATGATCCACCGGATTTAAGAAGGAGAATTTGAATGCGCGATCGAGAATTGCCCTCAGTAGCCATCTTCGCGGCTGGCCTCGCCCTATCCGCTACGTGTTCGGCGGCGTTCGGCCAACAGGCGACCGCAGCCAAGCCCTCCCGCGCGACGCCGCTGATGGCCCTGCTAGATCGCTTCACCGCCTGTATCGTGCCGGCCCTGGCCGCCACCGAGACCGAGGTTGAACCCTTCAAGTGGGACAAATCCGTCACGCCCGGTTTACCCGGCAACGGCATGGCCCAGCACCCGATGCTTTACGTGGGCGAGGGCTACAACAAGATCCTTCTGGTCAATAACGGAAAATCATTTGGACTTATTCCACAGGCTCGGGTTGGGAATACGACGATGTGTGGATGCTCTCCAATGGCAACATCCTTTTCACCCGCCAGACATATATCGCTGAGGTGACGCCTGACAAAAAGGTCGTCTGGCGCTACGACCCGCCCGTGGGAAACGAGATCCATATCTGCCAACCCATCGGCTTGGATAAGGTGATGTTCGCAGAGAACGGCCTGCCGCCGAATCTCAGGGTCGTCAACATCAAGACCAAGGCCGTCGAAATTGAGCACGACCTGGTGGACCAGCTTTATGTTGAGCCGTCATTTTCTCCGCAGGACTTTTCTTTTGACATCCGGCCAGAACTCCGCTCCCAGATTGCTGACCAAATCGAACCCGAGTGTTACCGAACCCTGGATCAACCCGAGCCGCGCCGTATTGAGGCGGTCCGGGTACCACATGTTGGAAAGAACGGCTGAGCCGTAGGCGCTGCCTATACGCCAAGTGGACAGCGTTTCGCCTCCGCTATCGGTGCGCGTGAGGATGGTTCCGCGGAGCGCGTGTCCCGCCCGGAGCCAGAACCCGGTGCGGCTCGATCGAAAGTATCGAGGATCCTGATGCAGCGTCGAGTCCAGGCCGAAAGCGAGAGCGCTATGGATTCCAGACCAGCCCGCCGTGGAACCAACACGCTTGCCGTAGGCTGCGGCGCCCTGCCCCCACTCTTCGGGTGCGTTAGCTTCTTGCAGGATTGCGGCGTATGCCGCGATACCCACAATTGCCAGCGGTGCGTACGTATTCTTGGCATGAAAGTGCAATTTGCCAGTTACGTCGAGCGGATCGAGAGTCTGCCCGAACCCTGCGACCGGAATGGCGACCGATACAGCGAGGATGAGAATCATCCTGACTTTACGGTGTATTCCACTTACCATTTCTACCAATTCTCCGTCTCAGCCGTCGCGGCCAGCAGGACCGCTGCCGGTCCTGCGCAAGGCCTCGGCGCTGTAATGCTCTGCATCTTTCAGGGATTGAAACCACGTCACCTGACGATGATTTCCTTTCCGATTACCGTGCCAATCACCTCGCCGGAGATCACGATCTCCACCCGGCGATTCTGCTGCCGGCCCTGCGCGGTGTCATTGGAAGCAACCGGCTGAGTTTTGCCGAAACCCTTCGTCGTGACCGAACTCGTCGGCATTCCCTGGCTGGTCAGGTAATCGCGCACAGACTCGCCGCGGTGTTCGGACAGCGTCTGATTGTATGAATCCCCGCCCACGCTGTCCGTGTGACCTTCTATATCCAGCCTTAGGCCCGGATGCCCGGAGACAATACCGGCCACCTTGGCCAGCTTCTCGCGCGCTAAAGGCCGTAAAGTAAACTTACCGGTATCGAAGAGAACATCCGACATGTTCACGATCAAACCACGCGCTGTATCCCGGGTCTGCAGAATGGCGTTGAATTGCTTCAGCAGCAGCACTCGCAGTTCTACCTTCTCCGTCTCCAACTGCGCCTTCTCTTTAGCCGCACGATCAAGCTCGGCCTGGCTATTTGCCCGTTGCGTCTCATTCTCCCGCTTCAGACGGTCTGCCTCGGCTCCCGCGGCAGCCATCCGCGAGTCGCTTTCGAGTCGCAGGCGGTCCGCCTCGTTTTTGGCAGCCGTAGCACGCGTCTCGCTTTCGAGCCTCAAGCGGTCCGCTTCGTTTTTGGCAGCCGTCGCACGCGTCTCGTTTTCGAGCCTCAGGCGGTCCGCGTCGAGTGCGCTGGCAGCCAGTCGCGCGTCGGTTTCCCGCTTCACACGATCGGCTTCCGCCAAAGCGCTCGCCGTCTGCGCATCTTTCTCCCGCGTTAAGCGTTCAGCATCCGCCTGCGCCTGGATCCGCGCCGCTTCGGCTTCCCGCGTGACGCGATCCGTCTCAGACTGGGCGGCTACCCGTGCGTTCTCCGCCCGTGCCTCGCGCTCCAACGACCGCTGCCGCTCCGCGGCCAGGGCCTCATCGTCCTGACGTTTGACCGCGATTGCGCGCGAGTCTTCCGCCGTCTGCACTGCTTCCCGTGAAGTCATCGTTACAGGCTTCCTGCCTGCCTTGCGTTCCTGGTATGCTTCGGCTGCGGCCAGGCTCTTCTCGGCCTTTTGAAAGGTTTCGGCCGCAAAGCGGTCCGCGCCCACGGAGCGCGCGATCTGGACGGCGTTGCGCGCTTCGTAGAGTTCCAGCGGCAGTCTCCTGTCCGCCTTCAGCGCCAGCGGGTTCGCCAGACGCTGATACTGGCCGCGCTGCAACAGTTCGTACTTGGCGTCTATCTCCTCGATCTTCCCCTTCGTGTCCGCGCGTACCACGTTCTCCATGACAATCAGGTCGCTGGGCTGCGTGACCGCGAAGTAAGGTTCCGCGGTGACCACCAACCCGAACACCTGCAGCTCGGTGGTTACGTTAAGCTTGCTCTTCGTTCCATTCAAGAGAACCTCACCAAGGTTGGCCGTGCGGCCTTCGGGGGTGATCGCCCACAATACATAAGTCAGGTATTCAGCGCCGTTCTTTGTCGCCGGCTGCAGGCCATCGAATTCCACCTGGATCTCGATGTAGCCCTGCTTGCTCTCCACTTTGGCCTCACCACGGGCGGTCGCCAGAAGTTCCGTGCCGCGGAAATCGATCTTTGTCGCACCGCTACGGTGCTGGTAGTTGATTGCCTTTGTGGTTCGAGCTGTCACCGTTACCCGATAGATGGGTTTTTCGCCAGCGGCCATCCTGGCCGCATTCTCGGTTGCCGCCTGAACCGGGTTTGGAGCCTGCGGCGCTTGGGCTGCTGCGAGTCCGCAAACCGCCAGAAAAGTGCTTATGAGTTTCATTTGGTTATCCTTTTATTCTCTTCCAACTGGCCTAGCGCTCTCGCGCCGAGTGGCGATTCAGCAGAGCCATAAGCCTAGCCGCCGATTTGGGCGCGGGCCGCCCGCTGGTCACGATGTCCCGGTTCTGCAGTTTCTTGCCGTAGAGTGTGGCGTTGTCATCCAGATCCTGCCGCAGGGTGGCTCCTTCCAGCGCAAGACCCGCAAACAGCCCTTGGGACCGCGACCAGGAAAGAATCTCCGCGTGCATTTGGATATCGGTTTGCGCCGTCGCCGTGCGCCCCACGGGGCCCGCCGCTACAGATCCCTCGGCGCCCAAAGTGAACTTGCTCGCGAGCAGCTTATCCGCTCCACGTTCCGACATCACCAGCATGATCAGGTCTGTCGTAGATCCGCCGATCTGAAAGCCAACGCTGCCGCCCTCAATTCGCACCGTAGCCGGCGCCGACCAGCCAGAGCCTTTCTTGTTACGGCAGGACAGATATCCCTTCCCGTACTTGCCGCCGACGATGAAAGCCCCAGTCTTGAGCCCAGGCACAATCACGATGCAGTGCGCCTTCTCGAGCAGTTCCTGCGGAATCCCTTTGTCGGGTGTTGCCATTACCTCGGAGAAGACCGCCGCCGCCTCAACCAAACGCTGGGCGGGCTTCCTGTCCACCGCTAACATCGATGTTGTCAGGGCCAAGCCGGCTGCAATTACCAATCTCATTTGTTCGTACCTTCTGTCGCACGCATTTCATGCGTCCGAATTGCTAGAGCACGGCTGGCACCACACTCAACTGATCGAGGAGGTGGTAGCACGGCAACCCTACAAAGGAAAGAGTATTGGGCGGAGAATTCGTTGGCGTGCTGGGTCTTTTGGCGCTGACAGAACAATTTATTTGCTCTACAGCAAATGCAACTTATGTTTGCGAACCGTGCAGAATTTACTTGGGAAATTCCGCCAGTTCGCCCCTCTACTGATCCGCAATGTGTCCCGGCGGCGAAACGAAATCGTAACGTGGTATGTTAAGAGCCTTGACGGCATCCAAGTCGGCCCAGCCAGCTAACGCCACACAACTAGCGGACTTGCCTGACTCGCTTTCGACAGTGAATACAGAACAATGGGACGGCCATGGCCGTAAACGTGCCTTTTCCGCGAGGAAGAAGACTATGCAGCAGACAAAACTAATCCTGCTACCGGTCGCGGTCTCTGTGTTTCTTGCCGCACCCGCGGACCCATCGGGTGAGAGAGACGCTCCGCAAGCAGGAGAAAAATTATGACCGAAGAGGAAGCCCTTCGGCGGTTCCGGAAAGTTCGGCGCACAGCCGCTCTTTACCTCGCGATCCTGCTAACGGTCCCCGCCGCCTACTCATTTTCCGTTCTCACCCATGAAGCCATTATCGATTCGACTTGGGACGGTGCCATCAAACCGCTACTGCTTAAGCGATTTCCCGTAGCCACCGCGGAGGATTTGGCGCAGGCGCATGGATACGCCTACGGAGGGTGCCTGATTCAGGATTTAGGGTATTATCCGTTCGGCAGCAAGTTCTTTAGCGATCTGACCCACTACGTCCGGGGCGGCGATTTCGTCCTCAACCTGATCCGCGAATCCCGAGACCTCAATGAATACGCGTTTGCTCTGGGTGCTCTGGCGCACTATGCCGCCGATATGAACGGCCACCCAATAGCCGTTAATCGGGCGGTCCCTATGTTTTACCCAAAGCTTCGCCGGAAGTTTGGAAAAGTGGTAACCTACGCCGACGATGCCAAATCCCACGGCATGACGGAATTCGCCTTTGATGTCTTTCAGGCCGCCAAGGGCCGCTACGCTCCCGCCGCATACAAATCCTTCATCGGTTTTGAAGTCGCACGCGCCTTGCTCGAGCGGGCATTTGAAGATACCTACGGGATAACACTGCAAAGTGTATTTCTGAGTTTCGACCTCACCGTTGGATCTTATCGCCGTGCGGTCGGGACGGTTCTTCCAGCTATCACGAGAGTTGCCTGGCAGCTCAAGAAACAGGAGATCAGGAAAGATGCTCCCAGCGTCACGCGTAAGATATTTCTCTATAATTTATCTCGTTCCAGCTACGAAAAATCTTGGGGCTCTACTTATGAACGGCCGGGTGTCCGGTCGAAAATTCTGACATTTCTGTTTCGGCTCTTACCGAGGGTAGGTCTGCTTCGGCCCCTGTCGTTTAAGAAGCTGACACCAGAGACCGAGAAGATGTACATGGGCTCCTTCAATTCGACGATTAGCCGTTATAGCGAACTACTTTCACAACAGAATGTGGGCCGCTTAAAGCTGCCAAATGATAATCTTGACGTGGGAGCCTTCACCGCGGCGGGGAAATATCATCTGAGGGATGCCGCTTATGCGCGGCTCCTGGACAAGTTGCAGAGCCACTATACGGAAATTCCACAAGATCTCCGCAGTGACATTCTTTCCTTCTACGGGGACCTCGCCGTTCCCATTTCGACCAAGAGCAACCCCAACGATTGGGCCAAGGTGCTCAAGGAACTCGATCGATTGCAGGCTGTGGACGTGGACCTGCGACACCCTACGGCGCTGACCAAGGCGGCGACGCCTCTTCCCTAGCGACCCCGGCGGATCTGCCGGAGCGTCACGCGGGCGGTCGCCGGGTACTCGCCTTCACAGCGCTGCTGGAGGCTCCCGATTAGTCCGAATTCCGTCTGATTAGGGGCGCTGCCGCCGGTTCTGTCGCAGCGCCAACGGCAGAACACTAATCTGCCGGAGGCAGCGTGAAAAAGAAGGTCGATCCCGCCCCAGGCATGGATTCCATCCACATTCTGCCGCCAAGCCGCTCGATGGCCTTCTTGCAAAATGGCAGTCCAAGGCCATGCCCTGGGCTTTCTTTTCCGTGCAGTCGCTGAAACACTCCGAAGATTCGGCCTTGGAATGGCGGCTCTACACCAAGGCCGTTATCTTGCACCGAAAACACCCATTCCAGATCTTTTCGCCTGCAGGAAATGTGGACGCGCGGACCAGGCTTGCCAGCATATTGGATGGCATTTTTAATTAGATGGTGCAAGACCTTGGCCAGTATGTCAAAATCTCCGCAAATCCGTGGCAAAGGGTCATGGGTAACTACGGCGCTCTGTTCCATGATCCGCCTGCCGCCCAAAAGGAGCGTCTGGCGAAGGACCGCTTCCATGTCCGTCTCGGAGGACTGCCGGTCGCTACTACTTGTGGCCCAATACTCCACTACGTCGGTGAGCAGTGACTGCGCTCTGGCCGCCCCCTCCCGGATGCGTCCGAGGAATACGCCGCCCTCGGAATCGAGACGGTCGGCATAGGTTTCCGCCAGTAGTTGACTGAACGAAGCTACGTCCCGCAGAGACTCGCGCAGGTTGTGGGCAGCCTTCGAGACGAACTCTTCAAAGTCTACGTCCGCCCGGTCCAAGCGCGCCCGGAACTCGACGCATCGCCGCGTTTCCGCGTCGAGCGCCCTGCGTAAGCGCTCGAGTTCGTCTTCCGCGCGGGTTTGTTCGGAGTTGCCCATTGTCAATTAGCGTTGCCGGGGCAGGGACTCCTTATGGCCGCCGGGAATTGTGAACTTGAACGTAGCGCCCCGCCCGGCTTCCGATTCCACCCAGATTCGTCCACCCTGGCGCTCGACAGCTTTTTTACAAAGCGCTAGACCAATGCCGGTGCCGGGAATTTCGCTCCCATGCAAGCGTTTGAACATGCCAAACACCCGGTCGTTGTCTTGTGGCTCGATACCGATTCCGTTGTCCCGCACCGCAAACAGCCACCCTCTCCCGTCTCTCTCCGCCGAGACATGGATTCTCGGTGTTTCCTTGCCCCGATACTTGATCGAATTGGAAATGAGGTTTTGGAAAAGCTGCACCAGCAATAGTTCTTCGGCTACCACGGTAGGCAACGGATCGGAGGTTACGATGGCGCCGCTCTGCGCGATGGCCGCCTGGAGGTTCAACAGCGCTTTGGCAAGAACCGCGCCGCATTCCACCCCGGCGAAGCTGCTCTCTTCCCGCCCGGCCACCTCCCAATAGGCAAGCAGCGCCTTTAGAAGGGCCTCTATCCTCAGCGCACCATCCACGGAATAGGAGATGAAGGTGTCCGCTTCTTCGCTCAGCTTTCCCGCATACTCCCGCCCCAGAAGCTCAGTAAAGTTCACTACCATCCGCAGAGGCTCCTGCAAGTCGTGCGTCAGCGCATAGGCAAAATTCTGCAAGTCGGCATTGGTTGCCCGTAGTGCTTCCTCCGCCTGCTTGCGGTCCGTTGTGTCCTCAATCGCCAGAAGAATCGTCCGCGCCTGCGCATTCGGATTGAAGATCTCACTCGCGTTGAGTAACATCACTTTCCGTCCGACATGTTCAAATTCGTGTGTCACCTCAAAATCCCGGAAGGTCGAGTGGGCAGGGAGAATGTTCTCCAGTAACTCGCGCAGTTTCGGGATATTCCATTGTCCGTTGCCGAGGTCGTAGATAAGACGGTCTTCCGTATCCTCTCGCTTGGCCTTGAACGCTCCGTAGAAACTTTTGTTCGCTTTCATAACTTGCAGGTTCTGGTTCAGGATCACCAGGGGCTCCCGCACCGTTTCTACAATTGCTTCGGCGAAGTCAAGACCGCGCTTTGCGGCATCAATATCGATCAACATCACCACGGCGCCGTCGGTTTTGCCATCGGGTCCCACGGACGGGAAGATGCGTAGCGAATACCAGCGGCCGTGCGGGTCGCGGATATCGCGCGGTTTCCGGTGGCCGCCCTCCATTGCATCAAGCAGCAACCGCTGCAAATCGGGTAGTTCGATTTGAGGCTGAAGATCGGTGATCGACCGCCCTACGTCGGAGGCGATCAGATTCAACATAGGTTCCATGGCGCGCGTAAAGCGGCGAATCCGCAGATCTCGCCCAACCATCACCAACGGTATGCTGATGCTTTCGAGAAGATTCGTAAGATCCCGGTTGACCTGACTCACCTCCGCGTTACTGCTTTTCAGGCTTTCGTTGAGCGTGTTTAGTTCTTCATTGGCCGCTTCCAGTTCTTCCTGCGCGGTTTCTAGTTCCTCGTTGGACGCCTGCGCCTCTTCATTCGCCGTCCTGAGATCTTCCAGCGCGGTGGCCTTGTCGTCGACCACCGATTGCAGATACTCTTTGGTGGCAACCAGCTCACGCCGCAGCCGGGCGCTCCCCATGTTGTCCTGTGTCGGGGCCTTGTGCTTCGCCGCCGGGCCACCGTTCCCGGCGGTCTCCTCAAACAGGACCAGGTAATAGCGTTCTTCGGAAGTGGTGGAGCTAGTGAACGGGATCACCTTGATGGCGACCCCTTTTAGCTGGCCGTTGTCTTCGATCCGAAAGCCTTCTTCACGGGCTGCGGTGTTGTGTTGTCTGGCAGTCCTGATGGCCTTGCCCAAGCCCGCTATTAAGCCTTCGCGCGCCAGTTTCAGGAGGTTATGGCTCGGCTTGCCCTGCGAAAGCTCAAGGTACGGAGCGGTTTGGCCCCGCACCTGAATAATATTCATATCGTCGTCAATGATGGCGCCCGGCGGGCCGTGTTCCGCCAGCACCAGCCGGTCGGCTTCTCTATGCACGTCCAGCCCGGCGCGGCCATCGGCGATTTTCACCCGGTCCACCCGGCCTTCGGTGCGGCGGCCTTCGCTTACGGGCGGCGCCGGCGTACTCGCGGCCGGCCGTATGCAATAAATTTTGTGGGTCTTCTCCACTTGATGAAATGATTCGGAAAGCGTGGTGATGCCTTCCGATGGGCCGAGTACCAGGAAGCCCGTTGGCTTGAGGGCGTAATGCAGGACAGACAATACCTTACGTTGTAAAATGGCCCCAAAGTAGATCAACACGTTACAGCAAGTGATGAGGTCCAGCTTGGAGAAAGGCGGGTCTTGCGCCAGGTTGTGCCGGGCAAAAACGCATACGTCGCGGACGGTCTTTGCAATCTGGTACCCGCGTTCCGTTCGGGAGAAGAAACGCGCCAATCGCGGCGGCGAGACGTGCGCCAACACGGAGCCCGGATACACGCCAGCGCGGGCTTTCTCGATCGCCGGTTCGCTGATATCGGTTCCAAAAACCTCGAACCGTAAGCTTCGTCCCGTCTCCTCCAGGAATTCCATGAAGCAGATGGCGACCGAATAAGCTTCCTCGCCCGTGGCGCACCCAGGCACCCAGATCCGAATGAGATCCTCGGGCACTCTATTCTCAACCAGAGCGGGAAATACCCGCTGTTTCAGTTCCTCAAAGACCGATGGTTCCCTAAAGAATGCAGTCACGTTGACAAAACAGTCCTCGCACAACGCGTTTGCTTCGTCGTGGTTGGCCTCGAGATTCCGGCTGTAGTCTTCCAGCGTTTCGAATCCGCGAAGGGCCATGCGCCGTTTGATGCGTCGCGCCAACGTACCGTGCTTGTAGTGGGTGAAGTCCACTCCGGTGACGCTGCGCAATAGGCGGAGTACCTTGTTCAGTTCTGCTTCTTCCGGCGCCTCACTCGCCTTCCGATGCTCGAAGGGGACACGAAACTCGCGCGCGAGAACCACCAGTTGCCACGCGATTCCGGCCGGCGGCAGTACAAAATCCACCACACCGGTGGCGATGGCGCTCCCCGGCATGCCGTCGAACCTCGCGGTTCGCATTTCCTGAGCGAAGGTTATGCCGCCCGCGGCCTTGATCGACTGCAGACCCAGCGTCCCATCCGATGCGGTTCCCGAGAGAATGACGCCCAAGGCCTGACTCCCGCGGTCTGCCGCCAGGGCGCGGAGAAATGAGTCGATTGGCAAGTTACGGCCAGTGCCCGACCGAGGCGAGGTATGAAGAACTCCATCGGAAATGCTCAGATTGCGCCCCGGCGGAATCACATAAACATGGTTGGCCTTGGCGCGAGTCCCGCCGTTCACTTCAGAGACGGGCATTTTGCTTGTCTTGGAAAGCAACTCCGTCAAATGGCTTTGGTGACTCGGGTCGAGGTGCTGAATCAGCACGAATGCCATGCCGGTATCGTCCGGCAGATGGCGGAGTAGCTCCGTGAATGCCTCCAGTCCGCCGGCGGAGGCGCCTACGCCAACAATGGGAAGGGGACTGTCCTCGGTGAATTCCTCGGCGGCTGGCTGCACGATAGGCCCCGTGGAAATATGCCGTGCGCCTGCTGTGGAGATCTTCCTGGCCGGGGCCGTTTTTCGCTTTGGGGACAAGTCTGGCGTACGCGAAGACCCCGCAACCTCTCTGGGACTATGACTGCCGATATTCTTTGCCATACGCCACCAATACCTTTCTGGCTTGGGCACAAACGGGCGCTGTCATGCGAACAGAGAGCGCATAATGTAGTAACGGAGTGCCACTCTACACACCCGCAGTCGCGCCGACCGCGCCGCTGCCTGTTCCATCCTCGCGGCTGGCAATCAAGCCAATTTACTCAATTGTAACGCCGTCTCGATCTGCCAATGTGGCACGGTAGGCATCTCACCGCTGTCAGCCGACTCCCGGACTCGGCAGCAGATCCTTGATGAGTTTTCCGATCTCCATGAACTGATCGAGACCCGAAGGCTTGGTGATGAATTGGGAAACCCCGAGGTCCTTGAGCAGGGCTTCGTCTCGCCGGGACTGAGACGAACTCCATGCGCAAACCGGAACGCCGACGAGGTGTTTCGCAGCTCGAATCTCGTGCAGGATCTCTTCGCCAGTGTACTTGGAGAGGTTTAGATCCATCAGGATCAGGTCTGGAATGGGCGCGTCCACATAAGCCCCCTGCCTGCGGATGAACGCGAGGGCGTCGCCTCCGTTCACCAGGTGAATCAGTTCAAATCGGAAATCCTGCTTCTTCAGCGCTCGATCCAGAAGGAAAACGTCCGAGCCGTTGTCTTCAATGACAAGAATCCGGGCTGCGGGAACAACCGGTGCGTGTTTCAAGTTCACTCCCTTTAGAACCATCATCGCTGGCTGCCTTTCATCATTCCACAGTTGATCTTGCGAGCGGTGGGGCGGCATCCGCCGCGCCCGTACGAACAATTAACCGCCTGGCCCCTGTCCCGATATAGGCAAAGGGATAACAGGTCGCCAGCGTCAGGATGTCTCCGAGGTGACGATGATGAGCGATTCGACCACATATCTAAAGGCGGGTCGCGCCGTGGCTTCGCTCGAATTCTTTCAGCGCGTGCGTCCATTCGTCGGCCTGCTTCTCGGCCTCCGCTTTCGCCACGCCATACCGCTCCTGAATTCGCCCGACCAACTGATCCTTCTTGCCGGCAATTAACTCCCAGTCTTTATCGGTGAGTTGCCCCCAGCGCTCGCGGGCAGATCCGGCGAACTGCTTCCATTTGCCTTCGATTTGATCCCAATTCATGCTTTCCTTCCTTCCGGTTTCCCGGCGCAACTTACCCGTGGCACGTTTGCCGCCGTTTGCCTTCGGGAGGCTTTTGGGGCAGGGCTGTCGTGAGGAGCCACATCCGGCCTCTTCGCTCAGCTAAACATGCATTCCCAAAGGCAGTTTTTGCACCTATGCGCGCTGTCCGCCTCTCCCCGATCTCCGCGACGCGGCGGTCTCCGCCGATTGGCCCGCCTCGTGCATAGGCAGAACCGCGACCGTTTCAGAAGGAGGAACGTTAAATGGCAAGGAATACATCGGTGATGGGAATCTATCCGGACCGCACGACCGTTTCGGATGCCACGAATGTCCTGCAGAAAAAGGGTTACCGGGCGACGGACATCTCGGTCCTGTCGTCGGACAACCAGGGCTCCAAGGATTTTGGGCATGAGAAACGCTCCAAGGCATTGCAGTGCGCGGCCATGGGAGCGGCAGCGGGAGCGGTGATCGGCGCCGCATTGGCCTGGTTCGTTTCCGCCCAAGCTGTCACCATCCCGGCCTTACGTCCGCTCGTCGACTCCGGTCCGGTACTGGCTGCTTTGGCTGGCGCTGGGGCTGGCGGGATGCTTGGTTGGATCGTGGGATTGATTACCGGGCTGGGTCTGACCGAATACGTCGCCAAGCGGTACGAGGGCAGAATCAGGCGCGGCGGCATTCTCCTCTCCGTTCATTGCGACACTCCGGAGTGGTGTGACCGGGCGAAGAAAACCTTAAAAGACACGGGCGCCCGGAATATCTCCTCCGCCCCCGAGGCTGCCGCCGACTACGGGACGACGGATAAGCCGACCGAGCGGGCGCCCGTGGCCGTCATGAATCGCGTCGAACCGCCTGCCCCACAGACGGTCGAATCCTCCATTCCCGAAATCAGGAAGTGATCAGTCACTCCTGCCACAATAAAATGATACAAACGATGAAAGCAGGTCAGAAGGGTCCGCTGGCGCTATTTGGCGATGTGGTACTGTTGTCGGCGGGCAGAAAAGAATAGTTTAGTTTCCGCAAAGCCGGGAGCGAGTTGACAAAGAGAAGAAAGGAAAAAAGCGAATGCTATTACTACTTATCGTTTTGTTGTTGGTTTTGGGCGGTGGTGGAGGGTACTATGGGCATTCCCGTTGGGGCTACGGTGGGGGGGCGGGCATAGGACTAGGGACTATACTATTGATTCTCCTCGTAGTTTACCTGATGGGCGGTATGGGCACCATGCGCTAAGCCTGTCCGCTACTCTCCACTGCTTGTCAGAGCAACGCATGTCGGCGGCCGTCGCCGGCAGCGCCGATGGCTGCGGCGGGGTGGCTCCGAATCACGGCGACCGCGACCTGCTAGAATCGATGCCATGGCGCGTCCCCTGATCCCGGGCCGGATACTTATCGTCGATGATGACGAGCATCAGCGTGCCGCTTTAGTGGCCATGCTTTCCGGGTGTAATTTTGAGACGCTGCTAGCTGCCGATGGGCAAGAGGCGCTCGAACGGCTCACCGCCTTCAATGCAGACGTGATCGTTGTGGATTTGGTCATGCCGCGCATGGATGGCTTTGAAATGCTCCGGCACTTAAAGGATCATGGAGACCTCACTCCCGCAATCGTGCTCACGGGTTTCGGTAGTCTGGAGAAGTCGCTCTCTGCCATCCATGATCTCAAGGCATTCTGGTTCCTGGAGAAGCCCGTGGAACCGAGGGCCTTCAAGATCCTTCTGGAACGTGCGATTCACTATAAAAGAAGTCTACAGAAAACGGATGAGCTTACCCGCGAACTGAGCCTTCGGGGCGTACTCGGCAACCTGGTAGGAAGTTCGCCCGCCATGCAGCAGATATTCTCGCTTATCAGACAGGTGGCGCCCACTTCAGCCCCTGTATTGATTTGTGGAGAGAGTGGCACCGGGAAAGAATTGGTTGCGCGGGAGATCCATAGGTGCAGCCCCCGCGGTGATGGGCCTTTCGTCGCGATCAATGCCGCCGCCTTACCCGAGACTCTGGTTGAGAGCGAGTTATTCGGCCACGAGAAAGGTGCTTTTACGGGAGCTCTGGAGCGTTCGGCCGGTTGCTTTGAGCAGGCTCACGGGGGCACTTTGTTCCTCGATGAGATCGGCGAGATTGACGCCAATGTGCAGGTGAAACTTCTCCGTGCGCTGGGCGAGCAAACCATCGAGCGCGTCGGTGGCAACAAGCCCGTCAAAGTAGATGTGCGCGTCGTTGCCGCCACGAACAAAGACCTCGCCAAACTGGTGCAGGAAGGAAAATTTCGCGAAGACCTCTTCTGGCGATTGCGCGTGGTGCAAATTCATCTTCCTCCGTTGCGCGATCGCAAAAGCGACATCCCGATTCTCGCCGATTCGTTTTTGCGCGAACTCGCCGAGATGAATAACAAGCCCTTCAAACCGTTGAGCGAGGAAGCCTTGCAAACCATGCTCGCCTACGACTGGCC
>JANYAH010000004.1 GCA_025361425.1 Candidatus Solibacter sp. | reverse complement strand
GAAGCTGGTTCCCCACTGGCGGTTGAGCGCGGCCAGCGTGCCGTAGCCCTCCTTCAGCCACGCTCGCATTTCGTCCAGCGACTGATCGGAGAAATCGAAATCCCAGTAAGCCGCGAGATCCGCAATCCCGGATTCGTCGCCCAGGTCATAAAAGACCGGCCGGTAAGGTGAGAGGAACCGTGCGCACTCGACCAGGCGGTCGTGAATCTTCTGGAGCCAGGCAGGATCTGAAAAGCTCGGCTGGCGTTTGAAGGCTTCCTTACTTTCGGGATTTTTCTGGAACTGCTCCTTGGCCTCGAGATACGACCAGTTCTGGATGCGGTCTGCCCGGAAGCGATGGTATTCGGAGAAGAAATCGGTAGCGAGATTTTCCGCGTACCAGCGCGCATTGTTTTTGAGCAGAAACTGGGGCGGCGATTTCGACTTTCCGCCATACTGGCCGCCATTGATGCCCAACGACTGCAGCGCAGCGAACCGTTCGGCGCCGTGCGGCTGCCACATCATGATCTGATAGTCCCGCCATTGACGCTCGGGCGGCTTGGCGAGGAACTCCACGGACGCGGTCTCCTCGCGATGGTCGCGCGCGCCTAGCTTGTCGACGTTGTCGAAGACGAAGCGCACGGAAAGAGTGTTGACCGTGGCGATGGCGCGGCGGAGATCGAGCGAAAAACGAATTTCGGATTCGTCGGTCAGCTCGACCGGGATCTGCCGGTCTTCCACGACCCGCCCCAGCAAATCTGACCATCGCACCGACAGCGTGCCCTTGCCAGTGCACTGGCCATTGGTACGGAAGATCGCGGTAACCGGCGCATCGCGTTCCAACGCGGTGGCGGGGAGGACAATTTCAGCAGCCATGGCGGCCAAGGGCAGCGCCAACAACAGGACACTCGTTTGCAGGGTATGGACATTCATTTCGTCACCTCGACCTGGAGTTCCGCGGCATGCGCGCACGCTGCGGACCCTAGAAACAGACTCAGTAGAATTAGGTTAAGTCTCATCAATTTGCCTCTCGCGCGACCGCCAGCACCTGAGAGTTCGGTTCCAGCTTCGGTATTTGACAGGCGATGCCTTCACGAGACAAACTTCCAAACACGCGCGTGCCTGCGTGATGATTCGGCTTACACCTGCGCAGGTGACGGTGGCGGCGCCTCAGGTGGTCTGGCGGCTGATCGCTTCTCGCACCAGCCGGCAGTTCTCCCGCACCTGTTCCTGTCGTTTGGGAAACATCCCGATGACCACCGCGTCGCGCGGCTTTGCCTCGCGAAAGGCCAATTCAATCGCGGCGCGGCGCAAGTCGGCGCTGACACAATGCCGCGTCGCGCCGTAAACCTTGAAGATGAGACAGGTCTTGGATGTCCGTTTGACACGAGCCAGCATTTCCTCCCGGTCCGCATCGCGGAAGAACTCGCCTTGCACCGCATTGCCGGCCAACCTTGCCGTTTCCTTCGCGCTCCGGGTCAGATGGTAGACGCACGTCATATAGAAATCCAAGTCCCAGCCCTTGGACTCCGCGTGGTCCACAACCTCGGGGATATGCGTCCCCAACCCCACCCATACACCCGTCTGCCGGATGGCTTTCAGATTGTCGCCGAGTTCATCGAGCTTGCCGGTTTGCCAAAGCTTGTCCGTCTGGCTGCCGTGATGGTAAATCCCGATTGGTTGGAGCGCGGAGATCTCTTGCAGGTTGCGCTGCAAATCGCCGTACTCTGTGGCGGTCTGGGCGATCCATTGGATTCGTCCACCCTCCCTGCGATATTCGTGCAGCGCTCGCAGGATGTGGCGGTCCCCCCGCGACTGCCAGGTGTTGATGCCGGCGCGCTCGCAATCCGCCAGGAGCTTCTTCACATTGGCGGTCGTGAAGTAATCCCGCATCTCCGCATCGAGTTGAGGCGAGACGTGAGAATTGGCGCTCACCGGGTTGCCGCCCACGATCAGCCGGGAGATCTTGTGGGCGCCGAATCGAACCGTGGGTAAAGTATCCGACGCGTGCGCCGTCGAAGCCGTCGCGGCGGTGGCCGCCAGCCGCAGCAGGTCCCGCCTATCAAGGGTATCCATGGAGTCAGGCCTCTTTATCTGATGCCAGTATATCCCTGCGCTCTCCAGGGATTCAAGTGCGCGGAACGCCAGTCAGGCCTATTGGCCGAGTCTGTGCCACACGGTGCAGGTGACCTTGACGCCAGTTAACCCACAACTCTTCACCACGACACATCGTGATCCGGTCTGCATGAGAGTAAATGAAGCGAAGGCAGCGGGCCCTATGAGCGATAACTACTCATCCCTGCCCGGCAAACAAGACTGCTGCGCGGGCGATTAACACCGCGGCAAGAAGGCCGAAGGCTGTCGGACGGACCCATACGCTGCGATTGCGGATTGCCGGATCGACGAGCATAAGGACCGCAGCTCCAGAACTCAGCGAAAGCAGCAAAAACTCCAGAGGAACCCATGGCCCTCGCCATGTGGGTCGGGCTGCCATGGACGCCAGCAGCAGGCCTGGATAGAGCATGAGCCCGGACCCCACCACCGCGCCGGGCAGACGCAATCGCAAAACGGTGGCGACCAGTGAAAGGACAAAACACCATGTGCCCCAGAAAATGACGGATTCGGGGCGCCAACTTATTAATAAATGGTAGACATTCTGCTTTGCCCCCAAGTCGAGGAATAGAAGTGCCCCGGCCAGCAGGAGGCAACCCAGGGCGACTCTATGCAGTGTCCTGTCCATCTCTGGCGCGAACCGCTTTAGTCCCATGAAGAACATTAGTGCGCCCGCAGTGCCCCCCAGCAACATTTCCAGCGCGACTTCCCAACCCCAGAACAGCGACGCGGAGCGGGTGCCGTGTTCCGCGGCGAGTTGGACAATTTCCGGGTTCATGCGTTGGCCTCAAGGTAGAACACATGCGGGCGCGTGCCGGACTCAGGCTTACGCACTTGATAGCGGCGGCTAGCCAGTAGCTTTCGGAGTTCGCCGCCGGCATCGTTGAGATCGCCGAATACCATCGCCCGGCTCGGACACTGCGAGACGCAGAAGGGCAACAATCCTTGCTCCAGTCTGGGAGAGCAGAAGGTACACTTTGACGCCACGCCGCTCGCATTCAGGAACCGTGAATCATAGGGGCAGGCTGCAATGCAGGCCTTGCATCCGGTGCAGATGGTCTGGTCGATTTTTACCAGCCCGTGCTCCGCCATGTGGCTCGCTCCCGTGGGACACACCGTCACGCAGGGCGGGTCGCCGCAATGGTTGCAGCGTTCGCTGTATATAAAGAGTTTCGGTTTCGGCCAATCTCCTCGCGTCTCTTCGGTCAC
>JANYAH010000358.1 GCA_025361425.1 Candidatus Solibacter sp. | reverse complement strand
TTCGTTATTGTAGAAGAGATGCAGAAGAAACGGCTCGGCAATAGCGATATGGAGTTGACCCCGATCGGCGTCGGCGCTTGGGCGATGGGCGGCGGGGGATGGGCGTTCGCGTGGGGACCGCAGGATGACGACCAATCGATTTCGGCCATCCACGCGGCCCTCGATCATGGCGTCAACTGGATCGATACCGCCGCCGTCTACGGACTCGGGCATTCCGAGGATGTCGTGGCCCGCGCGCTAGAGGGCCGCTCCCACAAGCCCTACGTGTTCACCAAGTGCGAGCGCACCTGGAACCAGAAGCGCCAAATTCAGAAGGTCTTGAAGCGCGATTCTATCCGCCGCGAGTGCGAGGACAGCCTCCGCCGCCTCAAACTCGACGTCATCGACCTCTACCAGATCCACTGGCCGGAACCGGATGAGGATCTCGAAGAGGGCTGGGAGACCCTGGCGCAACTGAAGCTGGAAGGCAAGGTCCGCTGGATTGGCCTCTCCAACTGCAACGTGGCCCAACTGGAGCGGTGCCGCGCGATCGCCCCCATCACCTCCCTGCAGCCGCCTTATTCCGCGGTGTCCCCGGAAGCTCAGGACGCTCAACTGCCCTACTGCCAGCAGCACGGTATCGGCGTGATCGTGTATTCGCCCATGAAGTCCGGCCTGCTGACTGGCACAATGACGCGCCAGCGCGTGGCGGCTCTCCCGGAAGACGATTTCCGCCGTCACGCCCCCGCCTTCCAGGAACCGCAACTTACGCGCAATCTCGCGCTGGCCGACCTGATGAAGCAAATCGGCGCCCGCCACGGCCGTGGAGCCGGAGAGGTGGCCATCGCCTGGACGCTACGCCATGCGGCGGTCACGGCTGCCATCGTCGGCATGCGCAGCGCCGAACAAACCGCCGGCGTAGTGGGCGCCCTGGATTTCCAGTTGTCGGCGGCGGAAATTTCGGAAATCGACACAGCACGCCAGGTGTAGCTGGGGCCGCGGGGCGCTGTTCCACTGCGTCCCACTCCCGGCTCTGCAATCCGCCAAGCTCAATCTCCGCGCAGCGTTCCTGGCGTCGGGTCGGATCCCCCACGCCCGCGCAGACCTATACTCCCTGGGTGTGGTTTTTTGGGTCATCAGCTCACGGAAGATTCCGTATAGCCTGGGTATTTGCTTTCGGATGCGGGTGGTGGCCAGGGACGGGATCGAACCGCCGACACGCGGATTTTCAGTCCGCTGCTCTACCAGCTGAGCTACCTGGCCGAAGAGTCTTCAGTGTAGCAATCCCGTCATACTTTCTGCAACGTTTCGAGCACCGCCCCTGTCGCCTGCTCCACATCGGCGTGCAAACTGTTGCCGTGCGCATCCATCGTCACGATCGCCGCGAAGCCTTTCACCCGCAGATGCCACATCGCTTCCGGGATCCCGAATTCCAGCAAGCTCACGCCCACCACCTTCTCCACCGTCCGCGCGTAATACTGCGCCGCGCCGCCGATGGCGTTCAGGTATACCGCGCCGAACTCCTGCAGCGCGTCCAGCGTCTTCTTGCCCATCCCGCCCTTGCCGATCACCGCCCGCACCCCGTACCGCTTGATCACGTCCGCCTGGTACGGCTCTTCGCGGATGCTCGTCGTCGGACCCGCCGCCTTCACCTTCCACTCGCTGCCTTCCTGCAGCATCACCGGACCGCAATGGTAAAGCACCGCGCCGTTCAGATCCACCGGCGGCGCGTTCTTCATCAGGTACGCGTGTACGTTGTCCCGCCCGGTGAACATCTCGCCAGAGATCAGCACCACGTCACCCACCTTCAGCGCGCGCATCTGCGCTTCCGTCAGCGGCGGCGTCAGCACCACTTCGCGGCCGCTCAGCGGGAAACCCTCGCCGCGCGCCATCTTCTCCACCACCCGCTCCGGATCGCGGTACAGCCAGCTCGTGATCGCCCCCGTCGCCCCATCCAGTCGCACGCCCAGCCGGCGGAACGCCCAGCAATCGTAAGCCACGCTCACGAAGAAGCTCGCCGGCAGCCGGTTCGCCGCCGTGATCTTGCAGCCAATCAGGCTTGCCTTCCCGCCGAAACCCATCGCGCCCACGCCCAGCCGGTTCGCCTCTTCCAGAATCTCCGCTTCCAACTTCGCCAGTTCCGGATTCAAATTCACATCGTCCAGCGTGCGGAATAGCTGCCCCTTCGCCAAGTCGTACCCGTGCGCGCGGTCGCTGCCGATGCACACGCCCAGCGCGCCCGGCGCACAGCCCTGCCCCTGCGCCTGCCACACCGCATGCAGAATGCACTTGCGAACGCCTTCCAGATTGCGGTCCGCGCGGCCCAGGTGGTCCAGATTGCACGGCACCGAGTATTGAATATTCTTGTTCTCGCAGCCGCCGCCCTTAAGAATCAGCTTCACCTCGATCTCGTCCTGCTCCCACTGCTCGAAGTGCACCACCGGCGTCTCTTCGCCCAGGTTGTTGCCGCTGTTCTTTCCGGTCAGCGAATCCACCGAATTGGGCCGCAGCTTGCCCAGCCTCGTCGCCTCCGCCACCGCTACCTCAATCGCCTTCCTAATGTGGATCTGGTTCACCCCTACCGGCGTGTGTACCACGAACGTCGGCATCCCCGTGTCCTGGCAGATCGGTCCTTCATCTTCCACCGCCATATCGACATTGGAGAGGATGATATCGAGCGCTTGTGAGGACTGCGTCCCCGGCGTCTCCTGGTTCGCGGCAATCGACATCGCCGCGCGGACATCGGGAGGAAGGTTGGTGGATGTCTGGATGATCAGCTCCAGCAGGCTGGTGGCAAGGAATTCCATAATCGGCTCTAAACGTCTATTGTAAAACAGCGGCCTCACAGCAGATGACCCGCGGCTAAAGTAAAATGGCATTCCGAAAGAATCCGCGCCGGTGCAAGCATGCCGGCCCTCCCCTCCAGGCTCATCTTGTATGAGAAACGGAACTGGCCCTCCCGCTATCGAAGTAAAGAATATAAGCTGCTACTGTAGGGAAGCAGTCTTTTGATGAAGGTACCAAGTAGCCCCCTTCTACTAAGGGCGACCCGCTAGGCGGGGAGATGTCGCCGCCCCTGCCAACGCGCCGTAGATCGCCCGGGGCAAGGATAAAACAAATGGCACCGAAGAAGAAAACAAGCCAGCCATCTCCCAAGACGCTGCCGAAAGCATCCACCGGCATCCAGGGTTTGGACGAAATCACCGGCGGAGGCTTGCCCCGCGGCCGCCCCACTCTTGTCAGTGGAGGCGCCGGTTCCGGAAAGACACTCTTCGGACTGGAGTTCCTGGTCCGCGGCGCGACCCAATTCGGCGAAGCCGGCGTCTTCATGTCGTTCGAGGAATCCATCCCGGACCTCACCAAGAATGTCGCGTCTCTGGGGTTCGACCTGGACCGGTTGGTGGCGGAGAAGAAACTGTTCGTGGACCACGTGTCCATCACGCGAAGCGAGTTTGGCGAAACCGGCGAGTATGACCTCGAGGGCCTCTTCATTCGAATTGCCGACGCAGTCCAGAGGGTGGGGGCGCAGCGAGTCGTACTGGACACCCTTGAAGCGCTCTTCGGCGAATTGCCCAACGCAGGGATCGTGCGCTCCGAAATCCGCCGCCTGTTCAACTGGCTCAAGCAAAAAGGATTGACCACCGTCATTACCGCCGAGCGCGACCAGCCCGACAGGCTGACCCGCCACGGCATAGAGGAGTTCGTTTCAGACTGCGTGATCCTGCTGGACCATCGTATCCGGGAGGAGATCTCCACTCGCCGCCTGCGCATCGTCAAGTACCGCGGATCCACCCACGGCACCAACGAGTACCCGTTCCTCATTGATGACCAGGGCATTTCAGTCCTG
>JANYAH010000302.1 GCA_025361425.1 Candidatus Solibacter sp. | reverse complement strand
GTTTGATGCGGTGGTGGTTGGGGCGGGACCGACGGGGCTGGCGTGCGGGATCGAACTCCAGCAGCGCGGGGTTAAGACGGTTCTGATCGAGAAGGGGTGCGTGGTGAATTCGATCTATCACTATCCCACCAATATGTCCTTTTTCACGACGCCGGAGCTGCTGGAAATCGGCAACATTCCGATGACGAGTCTGAATGAGAAACCCAATCGCACCGAGGCATTGAAGTACTACCGCAAAGTGGCCGAGCACTATCGCTTGAATATCCACCAGTACGAAAAGGTGGATGGAATCTCCGGGGAAGATAACGCCTTCGAGGTAGCGACGACGGATCGCCTGGGGTGCAACCACGTGTACCGGGCGCGTAAGATCGTGCTCTCCACGGGTTACTACGATGTTCCCAATTTACTGAATGTGCCGGGCGAAGAGTTAGACAAGGTGCTGCACTATTATAAAGAGGCGCACCCGTATTACAACCATGATGTGGCGGTGATCGGCGCCAAGAACTCGGCGGCCATCGCAGCGCTGGAACTGTACTGGACGGGCGCGCGAGTGACCTTGATTCATCGGGGGCCGGGGATCTCGGATTCGGTGAAATACTGGATCAAGCCGAATATCGAGAATCGCATTAAGAGCGGCGAGATCGCGGCCTACTTTCATTCGAAGGTGGCGCGGGTTGAGCGGGCTTCCATCCAGGTGGCGACACCCGAAGGGGAGATTACCATAGCCAACGATTTCGTGTTCGCGCTGGTGGGGTACCAGCCCGACTTGAAATTCCTGAATGCCACGGGAATCTCGCTGGAGCCGGACACACAGCGCCCGCGCACCAATCCGGAGACGCTCGAGAGCACGCGGCCGGGCGTTTATCTGGCCGGCGTGATTGTGGCGGGCATGCACACCAACGAGATCTTCATCGAAAACGGACGTTTTCACGGGCACCTGATCGCCAATTCCATCGCTTCCAGCATCTCGACTTAAGTGCTGAGATGCACAGGCCCAGTACTATGTTACAAGGGCTTCATGAAACTCCGGAGCGATGCAGTGTATCCAATTCGGTGGAGGGAGCGCACAATGTTTCACGCGATGATGAATTCGTTATTCGGGTGCGGTCACCAGAAGACCACTTTTCCCATCACTCCGAAGCGCAGTTATGCTGGTCCTTTGGCCGTAGCAGGCTCACGCAACGGCACTTACGTGGCTTGCCTGGATTGCGGCAAAGAGTTCGCTTACGACTGGAAATCGATGCGCATCGGGGAGCCTATGGCTGAGCCGGCCGCGCCGCGGCAAGCGCAAGCGAGTTTTCAGTAGGTTTCAAGGGGTAAGACTTCCCAACACCACGG
Source organism: Candidatus Solibacter sp. (assembly GCA_025361425.1). Lineage (GTDB taxonomy): Bacteria > Acidobacteriota > Terriglobia > Bryobacterales > Bryobacteraceae > Solibacter. The sequence continues at coordinate 15,806 of JANYAH010000302.1, read as the reverse complement.
CTCGTCTGGCGCCGGTAGCCGAAGGCAGGTTCGACGGCTTGTGGCGCCATGTACGATGCGCCAGGACGGCGAACGCGATGGCCTCCTTGGCATCGACGTCGATGCCGTGATCGGTGGAGGTGGAGATATCGACGCCGGGCAGGAAGCCAGCGAGGTGGGCCATGATTTGGGGATTGTGAGTACCGCCGCCACTGGCGATGAGGTCGGCGGGCCCGGCTACGGCGCGCTGCACGGCGATGGCAATGGTGGCGGCTGTAAGCACGGTGGCGGTGGCGACCAGATCGCGCAGCGGCGCAGCGGACTGCCGGAGGCGGGCGATAAACTCGACACCGTATTGCTCACGGCCGGCACTCTTGGGCGGCTTGCGGCGATAGTACGGGTCGCGCAGCAGATCACCAAGCAGCGCCCTATTGACGTTTCCAGATGCGGCGATTCTGCCCCCGCGATCGCAGTTCAGCTTGCCGCAGGAGAATTCGCGCGCGAGCGCATCAATCACCATGTTGCCGGGGCCCGTATCGAAGGCCACGACCTCTTGCGGAGAGCAGGCCGCCGGGAGCACGGTGATGTTGGCAATGCCTCCGATGTTGAGTGCGATGCGGGTGCGGCGCGGGTGGCGGAAGAGCAGGTAATCCACGAACGGTACCAGGGGCGCTCCCTGGCCGCCGGCAGCGATATCGCGGGCTCGGAAATTGGACACCACGGGGACGCCGGTGCGCTCGGCCAGGATGGCCGGCTCGCCGATCTGCAAGGTATTGGAACTCCCTTCATGAAAGATGGTTTGGCCGTGGCAGCCGATTAGTTCTACCGGACCGTGGCGCTTGACGGCGGCCAGGACGGCGCGCGCGTAGAGTTCGGCAAGCTGGAAATTGAGGCGTGAGATAGCGGCCGTGTGGGTGGGGCAGTTGGAGACGCCCATAATGGCCGTACGGACGGCGGCGGGATACGTGGTCGAAAGAAAGCCGATGGTCTCGACGCCGCGCCCGCGAATCTCGACGATGGCAACATCAATGCCGTCCAGCGAGGTACCGCTCATAACTCCAGCCACTCTCACGATCGCTTCAACTCCTTCTGTAACTCGCTGAGCAGTTGCAGGGCCTCGATGGGGCGCAGTTCATCCAGGTTGAGGCCGCGTATGCGCTCGGCGATGCCGTTGCCCACGGGTTCGAACATTTGGATCTGCACGGGGCCGTGGTCCTCGGCCTTGACCAGTTCCTCACTGACCACGTGTTCGGTGCGCTCGTGGAGCTTGAGGACTTCGCGGGCGCGTTCGATCACGGTGAGGGGCAGGCCGGCGAGACGCGCCACCTCGATGCCGTAACTGCGATCTGCCTTACCGGGTTCGACCTTGCGGAGGAAGATGATGTGGTCGCCGGCCTCTTTGACGCTGACCATGAGATTGCGCACGCCGGTGAGCTGTTCGGCGAGCTGGGTGAGCTCGTGATAGTGGGTGGCGAACAGCGTTTTGGCGCGACAGCGGGCGTGAATGTGCTCCACCACGCTCCAGGCCAGGGCGAGACCGTCGTAGGTGGCGGTGCCGCGGCCGATTTCGTCGAGCACGATGAAGCTGCGGGCGGTGGCGGTGTTCAGGATGACGGCGGTTTCGGTCATCTCCACCATAAAGGTGGAGCGGCCGCGCGCCAGGTTATCGGACGCGCCGATGCGCGTGAAGATGCGGTCTATCACCGGCAGAGTGGCAGATTCGGCGGGGACGAAAGAGCCTGTCTGCGCCAGGATGGCGATGATGGCGGCCTGGCGCAGGTAGGTGCTCTTGCCGCCCATGTTGGGGCCGGTGATGATGGCGATGAGGCTGGTGGAATCGTTGAGGTAGAGATCGTTGGGTATGAAGCGTCCGGCCTCTTGTTCGGTGAGGCGCTCGATGACGGGATGGCGACCGGCGAGGATGCGCATCTCGCCGGAATCAGAGAAGGAGGGGCGCTGGTAGCGGTTTTCAGCGGCGACCTGGGCAAGCGAGGCGGAGACGTCAAGTTCGGCGACGGCGGCGGCGGTGGCGCGGATGCGTTGGGCGTGCCCGGCGGCGCGTTTGCGGACGTCGGCGAAGAGTTCCTTTTCGAGGGTGAGCGTCTTGTCCTCGGCGTCGAGCACCTTGCGCTCATAATCCTTCAATTCGGGGGTGGTGAAGCGTTCGGCGTTGGCCAGGGTCTGCTTACGTTCGTAGTCGGCGGGCGCCAGATGGCGATTGGCGCGGGTGATTTCTATGTAGTAGCCGAAGACGTTATTGAAGCGCACCTTGAGCGAGCCGATGCCGGTGCGCTGGCGCTCCCGGGTCTCGATTTGGGCGATGTACCGCTTGCCGTGCTGGCTGAGGTCGCGGAGTTCGTCGAGTTCGGGATGATAACCGGCGCGGATGGTGCCGCCATCCACCAGGTTGAGCGGCGGCTCATCGGCGATGGCCTCCAGAATGAGGTTGGCGACGTCGGAGAGTTCGTCGAGGCGGAGATGAAGGTTGCGCAGGCGGGCGGTCTGTTGTGTATCGAAACAGCGTTTGAGGGCGGGGATTTTTTCGAGCGAGCGGCCCAGGGCGAGCAGGTCGCGCGGGCTGGCCGAGCCGAGGGTGACCCTGGCGAGCAGGCGTTCCAGATCGAGGATGGAGTCGAGTTGCTTGCGCAATTCGGCGCGCAGGATGGTTTGCTGGAGAAGTTCGCCGACGGCCTCGAGGCGCTGTTCGATTTCGGCGCGGTCCATGGAGGGGCGGAGGAGGCGCTGGCGCAGGAGACGGCCGCCCATGGGGGTAAGGGTTTGATCGAGCACGCCGAGGACGGTGAGCTGGGATGAGGAGAGGCCGGCACCGGCGGCGAAGATGGGCTCGAGCAATTCCAGATTGCGCACGGTGACGGCGTCGAGCACCATGGAATCGGCGCGGTCGTAGTAGGCGGGGCGGTCGAGATGGTCGAGCGCGGCGCGCTGGGTGTCTCGCAGGTAGTGGAGGATGGCACCGGCGGCGCCGACGGCGGCGGGGCGACCAGCGAGGCCGCAGCCATCGAGGGAGAGCAGTTTGAAGTGATCGCGCAGGGTGCGGTCGGCGTAATCGTGGGTGAAGACCCAATCTTCGAGTTCGGTGCGCACGAAGCGGGGGTCGCCGCGTTCCTGGCCGATGAGGAGGGGCAGGCCGGTGGGGAAGAGGACTTCGCGCGCGCCCAGTTGTTCCAGCGCGCCGGCCACTTCGGCGGGCTCCATGTCGGTGACCTTGAACTCGCCGGTAGAGATATCGACGTGGGCCACGGCGGAGCGCACGGCATCGCCGGAACCGGCGCGGGCGGCATTGGAACAGACAGCGGCGAGGAAGTTGTTCTCGCGGGAGCGCACCAGGGTGGCGTCCATGGCAGTGCCGGGGGTGACGACGCGCACGATCTCGCGCTTGACGAGGCCCTTGGCGGATTTGGGGTCCTCCACCTGGTCGCAGACGGCGACGCGGTATCCCTTTTGGATGAGGCGCGCGATGTAGCCCTCGGCGGCATGGAAGGGGACACCGCACATGGGGATGGCGTCGCCCTTTTCCTTGTTGCGCGAGGTGAGGGTGATTTCGAGTTCGCGCGCGGCGACGACGGCGTCCTCGAAGAAGAGCTCGTAAAAATCGCCGAGCCGGAACATCAGCAGGGCATTGGGGACCTGCTGCTTGATGCCGTTGTACTGGCGCATGAGCGGCGTGGATGCGTCACTCATGGATTGTGGGGCGGACCCTCTGGTCCGCGCGGGATGCCCCCGTCCCGCTGCCAGAACAACGGCATCGGCATCTCGCAAGACGCAAGCAGGCCGAAGGGGGCGTCGGCCGCGGACCAGGGGGTCCGCCCCACAACGTCAATGAAATTCTGAATCGGCATACTACGCTAGGCGTAGATGCCGCGGAGTTTGATGGCCAAGGCTACGCGGTCCAGGGCCAGCATGTAGGCGGCGGTCCGATTGTTGACCTGGTGGCCGATGGCGTACTCCACGACCGCGTCAAAGCTCTCTTCCATGATCTCCTGGAGGCGCTCGTTGACCAGTTGTTCGTTCCAGAAGAAGCCCTGGCGATCTTGCACCCACTCGAAGTAGGACACGGTGACGCCGCCGGCGTTGGCCAGGATATCGGGAATGACGAAGACCTTTTGGTCGGCGAGGACCAGGTCGGCCAGCGGGGTGGTGGGGCCGTTGGCGCCCTCGCAGAGAATTTTGCAGCGCACGCGGTGGGCGTTCCGCGAGGTGAGGACGTTCTCAGTGGCGGCGGGGAGGAGGACATCGCACTTCAGGAACATGGCGTCGTCCTTATCCATATCCTCGCCTCGAGGGAAGCCCGTAATGGAGCCGGTCTCCTTGCGGTACTGCTGGAGGGCCGCGATATCGAGGCCGTTGGGGTTAAAGACCGCGCCATCGTACTCCACCATGGCAATGATTTTGAATCCCATGGCGCTCATCAACTTGGCCGCCATACCGCCGACATTGCCGAAACCCTGGACCACGACCGTGGTGTCCTCGGGGCGCTTATTCATGAGCTTGAGCGCTTTGAGGATGACCATCATGCAGCCACGCCCAGTGGCCTCGGGGCGGCCCTTGGAGCCGCCGAGCGCCATGGGTTTGCCGGTGACGATAGCGGTGACGGTGTGGCGCGCGTGCATGGAGTAGGTGTCCATGATCCAGGCCCTCACCTTCTCATTGGTATTGACGTCGGGCGCGGCGACATCGCGTTCGGGTCCGATAAAATCGATGATTTCGGCGGTGTAGCGGCGGGTGATCTTCTCCAGTTCCGTGTCGGAAAGGATGTGGGGATCGCAGATGACACCGCCTTTGCCGCCGCCGAAAGGAATGTTGACGACCGCGCACTTCCAGGTCATCCAGGAGGCCAGCGCACGCACTTCGTCGAGCGTGACATCGGGAGCGAAGCGGATGCCGCCTTTCGCTGGACCGCGCGCAATCGAGTGCTGCACGCGGTAGCCGGTGAAGACTTCGATGCGTCCATCGTCGAGTTGAACCGGGATGTGGACCGTGAGTTCCCTGGCGGAAGTGCCGAGCACCTTACGCATACCGTCGTCGAGATTGAGCCGCGTAGCGGCATCCTCAAAGCGCGCGGCGGCGGCGAGCCATGGGTTCTTTTCGTTCTCTAAGGATATGGACTCTGGCAATGTCAACGTGGCCACGATCAGCCTCCAATTTCATTATGCCATTGTGCGTGAAGGGAACCTGGAATTCGCGCGATCGAGACTCCGCCCGTTGGTGAACTCGCGGCTTCCCGCTATAATTTTGTTTGACACCCAAAACTGCTTTTCTGTTTCCGGGCCAGGGCTCTCAAGCTGCTGGAATGGGCAAGGCCCTTGCCGACACGCATGCCGCCGCGCGACGCGTATTTGAGGAGGCCGATGAGGCGCTGGGCTTCGCGATTTCCCAATTGTGCTTTGCAGGTCCGGACGATCAACTGAAGTTGACCGAGAACACGCAGCCGGCCCTGCTGACGGTTTCGATAGCGGCGTTCGAAGTGCTGCGAGCGGAGGGCATGGCGCCGGATTACGTCGCCGGGCACAGCCTGGGCGAGTACTCGGCGCTGGTGGCCGCGGGCAGCCTGCGGTTTGCCGATGCGGTGCGGCTGGTGCGCAAGCGCGGGCAGTACATGCAGATCGCGGTGCCGCCGGGCGTGGGCGCGATGGCAGCGATACTCAAGCTGCCGGAGGGCAAACTGGATGCGCTGCTGGCCGAGGCGGCGCAGGGGGAAGTGGTCAGCGCGGCCAACCTGAACTCGCCGGACCAGGTGGTGATTGCGGGACACGCGGGCGCCGTGAACCGGACGGCGGCACTTGCCAAGGCGGCGGGTGCGCGCCGCGCGGTGCTGCTGCCGGTGAGCGCCCCCTTCCACTGTGCGCTGATGGTGCCCGCGCAGGAACGCTTGCGCGCGGACCTGGACGCCACGGAGTTTCGCGATCTGGCGTGTCCGCTGGTGAACAACTGGCAGGCCCGCGAAATCCGGTCGGGCGCGGAGGCGCGCGAGGGGGTCTATCAACAGGTGCCGAACCCGGTACGCTGGTTGGAGACCATCCGCTATCTAACGGGGCAGGGTGTGGCGCGCTACGTGGAGGTAGGCGTGGGCGGCGTGCTTACCGGCTTGCTGCGCAACATCGATCCGGCGCTTAGTGGAGTCAAATTCGGCGAGCCCGAGGACATGGAAAAGGTGTGTTCGGGATAGTACAGCGCATTCCGCCGCACAGTGGTAACCTCGCATCAGAGCGAGGGAAGGTTGAGTTCAGGTTATAAATACCGATGTCCAAGATGCTGGGGCGGCGACGTCCGGCATTCACAGTCGCGAGGGCTCCTGGATTGGTGCATGACACTGTACCGCAAGGAGCCGTTCCGCTGCCGTGCATGCAGGCACCGTTTCTACCGGCCTGTGGGCGGAACTTCTCCGGCCAATTCCATGACGCGCGCGGATACGGTACCGGCTGGTCCTAAAAGATAGACGCCGGTGCAGCGCCACTATACGCCGCGGATGCCGACCTTGGCTTCGCCGAACAAAACTTCGACCATTCCGAAGTGGTCGTTATAATAGTCACTGGAATACTGGGCCATGCGTTCGGCGGAAATCACCACCTGGATGATGCCGGCCTGCACGACGGCGCGGGCGCAGTCCATGCAGGGCATGATGTCCACGTAGATGGTGCAGCCTTGGGTGGCGGTGCCGGCGCGCGCGGCATTGCAGATGGCGTTGCGTTCCGCATGCTCAATCCAGAGGTATTTAGTGGGGCGCACCAGGCGTTCGGGCACATCGTCGCGGATGCCGCGCGGGAAGGAATTATAGCCGGTGGAGCGGATTTCGTGGTTAGGGCCGATGATCACGCAGCCGATTTGGGTGTTCGGATCCTTACTGCGGGCGGCCACCACTTTGCAGATATCGAGGTAATACCGGTCCCAGGTTGGGATCTCGCGCATAACATACAGTTGCATTTCTTCTCCAATTCAGGCAAGCTGAAAGGTTTTCCTCAGTTTGAAACCACATGCTCACACGGGTGCTTTATCACGATCACTGTTTTGACGGGGCGGCTTCCGCTGCCTACTTCAGCCGATTCATCGCGGGCGCGGTTCACCCGGATACGGAGTTCCGCTATACGGGGATGGCCCACAAGGCGTCGCAGCTTTTCGAATCGGCGCTGTTCGATGGCGACGAAAACGCCATCGTGGACTTCAAATACTCCAGCGACCCAAAGCTGACCTGGTGGTTCGACCATCACCAGAGCGCGTTCCTCAACGCCGCAGACCAGGAGCATTTCCGCCGGGATACCAGCGGCCGGAAGCTCTATGACGCGAGCTACAAATCCTGCACGGCGTTCATCTGCCGGGTGGCCGCCGAGCGCTTCGGCTTCCACGCGCCGGACCTGGACGACCTGGTCCACTGGTCGCTGATCATCGACGGGGCGCAGTATCCGGACGCCAAGACGGCGGTGGAACTGGGGGCGCCGGCGATGAAGTTGACGCTGGTGATTGAAGCCGCCAAAGGCAGCGGCATCGTGCAGAAGATCATCGGCTGGATGCAGCGCCGCCAACTGGCGGAGATCCTGATGGAGCCGGAGATCCAGTCGCTCTACGCGCCGCTCTACCAGCGGCACGTGGAATTGATCGATTTGATCCAGCGCCGCGCGCGGCAGGACGACGGCGTGGTGTTCTTCGACCTGGCGGGCGACGACGTCGAAGGGTACAACAAGTTCATCCCATACTACTTGTTTCCGGCATCGACCTACACGGTATCGGTGAGTCCGTCGAGTTTCCGCACGAAGATCTCCGTGGGGTCGAACCCCTGGACGCCGGTGGAACCGAAGCACAATCTGGCATCCATCTGCGAGCGTTACGGGGGCGGCGGTCACGCGCGGGTGGGTGCGATCAGCCTGGCGCCGGGGGAACTGGTGCAGGCGCGCAAGATCGCGGCGGAGATTGTGGCGGAGCTGAAGACGTAGGCCAGGAGGCCGGCCAGGAGGCGTGTCTCACTTTCAGTAGCCCTGGTCGCGGAGCTTGTCTTCGGTGAGGGGCTGTTTCAGGTCCAGGCGGCGCAGGAGTTTTTCCACGTGTTTGGCGAGGATGTCGCACTCCAGATTGACGCGCGCACCGGGGCGGTATCCGCCTAGCGTGGTATTGCGGAAGGTGTGTGGAATGATGGTCGCACTGAGCACGCCGCTTTCCATGGAGGCGACGGTGAGGCTGATGCCGTCGATGGCGATGGAGCCCTTGAATACCAGGTAGGGATCGAGAACGTCCGGGATGCGAATGCGCAGCCACCAGTTGTCTTCGCCGAGGGCATCCAGGGCGAGGAATTCGCCGGTGCCATCGACGTGGCCCTGGACGATGTGGCCATTCAGACGGCCGCTGGGGGAGAGCGGGCGTTCCAGGTTGACGCGCGAGCCGGCGCGCAGATCGCCCAGGTTGCTGCGCTTCAGCGTCTCCGGGGCAAGGTCGGCGGAGAACGAATCGGGGCGCAGTTCGGCGACCGTGAGACAGACGCCGTTGACGGCGATGCTGGCGCCCACGGCGGCGTCGCCGAGGACGGTGGAGCAACGGATGGAGAGACGCGACCCGGGAGTATCGCCTGTGGTGCAGCCTGTGGTGTCGCCTATGGCAGCGACGGTGCCGAGTTCCTCAATAATTCCGGTGAACATCAAGGTATCCTTCGACGGCGAATTCGTCAGGCGGAATGGGATGGATGGTGATGTTGTGGATGCGAATGGCGTCCGAACGGCGGCGCCGCCCGATGCCGCCGGCGAGGGGGAGGGCTTCCAGTCCACCCAAAATTTTGGGGCCGTAGTAGAAGAAAATGCGATCCACCACGCCAGATTCCAGCGCGCTCCAGTTGAGCTTGCTGCCGGCCTCGATCATGAGCGAAAGATAGCGCTGGCGGCCCAGCCAATAGACGATGCTGCGCAGGTCGGTGCGCCCGCCGGGCCCATCGAACACGAGCACCTGAATGCCGCGCGCTTCGAGCAGCTTGCGGCGTTCGGCGGAGGCAGCGCTGGTGGCGACGACGAGCACATCGCCAGAGGCGCTGCGCACCATTTTCGAATCCAGCGGCAGGCGGAGCAGGGAATCCATCACGATGCGGAAGAGAGGGCGGGAGCGCGCATGGCCGGTGCGGTCGCTGAGCAGGCAATCGTCGGCCAGCACGGTACCGATGCCAGTGAGGATGGCGTCGCTATCGTGACGGATTTCCTGCACATGGGCACGCGCGCGCTCGCTGGTGATCCAGCCGCGATTGTCGTCGGGGGCGGAGATCTTGCCGTCCAGCGTGATGGCGGTCTTGAGCGTCACCAGGGGGCGGCCGGTGCGCATGAAGTGGAGGAAGGGCTCGTTGAGCTTTTCGGCTTCGGCGGCGAACTCCGCGGGGATCTCGACTTCGATGCCGGCCTGGCGGAGCTTGGCAAAGCCCTGTCCGGCGACCAGTGGGTTGGGGTCCGTGACGGAGGCGACCACGCGCGCCACGCCGGCCTGAATGAGCGCGTCAACGCAGGGCGGAGTGCGGCCCCGGTGCGCGCAGGGTTCCAGATTGAGATAGAGGGTGGCGCCGCGCGCCTTCTCACCGGCCTGCGTCAGGGCGATAATCTCAGCGTGATGGAGCCCGGCGTAAGTGTGGAAGCCGCGGCCCACAACTTCACCTTCGCGCACCAGGATTGCCCCCACGAGCGGATTAGGACTGGCCAACGAGCGGCCCTTGCGCGCCAGGTCTAGCGCTTCACGCATGTATTGAGAGGTCATGGTTCGAAAAGCGATTCGATGAATTTTTCGGAGTCGAAGGGCAGTAGATCTTCTATCTTCTCGCCGACGCCGATGTAGCGAATGGGGAGGTTCAACTCGCGGGCGATGGCGACTACGATGCCGCCCTTGGCGGTGCCGTCCAACTTGGTAAGTACGATGCCGGTGACGCCAGAGCTCTCGGTGAATTTGCGGGCTTGTTCGAGGCCATTCTGGCCGGTTGTGGCGTCGAGCACGAGCAGCACTTCGTGGGGTGCGCCGGGGATGACTTTACTGGCGGTGCGGCTCATCTTCTGCAACTCCAGCATGAGATGTTCCTTGGTCTGTAGACGGCCGGCGGTATCGACGATGACGTAATCCACCTTGCGAGCTTTGGCGGCGGTGACGGCATCGAACAGGACGGCGCTGGGGTCGCTGCCGGCGCTTTGGCGAATCACCTGGGTATCGGTGCGCTGTCCCCAAATTTCCAGTTGCTCGATGGCGGCGGCGCGGAAGGTATCGGCGGCGCAGAGCAGCACGGAGCGCTGCTCATGCTTAAAGCGCATAGCGAGTTTGCCGATGGTGGTGGTCTTTCCGGAGCCGTTGACGCCCACTACGAGGACGACGGCCGGCGGCTCGGCGACGCGCGCCGGGGCGCGTTCGCTGGCCTGAAGGATTTCGAGCAGGTGTTCGCGGATAAGGTTCTTCAACTCGGCGGCGTCGGCGAGCTGGTGGCGGGCGACGCGCTGGCGGATGCTTTCCAGGATTTCGCCGGTGGTGCTTACGCCGATATCGGCGGAGATGAGGGTGGACTCCAGTTCATCGAGCAGATCGGCATCGATCTGCTTCTTACCTTGCAGGGCGTCTTCGAGCGCGGTGACCAATCCGGCGCGCGTCTTCTGCACACCGCTCTTGAGCTTTTCCAGCAGGCTGGGTTCCTGCTCGACACTGCCGAATAGCGTTTGAATCATGGGCTAACTTCAGTTTAGCAGTGGCATGTTGGAAAACGGTTTCTCGCAAAAGCGATACGCACGCAAAGCACCAGATGGGACAGAGCATCGCCTTGCGTGGTCCGTCAATTCTCGCCATTGCACGGCTGGTTGACAGACGACAAAAGCCGGCCGTCTATCCCAGCACGCCGCGCTACTGTTTGGCGAAAAACGCGGCGATATCGGCGGCGCGGGCAGACTTCTGGGCTTCGCAGAGGCGGATGGTCTCCAGCACTTGGTCGTAACTGTGAGCGCCGCCGGTAAACTTCTTGGAGCGCTCTGCGAAGAACCCGACGAACTCCTGGCGCGACGCCTGGTCGCAGGCGTTACTGGCGACGCGGGGGAGCATGGCTCCGGCATCGAAGCCGCCACCGGTGGGCAGGTGCTTGAGGAGTTCGTCGTAATTGGCCTTGACGAATTCGAAGGGGAGCTTCTCAGTTTCCCGCGCGCTGGGAGGGCCGAGCAGCAGGTAGAGCGATTCGCGGATGTCAATTTCGGAGTGGATCACCATGTCCATGGCTGCCCGGGCGATGGCGGGATCGCGGAATGATGCCATGGCGCCGAGGATGCGGCTGCGCTGTTGCCGGTCGGTGGTCTTTTTGAGTTCGGCAGTCATGGTGTCGAACAGTGCGCGGTCGCCGAATTGGGCGGCGGTGGTGAGCACCGGATTCACCATGATGGCGTCGATGCCTTTACGCGTCTTCAGCCACTCGGCGGTGAGGCGGCGGGCTTGCTCGCGGAGCGCCGTGCCATCGCCCTGTGCGGCGACGAAGGGCACGATGCCGGCGCGCTGGAGCTCAATATCGGAGTCTTCGCCGGGTTTGGAAGACCAGCCAAGCTGCTGGGCGCGGGCGCCGAACGTCTTTTGTACGAACCGCGCGTAGTTGGGCAACAGGTTGGCGGGGAGGAAGCGGCTGGTCGCGCTTACCGCGGACTGGGCCAGGCCGACGATCTGACGTTCGGGGGCTTTGGCGAAGGTGGCGGCCGCGGTGAGAACGTCGCTCTGCGGGATCTCGCCGGTGTTGAGCAGGGAGGTGAGATCGTCGAGCAAGGTCATGCGCTCGGCGGCATTGAGGTAATCGCTGGACAGGAGCTTGGCGAGCAGGGCGGAATCGTAGCGCGTGATGTAGTTGCCCGCCGCGTCGGCATTGGCGGAGAGATTGGCGGGGCACGAGGTCGCGTGGGCCAGCCGGAACCTGGCGGCGGGTTTATCCAACAGGAAGCATTCCTTCTGGTCGCCTCTGGCCGTCTGGTAGCGCACGCAGACCGGGGTCTGCCAAACCTGCTTGGCGTTGCCCGTGGAGCCGGTAGGCAGGTAACGCTTCTGGGAGAGAGAGAGCTCGGGGGCGGCGCTGCAGTTGAGGTTCACGGAGATCAATGGGAAGCCGGGCTGCTCCAGGTAAGTGGCGAAAGCGCGGGTGAGTTGCGGCTGTCCGGTGGCGGCGATGGCGTCCAGGAAATCGCCGACGCGCGCGTTCTTGTAACTGTAGCGCTTGAGATAGGCGGTGACGCCCGCCTGGAACTTCTTCTCGCCCACCCAGCTTTCGAACATGCGGATGACGCTGGCGCCCTTCTGATAGGTGATGCCGTCGAAGGCATTGGAGATATCGTCCTTGCTCTTGATGGGCTGGCGGATTTTGCGGGCGGCGACCAGGCTGTCCTTGCCCATGGCGCCGAACTTGCCGTTGAGGTCGCTGAGGCGCGAGTGCCATTCGGGCTTCCATTCGGCGATGATCTTAGCGGAAGTCCAGGTGGCGAAGGCCTCGTTGAGCCAGGTGTCGTCCCACCAGGCGAGGGTCACCAGATCGCCGAACCACTGGTGGGCGAGTTCGTGGGCGGCCACGCTGGCGTAAGTGCGCTGGCGCTGTTCGGTATCGATGGCGGGGTCGGCGAGGATCAGGTTCTGGGCATAGGTGACCAAGCCGGCGTTTTCCATGGCGCCGAAGCCGAAGGTCAGGGGGATGGCGACGTTGTCGCACTTTTCGAATGGGAAGGGAATTCCGAAATAGCTTTCCAGGCGATCGATGAGGGTGGCGGTGACTTCCGCGGCGTATTTGGCCTGGTTGGCTTTGCCCTTCGGGGTCACGATGCGCACCGGGATGCGGTGAGTGCCGGCCTTCCCGGCGTCGACGAATTCGAAAGGGCCTACGGCGATGGCGACCAGGTAGCTGGGCAGCGGGCGAGAGGGCGCGAAGACCACTTTCTTCATCCCGTTGGACTCATCGGTTTCGGAAACGGGTGAGGTATTGGAGACGGCGGTGTGATCTTTCGGAACGTGGACGGTAATTTGCCAGGGCGTCTTGAAACCGGGCTGATCAAAGCAGGGGAAGGCGCGGCGCGCGTCGGTTGTTTCGAATTGAGTGAAAAGGTACGGCTGTTTGCCGTCGAGGCCCTGGAAGATGCCCGCGCTGCTCTTTTCGCTGATCTTGCCCTGGTAGACGACGTGGATGCGCGCCGGGCCGGGGCTCAAAATTTTGGCCGAGCGCAAGCCGACAAAATCGCTGTTGCCCGGCTCGATGGCGGCGGGTAGCGAGGCGATGGTGGCCTGCCGGATGGTGATGTCGGTGGCATTCAGCCAGATCAGCGAGGCGGGCTTGGCGAGCTCGATATCGATATCGATGGCGCCGGAGAAGGTTTTGTCGCCCGGGATGAGGGTGAGATCGGCGGCGTACTTGATGGGGCGTATGTCGTCGGGAAGGAGAAGTTTGGGCGCTTCGGCGGCGAAGGCGGAGAGAGCGCAGAGGGCGAGCGCGAGGCGGAGAGACCGCATGAAGTCCATGGTATCGTGGCCGGCCGTACTCTGCGAGGCTACGAAGCCTTTGAGTTGGAGGTTTTGGCAGCATGTGGCGTCGGCACCCGGGACGCTGGCCGGCCGTGCGCCAAAGGGCCATCGCTGGAACGGCTGATGAATTGCTGCCCCCAGGCCGTGGCGTTCGGCTGCTGGCAGGGTGCCCGCCCCGTTGCCGTCTCTTGTTGCGCTTCAGGGCTCAAATGGGATAATCTCTATGTATATTCGGATGATTAATCCCTATCGGATGTAGGTGATTATGACAACAGGTATCGAGGAAGTCCTTTCTCAGCGGGAAAAGCTTGAGAATCAGTACGATAAAACGGTACGGGAAGAAATCGAAACTTTCCGCACCAAGGCAATGGCCTTCCTGGCAGGGGAGATTACTGAGGCTGACTTTCGCCCATTTCGCCTGAAACACGGCATCTACGGACAGCGTCAGGCCGGCGTACAGATGGTGCGATGCAAGATCCCCGGCGGGTTGCTTACAGCCAACCAAGTGGGTCAAATGGCCCGCGTTGCCGACGAGTTCGGCGGAGGACGCGGCCACCTGACCACCCGGCAGAATATCCAATATCACTTCGTCCCCCTCAACCGAGTGGCAGACCTGATGCACCTGCTGGCCGATGTCGGGCTCACCAACCGTGAAGCGTGCTATAACACGGTCCGCAACGTGACCGCCTGCGCCTGGGCCGGGATCGCGCGGGACGAAATCTTTGACGTTCGGCCCTACGCCCAGCGCCTCGCCTACGCGTTCCTCCGCAAGGACCTCACCGGTAACCTGCCGCGCAAATTCAAATTTGCGTTCGACGGCTGCCGCCATCAAGATTGCATCCAGGGCGCGATCAACGATGTCGGTCTCCGCGCCGTGATTCGCGACGGCAAACGCGGGTTCCGCATGATCATTGGCGGTGGCCTGGGACCCCTACCCACGGAGGCCCAACTGTTTGACGAGTTCATCCCCGAAGAGCGTTTGCTCAACTGGTGCGAAGCCGTCATCCGGGTCTTCAATGAGTACGGCAACCGCAAGAACAAGAACACCGCGCGGCTGAAGTTCGTGATGCGCAACCGCGGCCTGGCGTGGCTGAAAGAGCAGATTGCCAAAGCGTACGACGATATCGTGAAGAACGGCGGCATCGAGTGGCCCGAGATTGTGCCCGAGGGCTTCGGCGGATACGAGTCTAAGCCGCAACCGCTGGGCAACGGTGCCCTGCTCCCGGTGGTCGACCAACCCCGCTCCGGTGCCGCCGCCTACGACGCCTGGCTCGAAAGCAACGTGAAAGAGCAGAAACAGACAGGGTACGCCGCCGTCACCGTTACCGTCGACCAGGGCAACCTGACCGGCGATCAGTTGCGCGGCCTGGCCAGTCTCTCCGCAAGCGCCGGCGACGGCCTGTTGCGCACCGCGATCAACCAGAACGTGGTCCTGGCATTTCTTCCGCTGGCCCGCCTGCCGCAGGTCTACGCCGCACTGGGTGAACTCGGTCTCGGCGGCGGCGGCGCCGGACAAATCGAAGACGTGCTCACCTGCCCGGGGGCGTACACCTGCAACCTTGGCATCACCAAGACCATGAACATGGGGGCTGCGCTCCAGCAGACTGTCCGGCAGTATGACGACCCCCGCGTGCGGCGTCTCACCATCAAAGCCAGCGGCTGCCCGAATGCCTGCGGGCATCACTGGATCGCCGATTTCGGCTTCTACGGCAACGCCCGCAAGATCGACGGCCGCGAGGTTCCCTATTACCAGATGCTGCTCGGCGGCGGGTATGACGAGCAGGGCATCATGCGCTTTGGCCTCGCCGTGCAATCGATTCCCGCGCGCCTGGGACCGGAAGCCGTACAGCGCGTGATCGCCCACTTCCAAGCCAACCGCCTGGATGGCGAGAGCTTCCGCGACTACGTCCTGCGCCACAAGATCGAGACCTTCCGGGAACTCACCGCGGACTTGGCCAAGCCCGCCGAACTATTCCCGGAGATCTACCAGGACTGGGGCGATACCGATGCCTACTCTCTAAAACTGGGCCGCGGCGAGTGCGCCGTCTAAGTGGCATAGGTCGCTCATGACGGGAGCGAGGAATCTGCCAGCGCTGGCGCGGCAGGAGGCCGGACTGGCGGCAGTAAGGCCGATGGAGAGCGCGCAAAGGGCGCGGTTCGAGCGGCGGCAGAACTACTAGCAAAAGAACCAAGAAAGACCTGCCCGGTGTCGTTAACAAGTCAAGTTGTCCGGTTTTATAAATACGTGATCTGTCCGCTTTGTAAAACAAAGCGACGCGGCCGTTAGGCCGCCGCCTTGGTTTTGGGTTTGGCCGTTGCTTTTGCCTTGGCCGTTTTCTTGGTGATGA
>JANYAH010000320.1 GCA_025361425.1 Candidatus Solibacter sp. | reverse complement strand
TGCGGAGATCGACAGGTTGCCGCTGCACGTTTACGAAGAGGAGGGCGAGAAGCGTGTCAAACCCTGCGCCGAAGTCCTGTTGACGGAGCGCGACATCGATTGGATGCTTGACCAGGGTTACATGGTGCTGGACTCCAAAAGGGACCGGGACGTGGTGCTGCTGGTACGATTCCAATCGATCGCGAAGCCGCTGGCGCGCCTGTCGGGCCGCCGGGGTTAGGAGTAGCTACTTTTGGTTTGCGAGGCGGGCGCGAAGAGTTACGTAGACCAAGCCGGTGGGAGCGCCGCGGCTGTAGCCGACACGAAAGATACCCGGGAAGCGGAAAACAGAAGCAGAGCGGTAACTGAGCGTATCGGTACCTGACATACAAGCCTCGAGTCTCTATTTGCCAATTTAAGTGTTAAAGCGTACAATACCCGAGAAGCCTAAATTACTGAAAAGGCTAAATCCGAATGGAGGTAGGCAGTAGGTGATAGATCGACGACAGATGAGACTTCTGAGCGTAAGCATCGTATTGGCGTTGAGCGCAGTGCCTGCTTCCGCGGCACCGCGACGCAACCTGCCTGGTTTTTCGGCGAACGCGCTACCAGCCAGTGATGACAGCACTTCCGGGCTCGTGTCGATCGGGTTTCCGGTCCACCTGTTCGGTGCCTCGTATAGCTCTCTGTACGTGAACAACAATGGGAACGTCACATTTGACAGCCCGCTCCTCGCCTATATCAATTTTTCCCTGACGACCACCGGTATGAAGATCCTGGCCCCGTTTTTCGCGGACGTGGACACGCGAGGCGCCGGTTCGAGGGTGGTTACGTATGGTACCGGTACCGTGGACGGGCACCAAGCGTTTGGCGTCGAATGGCCGGGTGTTGGTTATTTCAGCGCTCAATTCAACAAGCTGAACACATTTGAGCTAGTGATCATCGATCGGTCGGACCTGGGCGCCGGCAATTTCGATTTGGAGTACAACTACGATTCGATCCAATGGGAAACCGGAGGCGCCAACGACGGAGTCAACGGATTGGGCGGCAATCCGGCACGTGCCGGCTACTCCAACGGACTAACAGCAAGCGCTAATACCTCTCTCGAACTCCCGGGATCCGCAGTGAGCGGTGCGTTCCTGGATGGTAGCCCGAACTCCCTGGCTCCGCATAATCTCAATACCGCTGTCGTGGGCCGATATTTGTTTTGGGTGCGCAACGGCGCCATCACCGACCCGCCGGGGCCGTCCCCGTCCCCGGCACCAGCGCCGGCCGCTACCACTCCGGTCCTGATTCTCACTGGAATCCTGCTGATCGGAATGGTGTGGTATCTCCGTAGGCAGGCAGCGTAGGTTGATAGCCCGAAGGCAATCTCGATTTTCGGACTGATTCGTCGAAGGATTTCCAACGTGGCGAACCGTTATGCTCTTTTGACCACGAACGGTCTCGTCGAATCGGTTGGACCTTCACGCGACCCGGGCGGATCGCACCAATCATCGGCCCCTGACATTGAGCCAAAACTGATGACACGTACGTTTGGTTTGCCGGAAAGGTTACGGTCGAAGCCGTTGATGTTGCCGACGCCGGCAGACCCGCGATACGAGGGCACCGCGGCTGTGCGGAACGCCAGCCAATAGGCGGCAGACGCGGTTTTTGTTGCGCGGCGCCGTGGAGGTGTCAAGCTATGCCGTGCCTTTCCCGATGGCGATTGCATGGCACCGGGAACTGCGATGGCAGATGTTTCGGTGGGGAAGCGCGGAAGCGGCGCCGGCTGCGGAGATGCCGGTTTCGAGACTAGGCGCGGCGCGCGGCAAGCAACAGCGGAAACCCGAGTTCGGCCGGCCGCGGTAGTGGCGGTGCTAGGACTTTTGGCCGCGCAGCAATTGCCGGCGGCCGAGCACGGCTACAATCCCAACGATGGCCGTCAACGCGAATGTAGTCGGTTCAGGAGCAGGCTCGAGCACATCGGAGAAATAGAGGGTGTCGATGAACAGTCCGTTCACATCAGGCGTGGAGATCACCAGACTCTGAATGTTGTACGCCCCGGTTTGAATGCCGATATAGGGTGCGTTGTTGCAGGGTATTGGGGTAATACTATCATCGAAAAGCGTGCTGCAAGGTCCACCGGGAGCGAAGGTCCCCCCAGTGGCATAGGCGTTGATGGTATACCTCACGAGCGGCTTATCGAAGGCCGTGGGGTTCTTCATGCTGTACGCCGCCACGGTGGCGTTCACATCGCCGCTCGAAGGGGTGCTGATTCGAAACAAAGCGCCGCTAATGCCGCGGTTAAACTGGAGTTCGATGGCGCCTACACCACCCGAGGTACTGAGTAGGTGATCGCCCGGAAAAGCAGTGCCGGCGTTGGGCGGGGTATCGAATGTTCCAGCATAAGTCTGCCAGGCGTTATAGCCCGGCACCAGGGTGGCGAGTTTCCATCCACCACCGATTGAGACCTTACCGAAGTTGTCCACACGGGAGATGAGATCGGTACCGGAATACCCGGGACCGAAGGTGGCCCCCACCACGAGCCCACTGGCGGTAGCTGGCGCGATCCACGGACTCCCAGCGGTTACGGAATTGTAGGTGGTGGCATGGATGCCGTTGGCATCCCCGTAAGCGGTTTGCCAGTCAAGATATTCGGTAAAGGAAAAGGTTGGGAAAGAATAGCAGCCGACGCCGGACAATGCTCCGCCGTTAAAGCCACAGGTCAAAACGGTGGCCGCAGGCAGGGTCCCCATTATGATAAGTGCTAATAAGAGGGCTCGACGTAAAGGCGTGGGCATGAAACTCCTTCCGGGTCTGGTTACGAGTCTTCGCATTTTGGCGGCTCATATACACCAAATCCTGTTTTAGTTTAAGGCCCTAATATGTTTAAATCAATACGTGTATCAGGAATCGGTAGTACCGTGCGTACTAGACGTTAAGCCGCTATGTCCGAGAAAAGCCTTGGTATAAGTGGCATGGACACCTTTGCGGTTGGAGTTGGGAAAGTCTCCTTACTGCTCGACTCGCTTCTGACGTTCATACGGCGTCTTGAGGTATTTTCCCGCCTCTTCCTGCGCGCCTTGGGTATCGTCTTTGGTACGGATGGCGAGATTGTATTCGTTGACCGCGCGTTCCCGCTGACCGGTGATATCGAAGATCTTGCCTAAATTGATGCGGCTCCACACCTCGGTCCACTTGGGGTCGAGATCGCCCGCCAGCGCCTCGCGGAACGAATTGGCTGCCTGCTGGTAGTTATTTTGCAGGAAATGCACTTCCGCAATCCGGTACTGCGCGAGGGAACTGGCGCGGTTGGTTTCCAAAGCCTTCTGGTACTGCTTAACGGCTTCCCCGAACTCGCTCAATTCCGCGTACTGCTCGCCGCGCCGGATGGCTACCGCCACGCGCACCTGATTGCTGTACCGCAGTACACGGTTGTTGGGATCGATGACCACGCTCTTGGGCTTGCCAAAGGTATCCACGGAGAATTCCGAGGAGGTACCCACTACTTCCACGCGCTTCTCTTCGGGGTTGCCTTCGGTTTCAATCTTGAGGTCCACCGGCATGCGGAAGGTGTCCAGGTCCTGGGCGATTTTTCCCATCACGCGAAAGCCTTTGGCGGTACGAAAAATGGTGTATTCCAGCTTGAACTCGGGGGCTCCGCTGGATTCAATCCACTGGATGAAGAAGTACCCCAGGTCCTGCCCGGCGATGGTCTCAGCCACCTTGCGGAAATCCTCGGTATTGGCGCTCTTCCAGGCGTATTGTTGGGTGTACGCCTTCAGCGTTTTGAAGAACTTCTCGTCCCCGATTACATAGCGCAGCATGCCGACGACAGTGGCGCCCTTGCCGCCGGTGAGTGCCCACAATTCGGGCGAATAATCTTCCAGGCGCGACGCCTGCATGATGGGCACGGTATCCACTGTCAGCGATTCCACCATCACGTCGCGCGACTGCGCCTCCATGGCGGCGGGGCCTTTTTCATGCTCGCTCCACAGCAGCTCGGCATAAGCGGCCAGCCCGTTGGTGAGCCACAGATGATTGCGCGTGGCGGGCGAGACCAGTTGTTCAAACCATTGCCGCGCCACCTGATTGGCTAGCAGCTTGGTGTTGGCCTGCTTGCCTATACCGCGCGGGGCCAGGAAGATCATGCCGGGCGCCGCAAAGCCGTTGGGCGCGCCTTCCTCGGTTTCCACCACGGTCAGATTGGCGTAGGGCGGAAGACCGAACACACCGGTGAAATACGACATCGTCTTACCGATCTGCTCACCGTAAAGCTGCGCCATGTCGGCCTCCGGACCGCGGAAATACAAGGAGGTGGTCACGCCTTCGCTGGCCACGCGCGCCGCCTGGCCCTTCACGATGGCGATGCTGCCGGGAAAAGAGGAACGCTCGAATTTGATCTGGTAGCGCGTCTTATCGCCCGTGGTCTCCTTGCTGTCGTTGCCGCTGCCCAGCACGGTGTAGCCCACCGGCACGGTGACGCGCAGGTCGGCCGAGAATCGGTCGGTGGTATAGCCGTTCACGGGAAACCAGCGCGCCGGGTACATCAAATAAGTGAAGTCGGGGTGGATGGCGGCGAACTTGATGCCGTAGACCGGCGAGTCTTCCTGCCCCGAGAGCTTGCCGTCGTAGTAGAAAGTGATGGTGACGGCCTGGCCCTTGACCAGCGGCTGCTCAAAACTGAGGCGCACGGTGAAATCCTGCTGGTTGCGCGACGCCGGAATCTGCTTGCCCTTGTCGTCCGCCACGCGCGACACGTTGAGCGCGTTGTTGAGTTCGAAGGCCGCCGAGGTGATGTTGTCCTCCAGCGGCACGAAGCGCACACTCGCCTTGGCGGTGATGGATTGCGTCGCCGGCGCAATCTCCGCGTCGATGGTGTACTGCTCCACGTCGATGCGGGAGCGGCGGTCCTGCGCCCACGCGGCGGAGGCGCTGAGCGCCAGAGTGAGAACGAGAGAGAGCGTACAATTACGAAACATGAGTGACTTATCCTTCCAATATCTCTTGTATGGCCAGCGCCGCGCGTTGCGGAGCGGCGAAGCCGCCGGCCAACTTCTGCCGCACATCGGCCAGCCCAGCCTTCATTTCGGCGCGGGCGGGCTCATCGGCCAGCAGGCGTAGCGCCTGGCGCGCCAGATTCGGGCCGTTCATCTGACTTTGCATCAACTCAGGCACCACGGCGCGTCCGGCGATCAGGTTCACCATGGAATAAAATGGCACGTCCACCAGAAACTTACCGGCCAGCCAACTGGCCGCCGTCACCTTGTAGAACGTAACCATGGGGGTGCCCAAAAGCGCAGCTTCCACGGTGACCGTGCCACTTGCAGCGAGCGCGAGATCGGCATGCGCCATGGCGTCCCAGCTTTCCCCTTCAATCACCTGAATCGGCGAGCGCCCCAGGCGCCCGGTAAAAAACGCGGCCCCGGTAGTCACAGAGGCCGGCAGCACCACGTTCACGGCCTGCTCCCGGTAGATCCGCTGCACCGCGTCCAACAGCGCCGGTAGATGGCGCATTGCTTCTCCACGGCGGCTTCCCGGCAGCACCGTAATTAAAGGACGCTCGGGGGCCAACCTATGTTTCCTAAAAAACTCATCCCGGCTGAGCGCGGGGCGCACCAGTCCGGCCAGGGGGTGGCCGATGTAGGTGGTGCTCACCCCGTGACGGGCGAAAAACTCCTCTTCAAAGGGGAAGATGCAGAGCAGGCGGCGGATGGTGCGACGCATTTCGCGGACGCGGCCTTGGCGCCAGGCCCAGGCTTGGGGCGCCACCAGATAGACCACGGGGATGCCCCGCCGGTGCAACTGGCGGGCGACGCGCAAGTGGAAATCGGGGGAATCGGTCAGAATCGCCAGAGCGGGGCGTTCCTGCTCCGCCGCGGCGAGGAGTTTCCGGTATTCGCCGTAAATTCGGGGAATGTGGGAGACCACTTCCCCCAGGCCCACCACGGCCAGGCTGGCGGCATCCACCACGGTGCGCACTTTGGCGGCGCGCAACCGGGGGCCGGTGCAACCGAAGAACTCGGCATCCGGCCAGACGCGGCGCAACTCTGCGACCAGCAGGGCCGCGTAGAGATCGCCCGATGCCTCACCCGCCGATACGAGGATCTTCTGGTGCATCCAACTACAAGTGTAGCGAAGTGGGGCGGGCTTGAGCCCACGCCGGGCGGAGGCCTGGATGGCGTCCGTTTGACCCGGGCAGAGAAGAAGACGACGTCGGGCTTCGCTTGGATTGACAGGCTAAAGCCCACCCCACCAAGCCCCACCAAGGGCACGACGGGTACTTACGGTCGCGGCTTGCTACAATCGGACCACACGGATGTCCACAGAAGCAGACCAGTCCAAATCCACCGTAAAAGATCTTGCTGCGCGGTCGCGCGGCGAGATGATTCCTCTGAACGGCAAGTTTTCCTATTTTGCCACCCTGCCGATCGCGGAGGAGGACCTGCGGCAGTACCTGCACGACCCGATCGCGGCGATCTCGCCGGGGATCATCGCCGCGCTGCCTCTCATGGGCATCATTCTCGCTCCCTATGTGGAGAAGGGAAACGGCAAGGGCGGGGACTGCGTGACTTCTGAACGCCCCACCGAGTCACGGCACATTCCCAGTTCACGCAGCCAAAGCGAAGACCTGACGGTGCTAGTGCTGGGCGTGAAAGATATCGAGGTGGCCGATTACCACTATCAGTTCTACAACGCGCTGGCCGGGGTAGTGGCCGAACGCTGGCCACAGGACGTCCAGGATAGTTTTTTTCGTACCATTCGCGAGGAATTGAGTGCCGAAATCCACGGGGAAGTGGATGAAAAGAGCTGGCACTTCAAGCAGGCGCTGCTGCGGCGCCAGACCAACGTCCGTAAGGAAACCAAACTGTTTCGCGATTACGCGCGCCAGGCGTTCGAAGACACCTTGACGCTCTACCTGCACGGCACGTGTTGCGATATCGACGTCGAGACCGGACCGCGTCAGATGCCCGGCCGCTATTTGCGGCGTAGACTCGAACTGCTAATCACGCTTTATCCACCGCCGGAGGGCTTCGCGGTGCTGCCGGAACACTTGAAGCCGCGGTAGCGCTCCACGGGCAGGCCCTTCCACGCTGAGACGCGGAGAGCGCATAGGAAAGCGGAGAGAAAACCAAGGACAAGCTGGAGGGAAGGGGCAGGATTCACTTGCCCATCAACTCGGCGAGAATGCGGGCGGCCACCAGTTTGCCGCGCTCGCCGGTTTCGCCCGTGGGACCGACACACGACGGGCAACCCGCTTCGCAGGCGCAGGCCTCCAGCAGACCGGCAGTCTGCCGCAGCAGCTCCGGCGCCAAGCGATAGAGCGGTGCACTCTGGCCCACGCCGCCCGGATACATATCATATAAATAGAGGTTAGGCTCAAAAACCTCCAACCCGCCGGCAATCTCTTCGCTCAGCGCCACGCCAAGGTCGCGCGGATCGCACATTAATAGGAGCGCGGCCACCGTGCGCAGCCCATTGCCCAGACCGGTGATGCCGCTTTGCTTCTCGGTGGGCGTAAAATCCGTGAAGCGCGCCAGGAAAGCCGCCGGGAAATGCAGCCAGAAGGCCGTGGTGTGCATCTCCTGCTCCGGCATGTTGAGTTTTCCGGCGCCGACATTCTCCATGGTGTAGAACTTGATTTTCTTGAAGCCCACGATCTGGCGGTTCACACGCACGTCGCCGTGAGCGCGCCGCGCGGCCCCCGGATTACTGCCGAGAGCGTCGCCCTCGAACTCTTGCAGCGTCTTGACTTGCGTGTAGTCGATGGCGTCGGTGTAGTAGTCGCAGTCCACCTTCTTCACGTAGGCCTTGCGCTGGTCGTAGTCGAAGCGCTCCACGTGATACTGGCGCGCTTCGTGCAGATAGATTGCCTTCTCATGCAGCGTGGTGAGCGCGGTGGGGAAGGAAACCTCGGCGATCACTTTGGCTTCACCCGTGATATCCACCACTATGAAATTGTCGCTGGTGACGGAGCGCAGGCTGGTGGCATCGGCCGGGTAGGTGTCGCTGGTCCAGTGCCAGGCGCCAGCGGAGTGGTGGAGAAATCCGGTCTCTTCGAGGAAGCGGCAGATCTCGGCGAGATCGTGCTTGCCGAATTTCTCGCCGTCGCGCAAGGGCAATTCGAATGCGGCGCATTTCAAATGCGCCAGCAGGATCTCCAGGTTCTCCGGATTGATGTAGGCGTGCTCCGGCGAGCGGCCGAAGAAGTAATCGGGATGCTCCACGATGTATTGATCCAGCGGCGCGCTAGAGGCCACCAGCACCGCCGCCGACGTTCCCAGGCGCCGCCCGGCGCGTCCCGCGCGCTGCCAACTGGAAGCGATAGTGCCCGCATAGCCCGCCATCACCACCGCATCCAGCGAGCCGATATCGATTCCCAGTTCGAGCGCATTGGTGGCCACCACGGCGCGGATCTTGCCGTCGCGCAGGCTCTGTTCAATCTCGCGCCGTTCGCGCGGCAGATAGCCACCGCGATAGCCGCGCACGGTTTCGCTGGGCACGGGACCGCGGTCGCAGGCGTCCTTCAGATACTTGACCAGCACCTCGGTGGCCAGCCGGTTGTTGGCGAAGACCAGCGTCTGCAAGTTGTTCTCGATGAACTTGAGCGCCATGCGCCGCGTCTCGGCGATGTAGCTGCGCCGGATGCCCAGTTGCCGGTTGACCACCGGCGGATTGTAGAAGATGAAAAACTTTTCGCCGCGCGGCGCTCCGTTGCGCTCCACCAGTTCGAAGGGCTCGCCGGTCAGGGCCTCCGCCAGTTCGCGCGGGTTGGCAATGGTCGCCGAGCAGCAGATGAACTGCGGCTTGGAATTGTAGAACTCGCAGATCCGCTTGAGGCGGCGCAGCAGGTTGGCCAGATGGCTGCCGTACACGCCGCGATAGTAGTGCAGCTCATCGATCACGATGTAGCGCAGGTTCTCGAAATAGCGCGCCCATTTGGTGTGGTGGGGCAGGATGCCAGAGTGCAGCATGTCGGGATTGGTCAGCACCACGTTGGCGCGCTGCCGGATGGCGCGGCGCGCGTCCTGGGGGGTATCGCCATCGTAGGTGAAGGCGCGGATTTCGCTGCCCATTTTCTCCACCGCGCGCTGAAACTCGTGAAGCTGATCCTCGGCCAGCGCCTTGGTGGGGAACAGGTACATGGCGCGCGCGCCCTCGTCGCGCATCAGCAGATTGAGCACCGGCAGGTTGTAGCACAGCGTCTTGCCGCTGGCGGTGGGGGTGACGATGACCACGTGCTTGCCCGCCTGAATCTGGTCGAAGGCGTCGGCCTGGTGGGAGTACAAGCGGACAATCCCGCGTTTCTCCAGCGCCGCGCGCAACTTCCCGTCCACCAGCGCCGGGATATCGGCGAAGGTGCCCTCCGCGGCAGGTTGATGATGGATCGCCCGCACTGCCGAATCCGCCTCCAGGTGCTTGGAGCGAAAGTACGACACTACCGCTTCCAGGGACTGCTTGGGGGAGATCGACAGTTCCCGGGAGAGATCGGGAAAACCAAGTGAATAGTTCATCGCGCGCTTTCGCCTTTTCTTTGCTACCTTACAACGAAAGCGCCCTGAGAAACAAGCGGGAGCGTAAAGCGCTGAGACTAAACGGACAGTGCGTAGCCGCGCACGAACTCGTACCGTTCCAACGTGGCGGCGATCTGGAAATTGGTACCATCCTCATCCGAGTGGGCGCCATGCTCATCCGGGCTGGTACCGACCCGGTCGGCGCGCAGAACCTTCCCCATGCAACGCAAGCTGATGGATTGCGGCCCTTCGTTGTTCAGAACGATCACGTACTCGATGGGCCCACCGAGATCCGGCTGTCTTTGCGCGGTGAACAGAACTCCGCTGGAGCTGATGTTCTGGGTCAGACCAGCGAGCACCAGGCGTTGGGCGCCGGTGCGGCTGATGGAGAGCGGGAGCTGGAGTTGGAAACGCAACGTTCTTCGCTGTTCCATGTATTGATAACTAAAATGTTAGGTGCTATACGCTCTCCAGGTCAATAGAACTGTTTTATCTGGATGGGACAAAGGTACTAGACTTGACGCACCACCAGTACGGTGAGGGGATTCGAAGAACGTGGAGGGAACAAGCCGGGGCGGGCTTCCGCGCGCCCCGGGGAGTGAAAATTAGGCAACCTTAACGAAAATGATAACCATGACGTAGAGCGCCAGCGATTCGATTAGCACTAGGCCCAATAGCAGGGCGAAGCGGATCGCGGCGGAAGCGGCGGGATTGCGCGCCATCCCTTCGGCGGCAGCGGCAACGGCCTTGGCCTGAGCCAGTCCGCACATACCGGAAGCAATCGCCATGGAGAAACCGGCGGTGATGGCGACCCAGTGTCCGTTGGCGGTTTGGTTGCCCGGCGTCTGGCCGAACAACATCGGGCTGGCGAGCAGCAGCATCGCCACCAGGAACAACATCTTTTTTGTCATACGTACTCTCCTAAGAAATCGCCCCCAGGAGGTGGTCCCCGTCATCCTCGTGCAGCCGGGCTCACGCTGAAAGGGCGGCATAATGCCGGAATTAATCTTCGTGCGCAACCGCTCCAGCCACATACATCATGGTCAGGAGCATAAAAATATACGCCTGCAGTATGGAAACGAAGATGTGCAGGCCCATGAAAATCGCAGGGAACAAAAGCAACGTCAGCCTGAGAAACACCATGGTCACCTGCTCGCCCGCGTACATATTAGCGAAGAGGCGGATGGTGAGCGAAAGCGGGCGCGCCAGGTGGCTGACCAGCTCGATCGGAATCATCAGGGGGGCCAGGAACGGCATCGGGCCGGCGAAATGCGCCAGATACTTCCAGATGCCGATCGCCTGAACGCCCACAATGTTGTAGTAGAAAAACGTGGCGATGGCGCAACCAGCCGGAACCGAAGGCACCATAGTGGGCGATTCCATGCCCGGGATGACGCCGATCAGGTTGGAAAACAGAATGAAGATGAAGAGGGTTCCGAAATACGGCAGGTATTGCTGGCTGCCATGCCCCACTTGCTCGTGGGCCTGGTCCCGCAAAAAGTCATAGATCAGCTCGAAGGTGTTTTGCAGCTTTCCCGGGTGGTCGGCGGAGAGCCGCGGCTTCAGAAAGGCGAACAGCACGATGATAATCGCCGCGACCACCAATTGCATGGTCACGAAGTTGGCCCAGGGCCGTGCCTGGGGGGCCATTCCGACAATTCCTGTCAGCGTGTTGCCGACGCCGGCAAGGTACTCGTTGAAGAGCTTAGTGATCCACAGTTCCGTTTCGTGCATACGTGAGTTCGAGCAGGATTTCTACAATAACCGCCGCAACCGATACAAACAGGCCCGAAAGTGCGGCCAGCAAGCTGATCGCAGAGAATTTCAATATAACATAGGCGCCGCCGCCCAACAGCAGGTAGCGCATGCCCAGGAAAACGGCTTTGCGCGGCTTGGCTGCCTCGCCTCCGAGGCCCGCCACCAGTTGCTGGAGCCACCGGAAGTTGAGTGCGGAGACCGCCGTCCCAATCACCCATCCGGCGCCCCACGCCCAACCCCGCCACACGAGCAGCGCAATAGCCCCACCGGCGCCAATGGCCCACACCAGTTTCCAGATGCGCACGATGGCGCGATCCATCCACAATTCGTCGGGGGTTGCCAACTCGCCCTCACCCGTCATCGCGCGTGTCCCGTATCAACTGCCGGATGAGCTGCACAAACCCGGCAGCGATACCCAGGATCAGCCCCACGATATAGAGCCAGGTGGTTTCGAATTGCTTGTCCAGCCAGTATCCGAGCCCATAGCCCAGCAGCGCCGACACGGGTAGCAGGAACGCAAGCGACGTGTATTCGCCTACCATCACGGGCCATGGTTTTTTCGCCACATGTCCAGTCTACTGCCTGGCGCGCTCCGCCGCCTCCTTCACCAGAAAACCCATCTTCGGGTGGGAAGGCTCCATCATGGGATGTATGCCGAACTCCTCGAGCGCTTCGGTGGTGGCCGGTCCGATGGAACAGACCTGGCACTTGCGCAAATTTTCCAGCGTGGCGTCTTCGATTCCGAGTTCGCGCGCCACCCGTGCCAGATGCACCATTTGGATGGCGGTGGTAAACAGCGCCACATCGAAGGCTCCCGCCGCTAGGAGGCGTGCCGCCTGGCGCAGGGGTTCAATATTCTCCGGCAGATCCCACTGGTAGACGCGGACCGGCGTCACGTCCGCGCCGCGCGCGCGCAAACCGTTCAGCAAGTCTGCGCTGGGCCGGCCGTATTCCTGCACCGCAATGCGGCGCTCGGGCCGCCCTTCCGTCGCCGCCAGAAGTTCCCGCCAGGTGTTGGGTTCCGGCGCCACGATGGCCGGCTTCAGGCCCATTTCGCGCAGCGCCGCCGCGGGTTTCGGCCCGCGTGCCACCAGAGTCACGCGTCCCAGAGCCTGGGCGAACGCCGCCTCGGGAAAACGCGTGGCCAGCAGACGGTTTAACTGGCGCGTGCCGACACCCGTCAGCAGGATCACCATCTCGAACGCGCCGGCGAACAGTTGTTCGGCGAAGGCGAATGCTTCCTGGTTCTCCGCCAGCGGAATCTCCCGCATCGAAGGCGCCACGAACGGCTCGCCCTCCTGCTTGCGGATCAATTGTTCCATTTCCGCCGCGCGCCGGCTCTCCAGCGCGAGCACGCGCAATCCGCCAAACCCCATGCCCGATTATAGGGGCGATCCGCTGCGGCAGCCGGGCCGGTCCTGGTTGAGCACGCCACACAAGCCCGAAGATTTTTCAGAAACTTCCAGGTCCCGCGCCGATATGCATAATTGTGAAGACATTCCTGCGGCAGGCCGAAGACATTCTGGACGTTGCGGTGGCCGCGGATGGCGATGCCGGAAATCTCGCGATCCTGATCGATAGCCAGGGTGGTGCGCATGCTCGATTCCACAGGATGGTCGCTCCCCGCCCTATGCACGGAGTTTGGCGCCCGCGCCGTCTATACAGTGGAACGGCGCGGCCGGACGGTCCGGGTGGAAGGATGGGGCGGCGGGGAACGTTGTCTGATTCAGCGCAATCTGAGTCCGCGCCGGCTGCGGGACGTTCCTGCAAGCCCAGCGTCCGGTGGCCGGATGATGCTGCCTTGCCGGTTACCGCATGCAGAACGGCGGGTTTGGTCCTGGTAGAGGTCCCTGCCAGCCCGCCGCCTCCCGCACCCATCCCACCTTGCTCCGCTCCGGACAAGCAAGTAGTTTTGTGACGTGGGGTTACCGCAATGGTACCTCCGGGACTTACGCAGGCGCGCCACGGTTGGGCATACTCGTAACAGAGAGGGACCACATGAAATTGGACAGCGATTATTACGAAGCCCTGCAGATTAGCCGCAACGCGGACATCGAGACCGTTCACCGGGTTTTTCGAATGATGGCCACTCGATTTCATCCGGACAACCCGAGAACCGGAGATACCGAGACATTCCTCCTTCTCAAGCGCGCTTACCAGGTGCTCGCGGACCCGGTGCAGCGTGCCGAATACGACAACACCCAACTGATCCAGGATCAGGAGCCACTTCCGATATTCGAGCTCAAGGATTTTGTCTATGGCCTCAAGGGGGAAATGAACCGCCGTCTGGGCGTGCTGTCGCTGCTTTATAATCGGCGCCGCTCGAACGAAGACACGCCCGGGTTATCCGTACTGGACCTGGAAAAACGCATGGCTTTCCCGCGAGAGCACCTCAACTTCGCACTGTGGTACCTCAGGGCAAAGGGATACGTGCACCAGGAGGACAACTCCGATTGTGGAATTACGGCGCAAGGCATCGATTTTATTGAAGCTCACTCTTCCACCGACGATCTGGTAAAAAGACTGATTCATGGGGGCCCCGGCGGCGGAACACATTTCACGGATGAGCCCGGTGTGAGGGAATCGTCGCAGAGCGAACGAGGGGCCACCGGGGATTTGCCGTATGCTCAGTTAGCCTTGGCTAATTGAGGCCGTCTGGCAGCGTTTCTCAAGGTTTCCATGCGCACGCCGACGGTGGAATGTGGGCCTTCGGCGCTGTAGCGGTTCGTATATACAACTTGATTCCATGGGATTGAGACCAACCCACCGCTTACAATAAAGGAAGTGTCCGCTCCTTTCCGATCCTACGTTCTGATCTCCCGCGAGCAGATCGCGCGCAACTTCCAAAATGTGCGCTCTGTGGTGGGCCCGCAGGTTGAAGTCGCGGGCGTCGTCAAAGCGGACGCTTACGGGCATGGCGCCCTCGAAGTGGCGCGCGTGCTGTGCGCCGAGGGGGCCCAGTGGCTGGCGGTGAGTTCCGTGGACGAGGGCGTTCAACTGCGCGCCGGCGGCATCCACGGCCCGCGCATTCTGGTCATGGGTGGCTTTCTCGCCTACGAAGGCGAGGCGGTAGTGGAATTCGATCTCACGCCGGCCATCCACTCCCTGGCGCAGATCCGCGACGCGGACCGCCTGGCCGCCGCCTCGGGGAAGCCCATCGGCTATCATCTCAAGATCGATTCCGGCATGGGCCGTCTGGGCACGCGCGCCAGCGCCGCGGAGATTCTGGCCACACTCGCCGATACGCATCACGCCCGCCTGGAAGGGCTGATGACCCATTTAGCCTCCGCCGCGGATTACACTTCACCGCAATCCGCGACCCAGTTGGCTTACTTCCGTGACATTTGCGAAGCGCTCCGCGCGGCCGGCATCCGTGCGCCGCATCTGCACACCTCCAGCACCAACGCTATCGGATACGGCCGCACCGAGGGCTGGCACACCCTGGTGCGCGCCGGGCACGCGCTCTACGGCTACGTCTCTCCGGCGCGCGGCGACGCCCCGCCGCAACGGCTCGACGTCAAACCGGCGCTCACCTGGAAAGCCAAGCTGCTGGCCGTGAAGGAACTTCCCGAAGGCGCGCTGGTGGGCTATGGCGGCAGCTTCCGCGCGCCGCGCGCCATGCGCATCGGCATCCTTGGGGCGGGGTATGCGGATGGCATATTTCACCGGCTGTCGAATCGCGGGAAGGTGATTGCCGACGGCAAACTCACTGCCATCCTGGGTACGGTTTCGATGGACCTCACCACCATCGATCTCAGCCACACCACGGCGCTGGCTGCTGGCGATGAAGTCACGCTGCTGGGCACTGAGGGGGAATGTTCGCTGGACGCGCAGCAACTCGCCAAAGTGGCGGGGACCATTTCCTACAACATTCTTTGCAGCATCAGCGCGCGCGTACGGCGGATTTATGTGTAGCCTTGCCGCGGCAGCCAAGGCGCTCCGCCCGAAACGGCAGCCGAATTGCAAGACAAGCCGCGTGCCTGGACAGGCAATGCGTAAATCTGGTGATAGAATGGAATTCAGATGAGCTTACTGTCGCCCAGACTGCAACTGAAGGTCACGCAGAAGCAGATTCTGACTCCCGGACTTGTCCAGATGGTCACCATCCTCCAGCTCAACCGGCTGGAACTAAAAGAGATGGTTTCACAGGAGATTGTCCAGAACCCGGTACTCGAAGAATCTACCAACGAGCCTGGGGAAGAGATTACACCCGAGGAACTTCTGCCGCTGCTGGAGGCCGAGCATCTCCACGATCCGGCCGATAGGCAACTCCTGGAAGCGGCTGTGTTGAGCGACGCCAACTCGGTGGATGACGGGTCCAACGGCAGCGCGATAAACGGCAACCTTTTCCCCGATGCCGAGGAATCGGCGGCAGCTCAGGTGGTGGCGGAGAATGACACGATCGCGGTCAACGATCCGCTGGCGGAGCCGCCAGCGGCCACGGACCCCTTCGACGAGATCGATTTTGGTAGTTTTTTTGACGATTATCTGGATCCCGGCTACAAGAGTCCCGCGTCGGAGTCAGTCGAAAAGCCCTCATTCGAGACATTCCTCTCGTCGCCGGTCACATTGGGCGATTACTTGCGCTCGCAGTTAAGCGTCAGCATCATCAGCGATGTGGCGCGCGACGCAGCCGAATCCATCATCGGCAACCTGGACGAAGACGGGTATCTGGCGGCATCCGTGGAGGAAATCGCGTCCATTGGCGAGCACACGCCGGAGCAGGTGGAACTGGGGTTGCGAGCTGTGCAGTCGCTGGACCCGGCTGGCGTGGGCGCACGTAACCTGCGCGAGTGTCTGCTGTTGCAAATCGAAAGCATCAATGGGCGTGGCGGTGTGGCCTGGCAGATGGTCTCGCATTGCCTTCGTCTGATGGAGACCAGGCAGTACAAGGAAATCGCCAAGGTGCTGGCGCGGCCCCTGGAGCACATCCAGATCGCCGTCCAAATGATCCAGCACCTCAATCCCCGGCCCGGCCTACGCTATTCCGGCGCGGGAGCGCGCGTCGTGGAGCCGGACGTCTTCTTCACCAAAGATGGCGAAGATTACATCATTCAGATGAACGACGAGGACGTCCCGCAGCTTCGCTTAAACGCCCAGTACCGCAAGATGCTCGACCGCGAGAACGGCGCCACCAAGGAAGTCCGGGATTACGTCCGGGAGCGCTACACGTCGGCCATCCAGCTGATGAAGAATATCGAGCAGCGCAAGCAGACCATCCTCAAGGTCTGCCAGGCCATCGTGCGGCGCCAGACCGAATTCCTCAGCCACGGGCTGGATTCTTTGAAGCCTATGATGATCAAGGAAGTGGCCGAAGAGGTTGGCGTGCATCCCTCCACCGTCAGCCGCGCAGTGGCCGGCAAATATGTGCATACGCCACAGGGCGTCTTCGAACTGCGCTATTTCTTCTCGGAAGCGGTCCAGGGGCCGTTGGGCGGTGGCACGCCGCTTTTGCTGCTGAAGCGCAGGGTCAAGAAAATGATCGAAGATGAGGATCGCTCCAAGCCCCTCACCGACGAGCAGATCACCGCCATGCTTCAAAATGGAGGTATCAACGTCACGCGGCGCACCGTGGCCAAATACCGCGAGGATATGAAGATTCCGTCCACTCATCAACGGCGCGAGCGCAACTAGTGCTGCCGTAAGCGGCGCGCCGGAATTCGAGTTATAAATTAAGCAGGGGATGTTGCCGGCCCCAACGAGGTGTTCCATGAAGATCACGTACACCGGTAGGCAAGTAGAACTCGCTCCAGCGCAGTTGAAAAAGCTTGAGGCCCGATTTGCGAAAATCGGCAAGCTGCTGGATGGTAAGGAGGAGCGCGGCGCCCACGTCGTGCTTTCCCTGGAGCGCAAGACGCATACGGCGGAAGCCACGGTCCACTATTACAATCACCAGTTGGTCGGACTGGGGTCCGATACCGATCTGTTCACGGCAATCCACCTCGCCGCCGAAAAGCTGGAAAAGCAATGCGTCAAGGCGCGCACCAAGTGGCGTGATGCCAAGCGCGTGCCGCATAAATCCGCTCCCGAAGTGGAAACCGACAAGCCGGTGCCCTCCGAAGCCGGGGCCGAAGCCGAAGCTGGACCGGAGCGCCAGGTCTATCGGGTCAAGCCCGCGCAGAAGCGCAAGCCGATGACTGTGGAAGAGGCCGTGCTCGAAATGGATAAGACCCGGGATTATCTGGTCTATCGCGATGCCCAAACCGACCGGGTGAGCGTCATTCTGCGCCGCCGCGACGGGCATTTCGACCTGGTCGAGGGATAGCACCCGCTACATGCCGCGTAAAAAGGCTACCGCACCAAAAGAGGCGTCCGCGCACAAGCCCGAGTTGGTGGTGATCACCGGGTTGAGCGGATCGGGCAAGGGTTCCGTGCTGAAGGCACTGGAAGATCTGGGCTTCTACTCCGTGGACAACCTGCCCGTGGAATTGATCCCGAAGTTCGCCGAGTTGACGTGCAACAATCCCAGCATACCGGCGGCAGCCCTGGTGGTGGATATTCGAGAGGGCGCCGGACTGAAGGTATTCCCTAAGGTCTTCGCTGGCATCCGCAAATCGGTGACGGCGCGGCTCATCTTTCTGGAGGCGGACGACGACGCCATCGTCCGCCGCTTCAGTGAGACCCGCCGGCCGCACCCGCTGGGCACCGGTAAGTCGATCACCCGCAGCATCGAGAGCGAACGCGCGCAGTTGGCCCCGATTCGGGCCATGGCGGACCTGATCATTAATACCTCTAAGTTTACGGTCCACCAGTTACGCGATTTTATCGGTGAGCGCTTCCGCGGGCAGCGCGATCAATCCGCCATTCAGGTCTACGTTACCAGTTTCGGGTTTCGCGACGGTGTGCCACCGGATAGCGACCTGGTTTTTGACGTCCGATTTCTCCCCAATCCCAACTACATTCCGCGGTTCAAGAACCTGACCGGGAAAAACCCTGCTGTTGCAAAATACATCCGTTCTTTTCCTCAAACCGCGGAATTTATGAGCCGGATCTCAGACCTGCTGATCTACCTGCTGCCGCATTACATCCGCGAGGGAAAAAGCTACCTGACCATTTCATTCGGCTGCACCGGAGGACAGCACCGTTCGGTAATGATTGCCGATGAAGTCCGCCGAACCCTGTCGGATGCCGGATTTAAGGCAAAGGTTAACCACCGCGATATCGTGAATACCCCTTAGATGCTACCCAACAAAGTACTTAGCTGCTCCATGTAACAAAACTTTTCTCACAATTAATTGAATTTTCGCAGACTTTTCCTATAATATGGGGTTCAATAGTGTGACGTGCCTTTTATTTAGGGAAACGCGATGCGATTGTCCGGAGTTGTACTTAATATCACGCTGCTGGCGAGTTTGGCATTCGGTGGCGCACAGTCGAATTTCGACCCTCAACAGAACACCTGGACCCTCTCCAACGGTTGGATCCGCGCGTCTTTTCAACTGACGGCGGAAGGCTTATTCCTCACCCAACAGATTTCCGATCTCCAATCCGGCGACCAATGGGCCGCGTCTCCAAACCGGCCGACCTCCCCCGTCCGGTTGCAGGCCGATAGCGACCTCTTCGATGCGCAGACGCAATTCTCCCTGGTCGCCCAGTATGCCGAGAGCGTCAATCCGGGCGGCATCCGCCAGTTCATCGTGCTCCAGGACCTCAAGGGCCGGGCGCAGATCACCGTGGTTTTGGACTTGTTTAGCAGCCATCCGGTGCTGCGCTATAGCCTCAAGTACAAGAATTTGACCGCGGCCACCACGCACATCACCCGGATCAACATGGTGCCGTGGACATTCGACGATTTAGGCAATCGCTACACCGCTTTCCGCGTCAACCAGTGGAGTGTGGTTGCCAGGCTGGAAGATTTTCAGCCCCTGCAGAGCTTGCTCGACGCGGGCGGACCCGGTGTCGAAGTCTACTCCGGCTCCGCCGGCCAGCAATGCGGTTGGCTGGCATTGCGCGATTCCGACCAGCGGGGCCTGTTCACGGGATGGGAGTTCGATGGCCTTACCAAGACCACGGTACGCCAGGACGGGCCGAACGGGTATGTGCAGTTCAGTTCCACCGTACTCAATCTGAACCACCCAGTGGAACCCTCTAGCGAATTTCAGGTACCCAACGCGTTTCTCGGTCTGTTTCACGGCGATTGGGATGAGGCGGGCTACCGCACCCAGCGTTTTGTGGAATCTGTGCTGGCCAAACCCGCGCCCGACTCCAAATTCTTTCCCTACGTCTCCTGGGACTCATGGGGGTATGGCGATAAGATCGACGAGCAGACCTTGCGGCGCAACGCCGACATCGCCGCCAACCTGGGAGTGCAGTTATTCACGGTGGATCTGGGTTGGGCGCGCGGCATCGGGGATTGGCACGCCGATCCCGCCAAGTTCCCCAGTGGCCTGGACGCCTTGTCCGATTACGTGCACTCGCTGGGGATGAAATTCGGTTTGCACTTCGCACTGGCCGAAGCCGACGCGTCCAGCCCGGTGCTGCGCGACAATCCCGATTGGAGCGCCACCGATGGCAGCAACTACTTCGGCGCCGAATCGCTCTGCCTATCCAACCAGCCGGCTCAGGACTGGCTGATTCGGGAAGCCATCCGCATGATCGACGAATACCATGTGGATTGGATCTTGCAGGACGGCCAGAACATGGTCAAGCAGTGCACCAAAACGACGCACACGCACGACCCGGCGGACAGCAACTACGCAAATTCCGTGCAGGGTATCAACGCGGTGGTGTCGGCGATTCAGAAGGCGCGGCCCCGCGTTTATTGGGAGAACTGCGAAAACGGCGGCAATATGATGACGTTCAACATGGTGAAGAGCTACGTCACCTCGATCACCAACGACGCATCGGGTTCGCTGGCTGCGCGCAAAGCCGTCTATGGCGCCACCTACCCCTTCCCGCCCCGGTACGCGGAACGCTACATGCCGGAATCCGACGGTTTCACTCCGTATGCTACACACAGCTACCGTTTCGGTGGTCCCTGGGTGCTGATGACCAGACTGGCGGATCTCCCGGCGGACCAGGTAGCGTTCCTTAAGAATCAGATCCAGAACTATAAGAATCAGCGCACAGATATCTCGGCGGGCAAGGTGTTCCACATCCTGCCGCCGGCAGCCAATGCCACCGACGCGATTCAGAGCTATAGCGAGGCGACGGACACAGCAATCGCCGTGGTCACCCGAGCGGCGGCCAGCGGCCCCACTTACCTGTTCCGGCCCAAAGGCCTGCAAGCCCAGCAGCGTTATACCGTTTGGTTTGAAATCGACCCGACGGTGTACTCGCAATCCGGCGCGCAGCTGATGTCCAACGGCTTCCGCGTCAAGCTGCCCAAGCCGTACAGTTCGGAAGTAATCCACATCGAACCGCAGCAATAGCCAAACACCGGGCCTGCGCTAGTCCTACAGAATGTAGCGGCTTAAATCCTGATCTTTGACGATGTCGGCGAGTTGCTTGCGCACGTAGGCCGCGTCCACCTTGACCGTCTTTTTCTTAAGATCCGGGCCGGCGAAGGACACCTCTTCCAACAGCTTCTCCATGATGGTGTGCAAGCGCCGCGCGCCGATATTCTCGCTGGATTCGTTGACCTGCGCGGCGAACTTCGCCACCTCTTGCAGCGCGTCGTCGCCCAGAATCAGTTTGATGCCCTCGGTCTCCAGCAGCGCCGTATACTGCTTGGCCAGGGCGTTCTTGGGCTCCTTCAGGATGCGGACGAAATCTTCCACGGTGAGCGATTTCAACTCCACCCGGATGGGAAACCGCCCCTGCAATTCGGGAATCATGTCGCTCGGCTTGGAGACATGGAACGCGCCCGCGGCGATGAACAGAATATGGTCCGTGCGCACGAAACCGTAGCGCGTGTTGACCGTGGTGCCCTCGACAATCGGCAGGATGTCGCGCTGCACGCCTTCGCGGCTGACATCGGGGCCATGCCCGGTTTCGCGGCCGGCGATTTTGTCGATCTCGTCCAGAAAAATGATGCCGCTCGATTCCACGCGCTCCAGCGCGGCGCGCGTCACCTGGTCCATGTCGATCAGCTTAGACTCCTCTTCCTGCACCAGGTAGTCCAACGCTTCGGCCACGCGCATATTGCGGCGGCGCGTCTTCTGGCCGAAAAGGCTGGGCAGCATGTCCTTGAGGTTGATGCCCATCTCCTCAATGCCCGTGTTGGTGCTCAGTTCGAACGAAGGCGCACGATCCTTGACTTCGATTTCCACCATGCGCTCGTCGAGCTTGCCCTCGCGCAGCCGCTCGCGCAGTTTGTCGCGCGTCCGCTCCACGCTTTCGCTGGGTTCCGTAGTGGGCGGCATCAACAGGTCCAGCAGGCGTTCCTCGGCGTTGACTTCGGCGCGGTCCGCCACTTCATCCAGCCGCTCTTCGCGCACCATGTCGACCGAAATATCCACCAGGTCGCGAATCATCGACTCCACGTCGCGGCCCACATATCCCACCTCGGTGAACTTGCTGGCTTCCACCTTGAGAAACGGCGAGTTGGCCAGCCGGGCCAGCCGACGCGCCAGTTCGGTTTTGCCCACGCCCGTGGGGCCGATCATGAGGATGTTCTTGGGCATCACCTCTTCGGCCATTTCGGGCGGCAGTTTCTGGCGGCGGATGCGGTTGCGCAGCGCGATGGCCACCGCGCGCTTGGCTTCGGCCTGCCCCACCACGTGCTTGTCCAATTCGCGAACAATCTCGCGCGGAGTCAACTCGTCCAGCAACGGCTCCTCGTCCACATTCTGCCCGGGAAGATAGATCACCATGCTATTCGAGCTCCTCGTATGTCACGTTCTGATTAGTATAGATACAGATTTCGCCGGCGATCTTCATGGACTCTTCGACAATGCGGCGTGCCGACAGCTTGGTGCAGCGTAGCAGCGCGGTTGCCGCCGACGTGGCGAAGGGACCGCCTGAGCCAATCGCCATCACCCCTTCGTCCGGCTCGATCACGTCGCCGTTACCGCTCACCAGGTAGGTGCTAGTAACGTCCGCCACCAGCAGCAGGGCTTCCAGGTGGCGTAGGACGCGGTCCGTGCGCCATTCCTTGGCCAGCTCCACCACGGAACGTGGAAGATTGCCGTTGAACTGCTCCAGCTTGGTTTCGAAGCGCGAAAACAGCGCGAACGCATCCGCCGTGGAGCCGGCGAAGCCCGCCAGAATCTTGTCGTTGTATAGGCGGCGCAACTTGCGCGCGGAACTCTTCAACACCTCGCCTCCGAGGCTGACTTGCCCATCGCCGGCCATCACCACTTTATTGTCGCGGCGGACACAGATCACCGTCGTGGATCGAATTTTCTCTCGCATGGTATGTGTAACCCTATTTTACCGCACCGGCACTAAATGCCTATCGAAACGTGACGTCCGCCTGTTTGCAGACTACCGAGTGCCTGGCAAAGGCTTCGCTCTTCTCAGGATAGTCGGTGCGGAATTGCGCCCCGCGGCTTTCCTTGCGCGCCAAGGCACAGCGCGCGATCAGGAGCGCCACCTGCCGCATATTGCGTCCCTCGGGCGATTGTGGCGCCAGCACCTCCAACAGCGCTTCAGCCTCCCGCAGGCCTTCCGCCGACCGCACGATCCCGCATTTCTCCCATGCGATGCGCTGTATGTCTTCAGGGAGAGACCTGTCCGTCTCCAGGCGCGTCTTTTGCGCCGTTTGAGGTATGCCCTGTGGGCACGGATCTGTCCCCGAGTCCGCCTCCCGCATGGCGCGGCCGGCGCGAATCCCGAACACGACGCCTTCCAGCAGCGAGTTGCTGGCCAGGCGATTGGCGCCGTGGACTCCCGTGCACGCCGCCTCTCCCGCCGCAAACAAGCGCGCCACATTGGTGCGCCCGTCGAGATCGGTACGCACGCCGCCCATTGCGTAGTGCGCCGCCGGCGCCACCGGCGCCGCGTCCGTCCCGATATTCACGCCGTAGCGCAAACACGTCTCGTAGATCCGCGGGAACCGCGCGCGTATGAAGCTCTCGCCGCGGTGCGTGAGGTCCAGAAAGACGTGCGGCGCGCCGGTGCGGGTCATCTCGCTCGAAATCGCCCGCGCCACCACGTCGCGCGGCGCCAGTTCCTGGAGCGGGTGGTAGCGCTCCATGAATCGCTCGCCATGGGTGTTGCGCAACAGTGCGCCCTCACCACGCAGCGCTTCCGACAGCAGGAAGCGGGGAGCCCCTTCCACTGCCAGCGCGGTGGGGTGAAACTGCACGAACTCGATATCGCCGATCTCGGCCCCGGCCCGGTAGGCCATGGCCACACCGTCGCCGGTAGCCACCTCGGGATTGGTGGTATTCAGAAATACGCGGCCCAGCCCGCCGGTGGCCAGCAGAACCGCACGCGCCTGAATCGGGAACTCGCGCTGCGCTTTGGCGTCCCAGATCATGGCACCGGTGACGCCATCAGCCACCAACAGTTCCGTGGTGGCGGCGTAGCTGCGAAAGGTCACATTGGGCAGCGAGCAGGCCTTCTGGTATAGGGTCCGCGCCACTTCGCGCCCGGTGGAATCCCCATGCGCGTGCAGGATGCGGTTGCGGCTGTGGGCGGCCTCGCGCGTAAACGCCAGTTTGTTGCCCTCCCGGTCGAACGCGGCGCCCCACTCGATCAATTCCTGAATCGCCGCCGGACCCTCTTCCACCAGTGTGCGCACGGCGACGCGGTCGCACAGACCGTCGCCGGCATAGAGGGTGTCCTGTTCGTGCAACTCCACCTCGTCGTCGTCGCTGAGCGCGACCGCGATGCCACCTTGCGCGTATTCCGAGGAGGATTCCCGGAGGCTGTCCTTGGCGACCACCAGCACCGTACCCGCCTCAGCGAGTTCGATTGCCGCCCGCAACCCGGCCACTCCGGCTCCAATGACAAGAAAATCCGGATTCATCCGTTACTGCAAGCATAGCAGGGGGCCACCGGAACTCGACGTTAGATCGCTGCATGGTAAAAAGGGGTATGCCCACTTATCAGGTCGAAACGCCGCAGCGATGCTATACCGCCATCGTGGAGCGCGGCGTCATCGGGCAGGCCGCGCACTACATACCGTCCAAGACCGGGAAGGTATTCGTCGTCACCACCGAGGACGTGTGGCGTCACGCCGGCGCGCAACTTGCCGCCGGACTGGCGGGGGTTTCGTACCACGTGCTGCACCTGCCCGGCGGCGAAGATCAGAAGCGCCTGGCACCGTTGGAGCTACTGGCCGAGCAGATGGTGCAGCTTGGCGCCGACCGCTCCAGCATGGTAATCGCCTACGGCGGCGGCATCGTCAACGACATGGGTGGATTCCTGGCCGCGATCTTCATGCGCGGCATTCCCGTCTTGCAGATCCCCACCACGCTGCTGGCGCAGGTGGATGCCGCCATCGGCGGCAAGACCGCGGTCAATCTGGTCAGCGGCAAGAACTTGATTGGCAGCTTCCACCAGCCGCTGGCGGTGCTCACCGACCCCGCCATTCTCGATACCCTGCCCGAACGCGAATACCGCGCGGGGCTGTACGAAATCATCAAGGCGGGCATTATCCGCGAACCTGAGCTCTTCACCTACCTGACCGACTCCCGCGCCAACGTACTGGCCCGCAAACCGGCGGCCGTGGACCACATCATCGCCGAAAGCGTGCGCATGAAGGCGGAGGTGGTTTCCAGCGACGAACGCGAAGGCGACCTGCGCCGCATCCTGAATTTTGGACACACCTTCGGCCACGCGCTGGAGGCCGAAACCAGGTACAAGTGCTTCCTCCACGGGGAGGCGGTAGCGTGGGGCATGCGCGCCGCCGTCTACCTGGCCGAATCCACCGGCCATCTGTCGGCGGAGGACTCTGTGGACATCCTGGAGATGATCGCCGCCTACGGGCCCATTCCGCCGCTCACGGGCATTTCCGCGCAGAACCTGTTCGCACGCCTGGTACACGATAAGAAGACCCTGCAGGGCAAGGTACATTTCGTGCTGCCGGTGCGCATCGGAGAGGTTACGGTGGTCTCGGGCGTGGAGGACAAACTGGTGCTGGACGCCATACGGTTCGCGCTGGTATGAGCGGCAGCACGCCCCTGGGGGTACGCGGCGATCGGGACGCTGCGCGCCGCGAACAGGAGGCGGCGCACTGGGTGCGGGGCATGTTCAGCCGCGTGGCGCCCCGCTACGACCTTGCCAACCACCTGCTCTCTTTCAATATCGACCGCTACTGGCGCGCCCATACCGTGCGCCGCACGCGGGAAATCCTGCTCCGTCCCGAAGCGCGCGTGCTCGATATCTGCTGCGGCACCGGCGACCTGGTGCTGGCTCTCGCCAAGCAAGGGCGCCCCGTGCTGGGCAGCGATTTCTGCCACCCCATGCTGGTCGCCGCCCACGGCAAGATCGCACGGCGGCGCGCCCCGGCTGTGCTTTTCGAATCCGATGCCTTAACTCTCCCGCTGCGCGATGCGTCGCTCGACCTGCTCACCGTCGCGTTTGGCTTCCGCAATCTGGCGAACTACGAGTCCGGCCTGGTTGAAATGCGGCGCGTGCTGCGCCCCGGCGGCATGGCGGCGATCCTGGAATTCTCCCAGCCGCCGAACGCCGCCTTCGCCGCGATCTACAACCTCTATGCGCGCCGCATTCTGCCCTGGATCGGCGGCCTGATCTCCGGTTCGCGCGAGGCGTACACGTATCTGCCGGAGTCTGTACGCAAGTTTCCGCTGGCGCCGGAACTGGCGCGAATGATGCGCAGCGCAGGTTTCGCGGACGTGAGCTTCGAATACCTCACCGGCGGAATTGTAGCTTTGCATATAGGACGGATACCGTGACCGATCGAGATCAATTACGGGCAAGTCTGCATGCTGGCCGGGGCGAGCTTCTGGGGGCAGTCGAGGGGTTGACGGACGAGGAGGCCCGGCACTACCGTCTCCAGCCCTTCCACGCGCTGCGCTTCTTTCAGCCGCAAGCGCCGAAGATAGAAAGGGGCAGGGGTGATGTGGTAGTCCCTGCCCCTTTCTTTCAGTCTCGATGCATAGCCAGATCTACTGTTGGCCGTTGAGACCCACGTAGCACTTGTTGGTGTCGGCCTGAAGGTTCCGCTGAACCAGGAAATTCTTCCCGCCGACCGTCATGCTGTAATA
The DNA here is from genome assembly GCA_025361425.1 of Candidatus Solibacter sp. GTDB lineage: Bacteria > Acidobacteriota > Terriglobia > Bryobacterales > Bryobacteraceae > Solibacter. The sequence continues at coordinate 3,211 of JANYAH010000320.1, read as the reverse complement.
CGCACCGCTCGGCAACAGAGTCTGGGCCGACCCGAAAGTCCACGCGCACTTGTCTGCATTTTCTGCGCCGGTACTGTCGTACCAGGCGTTGAGCTGAGGATCCGTAGCGGCTTCTTCCAATTCGTGCGCCACGACCGAGATCATTCCGTCTACCCCTGCGTTCCCATTGGGACTGATGGTCTGAGCCGCGCAACTGTTCAAACAGCGATTGGCATTGCCAACGAACGAGTATTTGATCGTCGTGCCCGCTATCGTAGCGTAGGTATGCCAGCCGCAATACTGTGTGCAGAAGCCGGACTTGGCGACATCGGAGGACGTCAGCACAAAGTAAACGCCGGTCGGATCGGGTGCCCCCAGTAAGCCGCTGTTGACCGCGTTGGTCACGATTGTCTTAATATTGCTGTCGCTGAGCCGTTTGGCCGAACCGGTGTCCGTGTACTCCAGCGGGCTGAGGCTGGCGCCTCCGGTCACGCCGCCGTACGTCGAGTTGATCATGAAGTAGGGAGTACCGCCGATTCCACCCAGGAAGGTGCGCACCAGTGCCTGCCCGCTCGGCGTATCACTGCCGTTGCTTTGGTTCCAGTTGCCGTACCAGATCAGGTACGATTTCGGGCTGCTCATTACGGGACCGCCGTGGTTGATGAGGGACGAAAGTGTTCCAGTGCTTCCCGCGGTAGGGGCACCCCCGTCTTTCGGATTCTTGCCGTGCACATAAATGTCGCCGGCTCCCGTATCGTCCTTCTGTTTTCCGCTATTGCCCGGTTGCGCGAATGCGTTACCGGCGCAAACGGCCGCAGCAAGTATGGTTGTGGCCAATCGGCCTCGTATCGTTCGGTGCTTCATAAAACCTTCCCTCCAATGTCGTGGTGTTTTCAGAACATCAGCAATGCCTCGAAGTATATATCAAAATATTTAGCCAGTGTTCCCATCCCTAATCTAATGACAAACTGCAAGCGCGCCCACTCGGGCTCGCACTCGACGGGTGCCGGGCGCGTGCCTGTAAGAGCGGGGCCGTGAAACCGGCTTATCGGACGCTGGACCGGCAGGTTCTCGATCAAACACTGCCTGGCCCAAGGCGCAAGGCGGCCAGAGCCGGCGTCCTAACCGCGACCGGCAGGGAAACGCGCTAACACACCACCGCCCCCGCCTTGGCCAGCGCCGTTTCCACGGCTTCCTTCGTGAGGTCCGTGCTGATAAACAGTTCCTGGCGCGCGCCGGCGCTCAGCGCGATCGCCTTCCATCCGTTCTGCGTCGGCACGGTCACCCGCACCTTTACTTTGCCGCGGGCGTCGCGCACCGGACGAATCACACCCGGGATCACGGAGCGGATCGCCGGAGTCGCCTTCAGTAGATTTTCCAAAATGCCGCGCACGCCATCGATGATGCTGTGCTCGATCTTCAGCCGGTCGTTGGCCGTGCGCAATCGCATCTACTGCCAGCCCTCGCCGCCGCGTAACGGCACGAAACGGCACAAGGTGGGCACGCGATAATCGACGTGCCCGCCGCGTATGGTCAGCACGCGCAGTTCCTGATCGTCCATGGCCCCCACCGGAATTACCAGGATTCCGGGATCGTTCAGTTGCCCTAGCAACGCCGCGGGGATTTCCGGCGCGCCCGCCGCCACCGAGATGGCATCGTAAGGCGCCCCTTCCGCAAAGCCGCCCGAGCCATCGCCCGCCACCACCTGCACGTTGCCGTCGCGGGCCGCGCGGTGCAAGTTGTCCCTGGCCTGCTGCGCCAGGCTGGGAATGATCTCCAGCGTGATCACGCGCGCTGCGAGCGCGCCCAACACGGCCGCCGCATACCCGCACCCGGCGCCCACTTCGAGCACGTGTTCGGGTCCGCGCAGTGCAAGCGACTCGGCCATCAGTGCGGTCATGTAAGGCTGCGAAATAGTTTGTCCCTCGCCGATGGCTATCGGTCCATCCTGATACGCCACCACGCGCGACTCCAGCGGAACGAATTCCTCGCGCGGGATTTCCAGCATGGCGGCCAACACCCGCTGGTCGCGAATGCCTCGGCGGCGAAGCTGCGTGTCCACCATGCGGCGGCGTTCCGAAAACCAATCGGGGACCAAGTCCACCCCCACTTTATAATAGCTATTGATGGCCCACCTGATCACACTCATCCCCGGCGACGGAATTGGACCCGAAGTCGCCGACGCTACCGTACGCGCCGTGGACGCAACCGGCGTCGCTATCGAATGGGAGCGCGTCGAAGCCGGTGTCCGCGCGCTCGCCGAACAGGGCCAATTGATTCCCGACGACGTCTTCGCTTCTCTTGAAATGACGCGCGTCGGCCTCAAGGGACCCACCGCCACCCCCATCGGCGGCGGACACCAGAGCATCAACGTGGTGCTGCGCAAGAAACTCGGCCTCTACACCAACTTTCGCCCGGTGCGCATGCTGCCCGGGCTGAAGACGCGCTACCAGGATTTGGCGCTCGATCTGGCGATCTTCCGCGAGAACACCGAGGATCTCTATTCCGGCCTGGAGCACGAAGTGGTGCCCGGCGTGGTGGAGAGCCTGAAGATCATCACGCGGAAGGCCTCCACCAAAATCGCGCGTTCGGCCTTCGAATGGTCGCGCCGCGAGAGCCGCAAAAAGGTGGTGGCCATACACAAGGCCAACATCATGAAGTTGAGCGATGGCCTGTTCCTCAAGTGCTGCCGCGATGTGGCCGCGCTCTTCCCCGAGATCCAGTACAGCGAACTCATCGTGGACAACGCCTGCATGCAACTGGTGATGCGCCCCGAGACGTTCGATGTGCTGGTGATGCCCAACCTTTACGGCGATATCATCAGCGATCTCGCCGCCGGCCTGGTGGGTGGACTCGGCATCGTGCCGGGCGCCAATATCGGCGACAACCACGCCATCTTCGAAGCTGTCCACGGCACCGCGCCCGATATCGCGGGCAAGTGCCTCGCCAACCCCACCGCGCTGATGCAATCGGCGGTCCTGATGCTGGCGCACATCGGCGAGCGCGATGCATCCACCCGCCTGCACAACGCGATCTATCGGACGTACGCCGAAGGCGATCACCTGACCGGCGATGTGGGCGGCAAGTCGTCGACGTCGGAATTCACGGACGCGGTGATCCGTCACTTGTGACCAGCACCAGCCGCCCATTCTGAAAGTCGAAGACCGTCATCTTCGCCAGTTCTTCCGGCGACAGTGATGTCTTGCGTTGCAGATGAAACCGCAGGCTCTTG
>JANYAH010000318.1 GCA_025361425.1 Candidatus Solibacter sp. | reverse complement strand
CCCGGTTTGAGGAGGAAAATATCAGCAGCCCAGAAGACTAAGAATAACACGCTGACATAACCGTTCATGGTGAAGAAGGCCGCGTTGACGCGCGAGAGATCGTCCGCTTTCACCAGGGAATGCTCGTAGATCAGCAGGGTCACGACTGCCGCCACGCCCGCTAGGGCGAGCGCCCCAAGTTGCAGCGTATATACCAGCGCCAACAGGCAAACGATCATCAGGACGTGCAGCGCCTGAGCGGCGTGCAGGGCTCCGGCGATGCCGAGCACGCGCGCCACGCTAAACAGCCCCTCGGCGCCATCGAATTCAAAATCCTGGCAGGAGTAGATGACGTCGAACCCGGCGGTCCAGAACGTGACGGCGGCGGAGAGCCAGAGGATCCGCGGGTCCAGCGAGCCGCGCACCGCGATCCACGCCGCCGCCGGCGCCATGCCCAGCGAGAAGCCCAATACCAGGTGTGAGAAAGAGGTGAAACGCTTGGTAAACGAATAGAAGAAGACGATGCCCAGGGCGACTGGAGCTAGCCGCAGACACAGCGGATTGAGCGCCCCGGCGGCTCCGAAGAAGAGCGCTGACGCCGCCGCCACGAAGCCCCACCCGAAGCCGCGCGATAACGTCCCGGCGGGCAGATGGCGCATTTTGGTGCGCGGATTGCGCCCGTCAATCGGCGCGTCCACCAGCCGGTTAAACGCCATCGCGGCAGAGCGCGCTCCCAGCATCGCCACCACGATCCAGACCAGCTTGCCGCCGAGTCCAGCCAATTCGTAGCCGCCGTCGCGGAAAGCCAGCAGCGCTCCGGTGAGGGCGAAGGGCAGGGCGAAAACCGAGTGCTCGAACTTGATCATGTCGAGCGTGAGGCGCAGGCGTTTCCAGAGCATGTCGGTGACGAAGCTCTCATTTTACCGTCATGTGCCGCCGTGCTACAGTGACGTACGGGCGGATTCATCACATGTTAGAAGCCTTCTCGCTGTCTGATAAGGGATGCGTCAGAACCAATAACGAGGATTACTGCTTCATCGACGCCGAGCGCGGGCTCTACGTCCTTGCAGACGGCATGGGCGGTGCTAAGGCCGGCGAGCATGCTTCGCGCATCGCCGTGGAAACCGTGGCCGAGACCGTCCGTCTGTCCCCTCAACGGGATTCCCAGGTACTGATCCGCGCAGCCGAGGAGGCTAACCGGCGGGTGCTCGAAGCCGCCCACAACGACGCCAGCCTCGAAGGCATGGGGACTACCCTGGTCGCCGCCCTCGAGGTGGACGAGGAACTCGCCATAGCCAGCGTGGGCGACAGCCGCGCCTACATGCTGGATGACCGGGGATTGCACGTCATCACCGACGATCAAACGTGGGTCAACGAAGTGGGCCGCCCCCTGGGGCTCGACGAGGAAAGCCTGCGGCATCACCCGATGCGGCATGTGCTGACCATGGCCATCGGCGCCAGCGCGCCGCTGACCATCAACCACTACCGTGTGCCCATGGCGAACGGCAATCTCGTACTTATTTGCAGCGACGGATTGCACGGCGTGCTGGAAGCGCCGCGGATGGAACAGATCCTCAACGACGGGCGCAATGGCGGATCGCTGGAGGAAAGCTGCCGCAATTTGATCGAGGCGGCCAAGCAGGCAGGCGGTCCCGACAACGTGACGGTCGTACTGATAAGAAAAATCGGATAATTCCGGCAATCGCGGCGCACTAACTCTCCTGAAGGGCGTTTTGTATCTCAAATCAGTTAGACTCGCCGCCTTGTGGTTCCTATGGGCGGCGCCGGCACTTGCCCAAGTTGCCATCCTGCAAATCCGCGTGATCGAAGGCGAAGGCGCCGTGCACTTGCCGGGCACGCGCAGTCCGCGCCCCATCACGGTGGAGATCAGCGAAGAGACCGGCAAACCGGTCGCCGGCGCGGCCGTCACCTTCCACCTGCCCGAAGAGGGACCGAGCGGGGTGTTCGTCAACGGACTGCGCACGGAAATCGTCATCAGCGACGCCCACGGGCGCGCCAGCCTACACGGCTTACTGGCCAACCGTATCCCCGGCCGATTCCAGATTCGGATTCTGGCATCCAAGGAGCAGGCACGCGCCGGCACCGTTTCTTTTCAGTATGTTGCCGAGCCCAGGGGCGGGGCGACGATGCTGTCCGCCGCTCCCGCGGGCCGCAGGAAGTGGATGGCGCTGGCGGTTGCGCTGGCTGGGGGCGCGGTGGCCGGCATCGTGGCCACGCGAGGCGGCGCACCGGGTCCGGCGGCGTCAGTCCCGAGTGCGCCGCTCCCGCCTATTTTGAGCATTGGAGCGCCCGCTATCACGGTGGGTAAACCATGAGCCTTAACACATTGCTGAAGGTGCGAAAGAAACGCCCGCAACCGGGCATGGCAGGCGGAAGCGCCAGCCGCAACAGTGGAGATGTGGGGCGCTCCTCCGGGACCGCCTCCCACGCCCTCGTCGGACTGCTCGCGCTGTTCCGGCTGCGGGTTCAGGGGGACCCGCGCCACAATTCTCGCGGGATTCGCAGCATGTGGCAGCGGGGCCGCCCCACTGGAGCGTGCGTGCTGCTGGCCTTTTTGCTGGCGCCGGCCGCACATGCACAATTCGACCTGCTCCTGGTCGAGGGGACCACGGAGCGGGTCGCGCCGGCGCTTTACGGTTTCGGTTCGCTGTATGCCAATGAATCCGCCACTGCGCACTTTCGCCTGCGCAACACCTCCAGCGCTCCGGCGACGCTGAACGTCCTTGCGGTCGCCGGTGTGGGTTTCGCACTGACGTCGCCCGCGCTTCCCATCGGGCTTGCCCCGCGGGGCAGCGTCGATCTGAGCGTCGTCTTCCGCGCAACCGACACCGGAACCTATAGTGCCGCGCTCCATTCCGAAGGCATCGCCATTCTGCTGACCGCGACCGTGGCGCCGCGCCTCACCTACCGTGTGGGTACCGGCCCCGAAACGGCGTTTCCGGGCCCGCTGGATTTCGGCAGCGTCATACGCGGATCCGGCAGCCAGCGCCGCATCACGATCCGGAACGATACGCCGCTGCTGCTCATCATACCGGCGATCTCCGTGCAGGGTGCGGATTTTGCCGTGTTGGCGAGGGTGCCTTCCGGTCAGGCGCTCGAACCGCGCCAGGGCGGGGAATTCACCATCGTGTTCACTCCGCAGGCCGCCGGTGTGCGGCAGGGGTCGCTAACCCTCGGCGACCGGAGTTACCCGCTGCTCGGCACAGGTGCCGATCCGCCGCTGCCCAAAGCCACCGTCTCGCTGAACCTCAAGCAGGCGGCCAGCGCCCAGCAGGGCGCGTTGATCGTCCGCTTCGACGCTCCAGCGCAAACCAGCGGGACAGGGACTGCGACTCTGGATTTCCGCGGTACCGCCGACGCCGCCATCGCTTTCGCTTTGGGTGGCCGCCGCGTCATGTTCCCAATCAACGCCGGCGATGTCCAGGTAGTGCTGCCATTTCAGACTGGGACCACCGCCGGCGTACTTACCTTCACCGCGCAAGTCGGCGACTCAATAGACCAGCAGAGCGTGACCATCGCAGCCGTCCCGCCGGGCATCAGTACGGCTCAGGGGGTGCGCTCCGCCTCGGCGCTAGAAATCCGCATCACCGGCTTTGACAACACGCGCTCCCTGGGGCTGCTCTCGTTCATGTTTTACGATGCCGCGGGCACCGCGATCACGCCCGGGGCGATTCGTACCGATGCCGCGGCGGATTTCGCCAAGTACTTCGCCGGCTCCGACCTGGGTGGCTTGTTTCTGCTACGTGCCGTTTTCCCGGTGACCGGGGATGCCGCTTTAGTCGCCTCCTGCGAGGTAACCCTGGCTAACTCCGCCGGTTCGGCCAAAACGCAGCGCACTTCCTTCTGACCGTGTAGGCCGAATTGCGGGGCGGACCAGAAGTTCCGCCCCACCGGGGACTGCCAATGTTCGGGCGCTACGCGTTCTGCCGCAACCAGTCGCGGAAGGCGTCGCGGTAGAGGATGATTCCCTTGCGCGAATACTTCAGGTATCCCTGGCGCCTAAACTGATTCATGTAGTGAGTGACAATTTCGCGCGACGTGCCCACATATTGAGAGAGCAATTCGTGGGTGAACGGCGTCATGCGGACCGAGCCATCCTCCTCCACCGTGCCGAGGCGTTCAGAGAAACGGATCAGCGAGCGGGCCAGACGGCGCGCAATGTTGTCCACACTGAAGCTTTCGATGCGGTGCGTGAAGTCGATGGTGCGCTGCACCAGGATTTGCAGCAGCGCTACAGCCAAGCGGGGACGCTTCGTGATGATGTCCTCGATTTCGGCGGTGGTCCAGGCCATCAGCCTGGTGTTTTCCAAAGCCGTGGCCTGCTCGCAGCGATGAGGCAGATTTAGCAATGCGGACTCGCCAAAAAACTCGTCGGGTTGATAAAGGTCAACCACAACCTGGTGGCCGTCGTCGGCCACACGGGAGACTTTAATCTTGCCTCCGATGATCAGGTAGATATTGGTGGAAGGTTGGTCCTGATTGTAGATCATCTGGCCCTTTTTGTACTCCATTATGCTGGAGCAGGGCAGGTGAGCGAGGGGATCTTCGAGTGCCTTCTGGGGTGCGAGTACGCTAGTGCTGGTTGCCATTTTGTGTCCTCCAAGAATGTCTATTGCTTGTCCGATTGGGGTGTTGGCACGCAGGTTTCGCTAACTGTCTCGATACTGCGAACCTTGAAAACCGGGCGGGTGCTCCCCGAAGTAGATGTCCCTCGGACAGTCACCTTATGACCCATGTGTTTGGCGAAACCTTCCGTAGGAAAGCCGTCCGCCTCCAGGTCGGCCACCGGGTTTAAACTCCGGTCGTCCACCAGAATGTAGTGACCTTCCTTTTCATCCACGCATCCGGTAAGCGACGATCCGGACGCCGCATTTTTCTTGCCGGCCGGAGCCTTTTTCTGGCTGCTGGGCGCTTGGGCGGCGGATAGACTTGCCGCCGGCGCCAGGACGGCAAGAACGGTCAACATTACGAGCGAAGCTGGTAAGCTCATAGAATCACCACTACTACCCTCCTGTGCAGTTGGCCTGCCAAATGGCAGAGCGCTCGCGCTCAGCCGGTGGGACATCGGATTTTGTGTTAACACGCACTAAAATAAGGGGTTATCCAGTCCTGATTTATGATATATCTCGCCAGGAGTGTAAAAACAGTCACTAGGATTCCTTACACGATGAGCAATAGTTGCGTAGTGTTGTGCAAAAACCTACAAAGGCTGAAAGACTCAGCGGTGCCGGTTATATCATGAAGAGTGTTCCACGCCCCTCGAAATTACCTGCTCGTCCTGTCGTGTGCCGTTTCACTGTCGGCACAGTCCTTCAGCGCTCCCGCGGGAATTCGACCCGCCCAGCGCCGTCCCTCTGGGGCGATTCTCCCCGGCGGACGGGTCATCCAGCCCGAAGGGCAGCAATTCATTACCGGTAGTGGATCTTTTGGGTTAGCGATCAGTCCGGAAGGGAAATCCGTGGTTACGGCAAATGGGGGGCCAGGCCGCAACTCGCTCACTATCCTGGAGCACAACAAGAACGACCACTGGGAAGTGCGTCACCTGCTGGCGCGCACCAAGGACGACCCCGAAGACGGCGAAGACGCAGATTGGCGCGGTGTCTTCATGGGGATCGCTTTCGTCAGCCAGCATTCCGCGTGGGTTTCGGAAGGCAACTCCGGAAAGATCGCCCTTTTCGATTGGAGCAGCGCGGCGTCCAACGGGCGGCGGCGCACCATTAACCTCAACCAGAAGGGCTTCGACGACAGCTACACTGGCGATCTGGCGTTAGATAGCGAACGCGGCATGCTCTACGTGGTGGATCAGGCCAACTTCCGGGTCGCCGTGATCGACACGCGCTCCCGCCAGGTCGTCGCGTCGGTGAAGGTAGGGCGCTTACCCTTCGCCATGACGCTTTCCCCCGACCGGCGCAAACTCTACGTCACCAACCTCGGCATGTTTGAATACCAGGTGGTGCCGGGCGCCGATATGAAACAGGCCGGCGCCACGGGATTGGCGTTTCCGTCCTTCGGATTCCCCAGCGCGGAAGCCGTCGCCGGAGCCGAGCGTTCTACCGTGCGGGGACCGGTCCAAGTCCCAGGCCTTGGCGACCCGAACGTGCGCGAATCCAACTCCTTGAGCGTGCTGGATGTCTCCGCTCCCGCCGCGCCGAAAGTGGAGACTTTCATCCGAACGGGTCTGCCTTTTGGGCCGACCGTACACGGGGGCAGCAGCCCCTCCGGGATCCTCGCCGCGGCCGGGCGCGTGTTCGTCTCTAACGCCAACGACGACACCATTACGGTGATCGACCCCAGGACCGCGGCCGTGGAAGCCGAGATCCCGATCCGCATCGCGGGGCTGGAGCGGTATCGCGGGGTCCTCCCCATTGGCCTCGCGTATCACGAGAAATCCGGATGGCTGCTGGTGGCGGAGGCGGGGATCAACGCCGTCGGCGTGATCGACGTTAAGCAGCGGCGCGTGCTGGGACACATTCCCGCCGCCTGGTTCCCCACCCGAGTAGTCATCGGCCAGGACACCGTGTTCGTCGCCAACGGGCGCGGGTACGGACAGGGACCGAACGCGGCCCGCGCACAGGTGCGGCATGGCTCCGTCTCTATTTTCCAGTTACCCGCCGCCCGTGAGCTGGCGGCCAGGACCGCGTTCGTGATGGATGCTAACGGCTTCCGCCCGCGCCCCGAAGCCGAGCGCCCGCTGCCCACCGGCGTCAAGCACGTGGTCCTGATCGTGAAGGAGAATCGCACCTACGATGAAGTGTTCGGCGACATTCCCGGCGCCATGGGGATGCCGGAAATCGCGCGCTTCGGAACCCGAGGCTACGTGGACGGCAAGCAGGGGCGGCTCAGTATTCGCGATATCAACGTCACCCCGAACCACCACGCGATGGCCGGCCAGTGGGCCATCAGCGACAACTTTTACGCCGACAGCGATGTCAGCGTGGACGGGCATCACTGGCTGGTGGGGTCTTACCCCAACGCCTGGACGGAAAGCTCGCTGATGGCGGCCTACAGCGACCAGAAGAAGGATTTCCGCCTGACTGCCGCGCCGGGGCGCCTGCTCTTCGCGGGCAGCGATTCCTCCGTGCATCCCGAAGAGCAACTGGAGAGCGGCACCATCTGGCACCACTTGGATCGCCACCACATCACCTTCCGCAATTTCGGCGAGGGGTTCGAACTAGCCGGCGTGGATGAGAGCAAGGGTCTGGAGCCCACCGGCGCGCGGTTCCTCACCAATGTCCCCATGCCCGACCCGCTCTACCGCAATACTTCGCGCCAGTATCCCGGGTTCAATATGAATATTCCCGACCAGTTTCGGGCCACCCAGTTCATTCAGGAAATGGAAGGCATGGCGCTCCCGCAATTCGTGTTCATCCACCTTCCCAACGACCACACCGCCGACGCCCGGCCCACCGACGGCTATCCCTACAAAGAAAGCTTCGTGGCGGATAATGACTACGCACTCGGCCGCATCGTCGAATATCTTTCCAGCAGGAAGGAATGGAGCCAGACGGCGGTCCTGGTGACGGAAGACGATGCGCAAAGCGGGGTGGACCATATCGACGCGCACCGCACCGTGCTGATGGCGCTGGGGCCGTGGATCAAACCGAACTACGTCTCGCACGCCAACACCAGTTTCCCCGGCCTGCTGAAGACCGTTTTCCGGCTGCTGGGGATTCCGCCGCTGAATCTCTACGATGCCACGGCCACCGATCTGAGCGATATGTTCGCCATGAAACCGTATCCCGCGGTCTACAAGGTGCTGCCGGTGGATGGGCGAATCTTCGACCCGGCCACCGTACGGCAATCCACCAGCGGAAAACCGGGTCCGCGGATGGACCGTGAGTAAGTACCACCCGGTCAGCGCCGGCCTGGCAGCGAATCCACGGGCGTGGCTTTGGTCGAGCGCGCGGTTGGCAGGCGAAAGCGCCTGCCCCACGATTGGCGCAGACGCTTGCCAAATTCAGAAACTCCCGAGACAGGGTTCAGCCTGCCGCTACTCAGCCTCGCCTCGCACTTGGCACGAGAATTGCCATTTTCACTACAGAGCGCGAGAAATTGCGACCCTCTAAAGGGGTTAGCTGTGCCGACGTGTGGGCTTTTACGCAGAGAGTGGGGCATATGCCACATAAACAGGTTCTCAGGGATCACGCATTCACGCAGGGGCTTAGCGAAGCACAGATCGACCGTCTGTCTGGCATCGCGAGCCAGGTCGCCTTTGAAGAGAACGATGTCGTCCTGGTGGATGGTGCACGCTCTACCTCGTTTTTCCTGCTGCTGACCGGCAGCGTGGTGGTGGAACTGCGGACCCCGCAATACGTCATGGCGGTGCAGGCAGTGGGGCCAGGGAATGTGTTCGGATGGAGCGCCTTGCTGGACGATCAGGACACGCTGTTCCAGGTGCGCGCACGCGAACACACCACCGCCTTGCAGATGGACGGGGCAACCCTCAAAGCCTACTGCCTGAGCGACCCCGCGCTCGGTGCGGAGTTTTTTCACCGGATTCTGCGCGTGGTGGCGGGACGCGTCAAGGCCACCGAAGTGCGCTTCGCGGAAATGTGCGGCGTCAAGGTTTAGCTGCCGCAGACCCCCACGGTTCAACCCCGCGACCAAAACGCTACCGTCGCCCTGCCGCAAGGTCCATCATATCTTCGGCCCATCGGTATATTTCCTCTTGCATTTTCCCTCTCACCCAACACATAATTCTGCATTGCTGTTTTCGAGGAGAGGGATGCGCAAGCGCGTTATATTTTTCACCATTCTGCTGGCGGTGAGCTGCAATAGCGACCGCGACAAAGCCATCAAGGCGGAGGTCGATTCCCTGCAGAATTGCGCCCAGACGATCAACTCGGGGATTCGCCCCATCGCCCTCACGCGCGATCAGCGCTTCCTGGGCAAGGTTGAAAACAGTACCGCCGTTTGCCGCGGCGGCGACGTGGCGGCGCAGTTTCGGGCCACGCCGTGGGTGGATTGGTCCCGCTACTGGGGCACCGGCGACGCCAAATCCAAAGCGCCCGCGTTCGTCAAACAGGCCAACCATCTGGGCCCCACCGGGCGCGGCATTGATGGCGCGCTGCTCGATCTCGAATATCAACGCATCGAGCTCATCAAGTTCAACCTCTTCGATAACAACAAGACGTATCGGCAATATGTCACGGGCCGCAAGGGCGTGCCCGGTCCCGCTCTCAAGGTTTGGGCGGAACTGCGCCTGCCTCCCGCGCATCCCAATTATCGCGACGTGGGCGGCTCGGGCGAACAGGTGTGCCGCGGCGAACTGATTCGCGGACGCACCCTCACCGGCATCTGTAACGACCTACGCAACCCTCTGATGGGATCCACCGGCCAGCTCTTCGCGCGCAATGCCGAATTTAATACCCTTTTCCCAGACCTGGGCCGCAATGAACTCACCCGGAACCGCCACGGCGACCGCCTCGCTCTGCTCAAGCCGGACCCGCAGGCGATCTCGCGCAAGCTCTTCACACGCGCCCAATCCAACCCTGGCGCGTGCAACGAGGGCTACGGTTTGCCTGGTTTCTCCAAGGACGCCAACTGCGACTACAAGAAGGCGCCCTTCTTCAACGTCCTCGCGGCCTTCTGGATTCAGTTCATGACGCATGACTGGTTCAGCCATCTCGACGAAGGCCACAACGCGAAGGAGTTCATGAGCGTCGGGTGCAGCGAGGCGGACCAGAAGCTGGGCTGCCGCCCGGGCGACCGTATCGACAAGGCGCTGGTCGCTGAATCCGGCGAGCCCGGGAAGTTCATCCATGAAGGCAAGGAGTATCTGGAACGCGCGCCCAAAACCTTCGCCAACAATGTGACCGCCTGGTGGGACGCCTCGCAGATCTATGGCTACGACGAGCGCTCCCGCAAACGCGTAAAGCGCGACTCCGCGGACCGCGCCAGGATGCTGATGCCCAACGCCCTGCTTCCCGTCTTCGAACCCGCCGACCCGATCAACCCCGAGTGGGCCGGGCAGGAAGCCACCGCGTTCCCCGACAACTGGACCATTGGCATGAGCTTCTACACCAACCTGTTCGCCCGCGAGCACAATGCCTTCGTCGATGAGTTCCGCAGGGTCGCCGCCCAGACCCCCGACGCCGATTCCGGCCTGCGCAATCCGGCCAGGGCCGACGCCGTCATTCGTTACAAGGACGTTACGCCCGACGAACTCTTCGAGGCGGGCCGCCTGGTGGTGGCCGCCGGGATCGCCAAAATCCATACCATCGAGTGGACGCCGCAACTGCTCTATGACGAGCCCCTGTACCGCGGCATGAACGCCAACTGGAGCGGACTGCTCGGCGGGCCGCTGGGCGATAACAAAGCCGTGGCCGACGCGCTGTCGCAGATCGTGACGCAGGTTTTCGGCAAATCCACCGACGTCAAGAAATCCGGCCAGTGGTATTCCGTGTTCGCTTCCGGGCCCGGCATTTTCGGCCTGGGTAGCCAGGTCTATGCCGACGACCCAGTGTTCGCCATCCTCGACAAGAATAAGAAGGACATTTGGGACATACGCAATCCGGCGCACGTCAACGGAGGCGTGAATCACTTCGGGTCGCCGTTCAACTTTCCGGAGGAGTTCATCACCGTCTACCGCCTGCACGCGCTGGTGCCGGACCTGATCGACTACCGCGACCTCCAGAAGGATGCGAACCAGATTCAGAACAAAATTCCCGTGATCGAGACCTTCCGCGGCAAGGCCACCGACGCCATGCATTCGCGCGGCCTGGGCAACTGGGCGCTCAGCATGGGACGCCAGCGACTGGGATTGCTGGCGCTGCAAAATCATCCGCGCTTCCTGCAAAACGTGAAGATGGGACGCCTGGAGAGCGGCACCCAGCAGATCGATGTCGCCGCGCTGGATTTAATCCGCGACCGCGAGCGGGGGGTTCCCCGGTTCAACGAATTCCGCCGCCAGTACGGCCTGCACCAGTTGAGCGGGTTCGACGATTTCATTGATGCGCGCGACCCCACCCAGGACCAAAAGGATTTGGTGAAACTTCTGCGCGAGGTCTACGGGCAGCACACCTGCGACGCATCCAAGGCGATCACGGACGCTCAACTCGATGCCAACAAAAAGCCCATCAACGATTGCCTGGGCCACCCCAACGGCAGCACGGTGGACAACGTGGAGGACGTCGATACGGTGGTCGGCTGGCTGGCTGAATCCACCCGCCCGCATGGGTATGCGATCTCGGAGACGCAGTTCGTGGTGTTCATTCTGAACGCCTCGCGGCGTCTCTTCAGCGACCGTTTCTTCACCTCGAGTTTCCGCTCGGAGTTTTATTCCACGCTGGGGCTGGACTGGGTGAAGAACAACGGTCCAGGCCCTATACAGATGGAGGAAGGCGCACCCAACGGCCATCGCCAGCAGGTGTCGCCGCTGAAGCGCGTGCTGCTGCGCGCCATGCCGGAACTGGCGCCGGAACTTCAGCACGTGGTCAACGCCTTCGACCCGTGGGCGCGCGACCGCGGCGAGTATTATTCGCTGGAGTGGAAGGCGCGCAAAGGCGCCGAACCGGACGAGGCATTCAAGGATCGCCCGAAGAAGTGACCCGAATCAGGTCGCGCGTGGCGCCGCAGGCAACGTGTTGCCGCGCCTGCGCAAGAATAAGGATCGAGCGATTACGGGATGCTGCCTCCCGCCGCCGGCGACTCCACCTCCAGTTCCGGACGGGCTGCTCTTTATCGAACCGACGCGCCTACCTCGATACCTTTTCCCGCGTGCCCGTGGCGCTTTCGCATGGACCCAGCGAGCCCGCGCGCGCGCTCCATATAGAGGTAGAACACCGGTGTGATGTAGAGGGTCAGCAACTGTGAAACCACCAGGCCGCCTACCACGGCAAGGCCCAGCGGGCGGCGCGCCTCGCCGCCGGCGCCGAGGCCGAGCGCGATCGGCAGCGTGCCCATGAGCGCTGCCATGCTGGTCATCATGATGGGCCGGAAGCGCACCAGACACGCCTCGTAGATGGCCGCGTCGGGCGCTATGTTGTGAGCGCGCTGGGCGTCCAGCGCGAAATCGATCATCATGATGGCGTTCTTCTTCACGATGCCGATCAGCATGATGATGCCGACGAAGGAGTAGATGTTGAGTTCGTCATGAAAGATCAGCAGAGTGACCAGCGCGCCCAGGCCGGCGGAGGGAAGGCCGGACAGAATGGTGATCGGGTGGATGAAGCTTTCATACAGAATGCCCAGCACCATGTAGATCACCAGGATCGCCATGACCAATAACACCCCCATACCGCCGAGTGAGGATTGATAGGCGGCCGCAACGCCCTGGAAGGTGGTGCGCACGGTATCGGGGAGGGATTCGGCGGCAGCCTGCCGCACGCGTTCCACGGCATCCCCCAGCGATACGCCCGGTTGCAGGTTGAAGGAAATGGTGACCGCGGGCAACTGTCCCAGGTGGGAGACGGTGAGCGGCGCCACGTCGGTGCGCAGGCTGGCCACCGAGCCCAACGCGATCTGCCGGCGGCTGCTCGAACTGATATACAGCAGGTTGAGCACGTTCGGGTCGATCTGGTATTTGGGCAGCAGCTCCAGGATGACCTGGTAGTCGTCGGTGGAAGTGTAGATGCTCGAGACCTGCCGAGACCCGTACGCATTGTAGAGCGCGTTCTCGATTCCGTCGGCGGTGAGGCCGAGCGCCGACGCGCGATCGCGGTTGATATCCACAATCACCTGCGGGCTGGAGATCTGCAAGTCGCTGTTGACGTCGGTCAGGCCGGGCACGGTGCGCATGCGCTTTTCGAACTCGCTGGCGGCGCGGTAGAGTACGTCGATCTCGGGCGCCTGCAAGGTGTATTGATACAGGCTGCGGCTGACCTGGCCGCCGATGCGCACCAGCGGCGGGTTCTGCAGGTAGGTGCGGATTCCAGGGATGGCGTTGAGTTTCGGACGCAAGCGCTCGATCACCTGCTCTGGCGTGTTCCGCCGCACTTCGAGCGGCTTGAGACGCACGAAGATGCGGCCCGCATTGCCGCTGCCTCCGCCTCCTCCCACGCTGGAGGAGAACGCATCGACGTCGGAGTCTTTGCCGATGATGTCGGCCACCAGTTGCTGGCGCTGCACCATGGCGTCGAATGAGATATCCTGCGGGGCTTCGGTGGAGCCCTGGATCTGTCCGGTGTCCTGATTGGGGATGAAGCCTTTGGGCACCAGGCCGTAGAGGTAGATGGTGGCCACCAGGGTGCCGGCGGCCATCAGCATGGTGAGCGCGTGGTGGCGCAGCACGCCGCGCAGGCTCCATCCGTAGAGATCGCGCACGCCGTCGAAGACGCGCTCGCTGCCCCGCTGGAAAGCATTCTGGTGTCCGCCAGGCAGCTTGAGAAAGCGGCTGCACAGCATGGGCGTCAGGCTGAGGGAGACGAAACCCGAAATCAGAATCGCCACGCTGATGGTGACGGCGAATTCGTGGAACAGGCGCCCCATGATTCCGCCCATGAACAACACCGGGATGAACACGGCGGCCAGCGAGAGCGTCATCGAAAGAATCGTGAACCCAATCTCGCGCGCGCCCTCAATAGCGGCCTGCATGCGCGGCTTGCCCATTTCGATGTGGCGCACGATGTTTTCCAGCATCACGATGGCGTCATCCACCACGAAGCCGACGGAAAGCGTCAGCGCCATCAGGGAGAGGTTATCCAGCGTGTACCCGCAAAGCGCCATGGCGCCGAAGGTGCCCAGCACCGACATGGGCAGCGCGAGGCCGGGAATCACAGTGGCGGAGATATTGCGCAGGAACAGGAAGATCACCATCACCACGAGGGCGATGGTGAGCACCAGGGTGAACTTGACGTCGTTGACGGATTCGCGAATCGATTCAGAGCGGTCGTAGAGGATCTCAAGTTTCACCGAAGGCGGCATCTGTTCGCGGAAACTGGGCAGCAGTTCCTTGATGCGATCCACCACTTCCACCGTGTTGGTTCCCGGCTGGCGCTGCACCATGAGGGTGATGGAGCGCGCGTTGTTGAACCAGCCCGCCACCTTGTTATTCTCCACGCTAT
Organism: Candidatus Solibacter sp.; assembly: GCA_025361425.1. GTDB lineage: Bacteria > Acidobacteriota > Terriglobia > Bryobacterales > Bryobacteraceae > Solibacter. Next base: position 1,783 of record JANYAH010000318.1, on the reverse strand, counting down.
CCACCACCTGGCCGAGTTCTTCGAGGCGCACGGCGCGCCCGCCGCGGTAGGCCACGATGAGGGGGCGGAAGGCCGTGGCGCTCATCAGTTGTCCGGTGGCCTGGATAGTGAAAGATTGCCGCGGGCCCCAGAGAGTGCCGGTGGGCCGGTTGACGTTGTTGCGCTCCAGCGCGCTCTGCACCTCGTCGATCCCGATGCCGCGCGCGGCGAGCAGGTTGGGGTCCACCTGGGCGCGCACGGCGTATTTCTGCCCGCCCATGACGTTGACCTGGGCTACGCCATTGATCATGGAGATGCGTTGCGAGATCATCGTTTCGGCGTAATCGTCCACCGCGGACAGGGGCAGGGTAGGGGAGTTGAGAGAGAGGTTGAGGATCGGCTGATCCGCCGGATTCACCTTGCGAAAGGTCGGCGGATTGGGCATGCCCGGGGGCAGTCGCCGGAGCGAGGCGGCGATGGCCGATTGCACATCCAGGGCGGCGGAATCCAACGAGCGCTCCAGGGAGAATTGCAAGGTCACGCTGGTGGATCCGCGGGAACTGGAGGAGGTCATGGAATCGAGGCCAGGGATGGTGGAGAACTGGCGCTCCAGCGGCGTGGCCACGCTCGCGGCCATGGTTTCGGGACTGGCGCCCGGCAGGTTGGCGTTCACCTGGAGGGTAGGGAAGTCCACGTTAGGCAGATCGCTCACCGGCAGGGCGCGATATCCCGCCACTCCGAACAGCACGATGCCCAGCATGACGAGCGTGGTCATGACAGGCCGGCTGATGAAAATTCCGGTGATGTTCATAGTTCCCTCTCCGGCTACATGGTAACGGGTTGCAGACCGGAAAAAAAGAGTGATCGCACTGGAACTCGAATTCCGTTATCATGATTGCCGGATCGCCACCGAGGAGAAGGACCATACAATCGAGAAACGTCCGCCGCCATGGCCGCGCTCCCCGCCGTCAGCCCAAGCGCACCGGCGCCCAACACCTGGAGGAACTCGCGCCTGCCGTTCCCCTGTTCGAAGGCGATGCGGGGGAGTCTTCCCGATTGGGCAAACTCCGTTCACGGAGGATGACAAGCTGGATCTGGAATGTCTGGCCGCCGAGGTCAGGTTCTGCAACTGCGGCGGGGTGCACGGCTTTGCCTGGCCGCAGATCGCTAGCGCGTGGTCCACTCTGTCCGCCCAGGAGCGCTTGGACGGGGCGGAAGCCATTCTTGCCTCTCGCAAGGGTGGCAAGACCGCGCTAGCGATCGGCGTCCAGACGCAGGGCTCCGATCTCGCGGCCTCGATCAGGTACGCCAAGCATGCCGCCCGGAATGGCGCCGACGCCATCGTCTCGCTACCGCCGGAAAAGGCCGGCGGCCAAGCCATGATCGAATATTACAAGGCCATCGGCGCCGCCACGGAACTGCCCTTGATCGTGCAGAGCCAGGGCGAGATGAGTGTGGACCTCCTGGTTGAAATGTTCCAGCAGATTCCCACCATGAAGTGCGTCAAAGACGAGGCCGGGGACCCGTTGCAGCGCGTCACGCAGATCCGCGAACGCACGGCCGATAAGTTGGCCGTCTTCTCGGGCAACGGAGTGCGCACCATGATCGACGAGATGCGCCTCGGTTTCGCCGGCCACTGTCCCTTCACTGGCGTGTCTGATTTGTACGCGTCCGCCTTCGATCTCTGCCGCGTATGTAATGGTAGCGCGCGGAGTTTTCAAGGAAACTACTAAGTCGCGGCCCACTCCCGGCATGGGCGCCGCTCGCGGCGGCAGTCCTGTGGATGAAGCCGGCAAACAGGCGA
>JANYAH010000303.1 GCA_025361425.1 Candidatus Solibacter sp. | reverse complement strand
AGGCTTCCACAACAAAATGGAGACCATCAACAGGGTTGCCTACGGTTTCCGCAACTTCGAAAACTACCGACTCAGAGTGAAGGTGTTATGTTCTTAGAAGGTTTGGGATTGGGGGGCTCCCCCGTTTCTGGCGTAGAGCCGTTTCCAGGCACCTGTCCGGCACAATGGAGGCAGCAAGGTGGTGCTGCGCACCCGGAAAAGAGGCAGAGTGAGACATGTTGATCTCGCTTTTACCCCCGGGAATCAAATTTTCTGCACCCTCCGCAGCGTGTAGAGTTCCGGTTTCATGTTCTCCTGCTCGAAGCGCTTCCAATCGTCATTCACGTGGATCAGTTTTCCGCTGATGTGGTTGCTCTGCTCGCTGGCCAGAAATAACGCCAGCGCAATCTGCTTCTCGGCCGGGACGCCGCCCGTAACCCGTACCTTTTCCGCGTCCTCAATCTCCTTGCGGCCCGCCTTCTCTTCTCCCGCGCGCAGCACCTCATCGGTCATTGTGGAATACGCCGGACCCGGCGCGATCGTGTTCACCTGCACGTTGTGGTCGCTCACCTCCGCCGCCAGGCTCTCGCCGAATCGCACCAGCGCCGTTTTGGATGCCGCGTAGGCACTGAAATTCGGGCGTGCATAAGCCGAACCGCCGCCGGAGATCAGAATGATCTTGCCCGACCGCTTCTCGATCATGGGCGGCAGCGCCACCCGGCAAGCATTGGCCACGCCGATCAGGTTGATTTCCACTGTCTCGTTCCACGCCTTCGGCTTGCTCAACAGAAACGGCCCGATCGGACCCTGCACCCCAGCCGCCGCGATCAGGATGTCCAACCCGCCGAAACTGCTCCGCATACGTTCCACCGCATGCGCCAGTTCTTCCGGTTCCCTCACATCGGCGCGCAGCCGCAACGCCTGGCCGCCCGCCTGTTCGATCTCCAGTTTGGCCAGATCGAGCTCAGCCTGAGTGCGCGCCAGCAACCCCACCCGCGCGCCCGCAGCCGCAAATCCCATGGCTAGCCGCTTGCCGATGCCGCGGCCCGCGCCGGTGATCAAAACGCTCTTCCCTTTGATGGTATTCAACAGTCAGTCCTCTACTTTCATGGCAAAAGCGCCGGTCCAAGAAACCGTGCGACCGCCGCAAATGCGTTACGCCCGTGCCGCGCTCCCAACTCATGTGGTAGCCTCCCGGCAATTTCGGCACACCCGGATTGTAATTCGCTTTCACCTCCAGCGTTGCGCTCTCGGCATCAGGGCACGACCCAACGGAAAAGTACATTGGCGTGACTCGTGCTTTAGCATTGCTGTTGGCCACACGGCAAGATGGACAAACCGTTGGCCCACGATCCGCTTTCGGAGACCTGCGGCGGCCCCGCGCCGTTGAACCTTTCGCTTCAGTTGCCACCGAGGGGGGCGGCTGGAGTCACCAAACAAATGCCCGTCACTCGTGACGTGCGGGTAGAACTGAACGTACGAAGGAGATTTCAATGTTCATGACGCTATTTGCTGTTTTGCTGGTTCTGTGGCTGCTGGGATTTTTCGCGTTCCACGTTGCCGGTGGGCTGATTCATCTTTTGCTAATCGTAGCGGTAATTTCGCTGGTGATGCATTTCTTCAGGGGCCGTAGCTCGGTTTGAAAGCAAGGCCACATTTGGCAGTAGGATTGCATACCAAATTGTGGGTGGGCTGTCCTGGCGGTGACCATTTTTGCTGCTTCTGGAACATCCTTGACCGCGCCGAAGAAGAGCAGCGGCAGGCGCGGTACGGGACAGCTCACCGGCAAGGGGTTGCGTGTACAATTTCGGACAGACAGCGTGCTGGCCGCCGGTCTAAGCTGATCAGAGGAGGGGATACCTATGTGTCCCCTATTGCCAGTAAATCACTAGAGGAGAATGGATGAAACATTTATGCATGGTGGTTTTCGCGGGTATGCTGGGAGCCATGTCCGCATCCGCCGCTGACCAGACCTGGACGGGCAAAATCAGCGACAGTATGTGCGGCGCTAAGCACAATACCTCAGCCGAGCACGGCAAGAAGTTGTCTGATCGCGAGTGCACCTTGGCCTGCGTGAAAGAACACGACGCCAAATACGTATTCGTTAGCGGCGGCAAAGTGTACAATGTCGGCAATCAGGATTTCGCGGCGTTGCCGGACCACGCCGGCCACACGGTGAAATTGACGGGCGAGATGAGCGGCGACACAATTACCGTCTCGAAGATCGCCATGCCCGCCACCAAGAAGAAAGGCTGATTGCGCGGGTAATTGGGGCCGATGACGCCGGCCTGGCCCCTGAACATCGGGGGACTCGGCCGGCGTGCGTTATTTGAACATGCGAATTTGGGCGGCCATGTGCTGCAGGACATTGCGCAGAAATGGAGCGCCACTTTGAAGCAGGTTGTCCTTGGTCATGTAGTCGTCCGGCAGGTCCGGCCAGACCCCGGTGTTCTCAATCAAGTCGGTATAAGGGTAGTCGCCGTTGAGATGTTTTTCCTGGCGGGTCTGCAGAGCCAGCGTCATGCCTGTAGCACCTTCCGAATAAGATCCGGCATCGAAGGTAGTGTTGTTTCCGCCGGCGCCGTCGGTTCTCACTCCGTACAGCACGGCGCGGTTAGCGTCACGGATCATTCCCGGGACGGAATCGGCGGTGGAAGTGGAGAACTCGTCGATCAGCATCATCATCTGCTTTTTATACGCTAGGACGTTCCCATCGGCATCCATAAATGGGGCGCGGGTGAGGCTGGAAGTGCAGAGGGGCAGCGAATCGGTGATGGTCTGGCCCTGAGCGTTCGCGGCCAGCATCGCCTTGAACAGCAGTTCGTATTGGTCAATCACCTGTTGAGACGCCCCGGCAGCTTTGGCATTGATCCATGAGTTATAAAAGCTGTTGACCCGGCTCCAGAAAGGACGCAAGCGGAAACCAGTCGCGCGGAAGTAGTCTGGAATCAGACGCGCGGCGATGCTCTCGCCATAACACAGGCTTCCCCCAGGATTCCGCATCTCGTCCACGATCAACCCGTCCGTATTGGCGTTGAAGAAGGCTATCTCCTTCTCGAACTGCGTCAGGGCAGCCGTTGTGGATGTTGGCGAATAACTGGGAATCCGGATATAGCCGATGGTCAGCTCATCGTAGGCAAACGTGCCCGAATAGAAGGAATCGGACGAGCTGCCGCCCAAGCGGCGCGTGAAACGGGCCTTGGCAAGGGAGTTGACGAAGATGGGATTACGGCTTCCGAACCCGTTGAGTCCGACTTCGTCCGGATTCAGGACACCCGACCATTGGGCGTTCAACAGTTCGGTCATGTAGCCCGGCGCCGTTTCGGCATACTGCTCACGCATCGTCTTACGCGGAGCCCGGGACATTTCCGGCGAGGGCACCGGCCCGACCGCAAGCGGCGTACCCGACACGGTCCAGGGAATGGTGTAGGTTTCGGTGTCTCCGCTCTGCCGCCGGATCACCACCGTTGCCGGCATGTCTATCGCATCCGTGGCATGCGGCATCAACGATTGCGCCCGGCTGGTGATCCTAGACGCCGCCAGCCGCTTAGTGGCACTGGGATTTCCCCACGCGGCATAAACCGCGAAGTCTCGCAGCAACGTTTCGGCGTCGCGTCCATCCACCGAAAGTAGCTGGTCTCCAATCGCAAAGGGATAGTCCTTCGCGGGCAGCGTGGTGCGGTTGAGGAAATCAATCAGCAGGACGCCGTCATAGATGTCGGTTGTGAACCCGAGAGTGGCAAGGAAATCCGACGGCAGGGAGAAATGGTCGTGGGTATCGTTCAGGCCGGCGACATAGGCCACGCAGACTTCGTAGAAGTCCAGGTCGGTCTTGGTCTGGGCCACGCGGTCCAGCCAGGGCTTGATGGCCCGCGCATCGAAGTTGAACAGTTGCTTCTTCCAGTCCAGGGGAGCGTAGTAAGTGGAATACATGCTCGCCAGGTACCGGAAGTCCGCCTCCTTCTGAGCGGGAGTCAAATTCTGGGCGTGCGCGGCGGACGAAGCAGAAACAAGAATGATGCTTAGGATTAGTGTCTTCATGGGGCTGCTCCTCCTATTGTTTGGCCTGGATCTGGGCAACGATTGCGGCCACGAAGGCGTCCACAAAGGGTTTGCCCTTCTGCTTCAGATTGTCGGTGGTCATGTAATCCACCACGATATCGGGGCGGACTCCGATATTTTCCACGTAGGGGGCGGGCGGGTACTCGGCGGTCACGACCGCGTCCTTGCGGTTCATCAGCGATTCGGTCACGGTCGCGACACCCAGCGAATAAGTGCCTGCCTCCCAGGCTTCCACGTTTCCGCCGGCCCCCATGGTGCGCCATCCCAGGAGTGGTCCACGGGCGTTGTCCTGGATCGTGGCCGCAAAGGCATCGCCGCCGGACGCGGACATTTCGTCCACCAGGACGATGAGCGGCTTGGTGTAGGCGATCACATTTCCTCTGGCGTCCATAGCCGGGTCGCGGTCGATGGTCAGATCATCCAACGGAATCGGCTTGGTCCGGCCCCGCATGGCGCTGTTTGCGGCGACGACCTCGTACTTGATTATCTGTAAAAGATCGAGATCCTTTTGAGGCGCGCCTAGCGCGGTTGCCGATACCAGCGATATTGAGATTGCTCTCACCCACTCGGAGGTGGCCCTCAGTTCGAAGGGGATGCTGCGCCACTTGGAAGGCATCAAGTAGCTCACAATCGCGTTCAGGTAGCTCACGCTTCCGCCGGGATTGCGCATTTCGTCCACCACCAGGCCTTCGGTGTTGGCCTGAAAGAAAGCAATCTCACTCTGAAACGCGGCCAAGGCGGCTGTGGTGTTGATAGGCGCGTAGCTCGGAATACGAACGAAGCCGATAGTGTGTCCGTTGGCGCTGAACACGCCCGAAAAGAACGGATCCAGGACAGATCTCCCTTGCCGTAGAACGAAACTCGATGGCAGGGAAGCCGCAAATACCGGTGTCTGAGCGCCGAATCCGTTTACCGCCTTGTCGGGCAGACGGCAATTCTGTAACCGGTTCAGCACCTGGAGATAGGCCGGAGTCTCATCGGGCTCAGGGGAAGCGCTGGGCGGGTCCGCGACTGGGATGCCGGAAAGACTAGTCATGCCGGTTAACCCCGGCGTGGTGTAACGGCCAACATTGGTCAGAAGCAGTCCAGACTTGGCCCAGGGGATGCGGTAGGATTCCAGGTTTCCGTCCGGCCGCCGGAACAACACGACGGAGATTTCCGGAACATCCGCGGCGTGCGGCATCAGAACTTGGGGCCGGAAGCTGAGGAGTTGCGCCGCCAGGCGTCTGGTGCTGCGAGGGTTGGCGGCGATTTCGTATCGCAACAATCCGTCCAATTGCTTTTGAGCATCCTGCCCGTCGATCGAAACCAGCTCGTAGCCGGTAACGAACCCAAATTCGGAGGCGGGCAGGCGCGACCGGTTGATGGCATCCACCAGCAGCTTGCCGTCGTAGATATCCACCGTGAAGTTCAAGGATGCCTGGAAATTGGAGGGAAGCTGATAGACGTCGTGAGCGTCGTTCAGGCTGGCCACGTACTGCGACATGACGTCGTAAAAATCCAGATCGTTTTTGCTAGCTTGCACCTGGGCCAGCCAAGGGGCAATATTGAAGAGGTCAACACCCAACGCATCCCGCTTCCACTCATAGGGGCCGTAACGCTTCGCGTACAGTCCGGCGAGAGCCTGAAAATCCGAGAGTTTCTGATCGATCGTCAGTTGTGCGTAACTCAGAGTCGCTACCAGCGTGAGCAGGAGCGATCTGGAGAAAAGGCGCATGGAGAAATTCCCCCTCCGCATCATACAACCTTTGGAGGGGGCCGTCCTAAAACATCGACGGGCTGCGCCCAGTCAGTTTAGCGAGGTTAGCTAGGGCCGGCGAGGCGGCGGATCCAGATGTTGCGGTAGCGCACCGGCTGGGAGTGGTCCTGCAAGCTCAGCGATTCCTCGGCGGCGTGGGGGGTGTACTTGGCGACCTGGCGCCAGATGGTGGTGCCGAGTTGCTCCTGATGATTCTGCACCAGCACGCCATTGAAGAGCACGGTGAAATAGGCCGGCTTGACGAGCTTGCCGTCGGTAAAGTGGGGCGCCTCGAACATGATGTCGTAGGCATTCCATTCGCCCTGCGGGCGGGCCGGGTTGACCAGCGGCGGCCAGGCTCCGTACATGCCGCCCGCGGCCCCATCGGCATAGGTCAGGTTCTGGTTGGATTCCAGTACCTGGATTTCATAGCGCCCCATCAGTTCGACGCCGCTGTTGCCGCGGCTTTGCCCAGAGCCGGTAGCCTCCTTGGGGATCAGCCATTCGATATGGAGCTGGCAATCGCCGAACTTTTCCTTGGTGACCAGGCGGCCGGTCCGAGGGACGATCTCCATGTATCCGTTCTCCACCTTCCACTTGGGCTCCTGGGGTTGCCCCCCGCGAACCGTCTGCGTCCAGTGCGCCAGATCCTTGCCATCGAACAGCACGATGGCGTCGGACGGCGGGGCGGCATTCGACAACGGCCCGGGCGTGACCTTGGGGGCGCGGGGCCGCTCGATATCGTGTACCTTCCACTTCTGGTTGGGCAACTGCGGCGTGTCGTTGTACCCGCGGACATCGTCGCCGGCCGATGCCGGTATCTCGGGCGACCGCGGCGCCTTGGTCTGTTTCGGCTGCTGGGCGGGAGGTTGTGCCACCAGCGCCGTAGCCGCAAGTATGAGAATCGCAAACTTCATGGTAGAACCTCCAGTAACGAAGAACTTGGAAACCGGCAGACTTTAGCTTTTGGCCTCTCCGTTGGCGCGATTCAACATGGCGCGGAGGTAGGCGACGCCATAGGCGGTCTGCGCGTTGCCGCCGCCCACCAGGGATGGCGAATGATCGAGAATCACGATGCCATCGTATTTCACGTCGCGCAGCGCCTTCATGATCTTGTTCATATCGTAGTAGCCGTTATCCATGAAGGTCTCGACGAAGTGCGGCAAGGGCGCGCTGACATTGCGGAAGTGAATCTTCCAGATTTTCTTGGCGCCGAAGTAGCGGATCATTTCGTCGGGATCTTTGCCGGTGAGCTTCTTCCCGCCCTCCAGCCAGGTGCCGCAGCACATGCAGATGCCGACGTTGGGGCTGGCCGCAATCTCCAGGGCCCGCTTGTAGCCTTCGAAGTTGCTGAAGATGCAGCGCGGCACGCCGGCCAGAACGGGGGCTGGCGGATCGTCGGGATGGATGCCGATGCGCACGCCGGCTTCCTCGGCAACCGGCCCCACCTGCTTGATGAAGTAGGTGAAGTTCTCCCAGATCTCTTCCTTGGTAAATTCGCGCCCGTGCGATAACGGCTCCTTCCAGGTCTTGCCGTCCCAGACGCCCTGTTTGTCGGGGCTGGCCATGTCGAATTCCCGGCCCGCTGAACCGCGGATGGTGGCGCGCCCGCTGCTCCAGATGCCGTTGCCCATGTGGGCGTAGGTGGTGTAGTAGATCCCAGCCTTGCCCAGATTGCGAATGTACTGCTTGTACTCCTCCACCTTTTGATCGCGGCCGGGCAGATTGAGCGTCACTTCGGGCATGTTGTGAACGCTGGTATTGCCGATGTTCCACACCGTGATGCCGGCATCCGAATAGCGTTTCTTGATCTTCAGAAAGCCCTCGGCCGTGCGCAGGTCGGGAGTGGAGCCGACACTGACGTATTCCACGCCGAGTTGCTTGAGAAACAGAAGCTGGTCGTCGGTCGGATTGGCGCCGGATTGGGCGCAGAGTTTAATTCCGGGAGCGCTCGGGTGCACCGTCGCCCGGGCGCTGCGCGGAGCCGCCAGTAACGCGCCGATTGCGCCGCCCAATGCCATTTTGCCAAGGTCTCTTCGATTGGTCATATTCACTCTCCTTACCAATAGCGATGCCCGTTGGGGATCGCGCCCGGGAACACATAAGCATACATCATCACCAGCAGGCCCACCAGAATCAGCAGCCCGATGCTGTGTTTCATGACGGCGCGGAACAGCGCGCCCTCCTGCCCTTGCTGGCCGGTAACCGCACAGCCAATGACCAGCGATTGCGCGGCGATCATCTTACCCATGACACCGCCGGCGCTGTTGGCCGCGCCCATCAGAATTGGGCTTAGCCCGAGTTTGTTGGCGGTGATCTGTTGCAGGCTGCCGAACAGGGCATTCGACCCCGCGTCGGTGCCGCTGAGCGCCACGCCGAGCCACCCGATCATGGTTCCGAAGAAGGGAAAGGCAGCCCCGGTATGGGCCAGCGCCATCCCCATGGTGGCATCCATGCCGCAATAGCGCGTCAGGTAGCCCAACCCCAACATCGCCATGATGGCGATTAGGCTGAGACGCAGATTGCGAATGGTGCGGAAGAAGATTCCCAGCGTTCTCTTGAACGAGAGCCCGAGCATAGGTCCGGCGATCAGACCGGCGATGAAGGTGCCCGTCCCGGGCGTGGAGAGCCAGGAGACGTCGAAGATGGCCGGCTCCGCATACTCCTTCAGGACCACGGGCGGGGTGCGTTTCACCTGGAGATGCAGGCCGGGAACCGGTGGCTTCCAGGAGAACGAATCCAGCACTCTGCCGACGGGCGCCAATCCCCACAGCACGACGAATGCGGCCAGCAGCAGGAATGGCGACCAGGCCTTCACGATTCGAGGAAAGGTGAGCGGGTCGGCAGGGTCCACTTGGGGCGCCGGCGCTTCGCCGGGATAACGCCAGATTTTTCGGGGGCTCCAGACCTTGCGGAAGAAGAAGGCCAGCACCAGCAGGGTGCCGATGCCGGCGATGATGTCCACCAGCGCGGCGCCCATGAAATTCGACCAGAAGAATTGAATGCCGGCGAAGGTCACCCCGCAGGCCAGCAGTCCGGGCCACACCGCCAGCACGTCGCGCGTCTTGCATAAGACGCGCATCAGCCAGAAGGGCAGAATCAGGACGATGAGGGGCAGGATGCGACCGATCATGGCGCTGAAATCCGCTTCCGGCAGGCCGGTTACCCCTGCCAAGGTCCGCACCGGGTTGCCCATGCCGCCCCAGGCCACGGGGGCCGAGTTGGCGATGAGGCACATGACCGCGGTCTCGAAGGGCGGGAATCCGAGGCCGATCATCATGGCGCCGGTGACGGCTACCGGCGCGCCACCTCCGCCCGCGCCTTCCAGAAGCGCGCCGAACGCGAAGGCGATCAACAAGACTTGCAGGCGGCGGTCCGAAGAAATCTCACCGATCGAGCGTTTGATGATCTCAAACTGTCCGGATTCCACCGCAATGTCGTAGACGAAGACGGCGGCCACTACGATCCAGGCGATACGGAACAAGCCGAACACCATGCCATGGGCCACGGCGCCGGCCACCATCTGGGCGGGCATGCGGAATACGGCCAGCGCGATCGCCACCGCCACCGCGAAGGCATAGACCGCGGCGCGCCACGCCGGAGTGCGCCGCACGGCCAGGAAATAAAATAGTGTGCAGACCGGTACGGCGGCGGCCAGCGTGGAGAGGAGCGGATTCCCCAAAGGATCGAAATTTTGCAGCCAGGGCTGGTTCATTAGACCTCAACAAAAATAAATGGGGGCTGGGGCGAACACTTGCGGGACGCCACCGGCCGGAATCAGTTTACCCGTTTTGGAGCCGTTGCGGAAAGCCACCCGGAGTGGTCAGCCGCGGCCGCGCCTGGGGTTCGCGCTCCGCTCGCGGCGCAGCGCCGCGAAATCGAATCTCGCCTGGACGATGGGCGTGCCCACCACTTCGATGCGCTTGAGATCGCGCGTGCCCAGGCCGGCGTCTTCGGCGAGGCGCAGGGTGCTGTCGCAGGTCTCAAACGGCGGCGTGCCGCGATCGGCCATCGGGTCGAAACCCATCACGCCCATGCAAACCGCGTCGGTGTTGACGCAGTTCAGACCAGCCACGATCACACCGGGGCTGACCGCGGAGCTACCCTGGATCCACGGACCCTCGCCGCCCGCCATGCTTCGGACGGCTTCGACGATGGCCAGGTGGATGGGGCGCGCGCCGACCAGGTCCACCACGGTGCGCGGCACCCGGTAGCCGCCGTCGCGCGACGATTTCGGATCCTTCTCCGGCGGGGCGCTCTTAGACGGCTGGCGCCGGCCGCTGTGGACCATGTCGCGGCCGCCGCTGGGCAGCACGGATGGTTCGTCCACGCCGGCCCCGCTGCCGTAAATAGTTGCGGGAGTCAGCCCGAAGCAGTTCTTCATGGAGAGCGTGATGCCCGCCGTGGCGTGCTCCTTCATCTTGGCGAGGCTGACGAAGACGTCGCAATCCGCATAGGAGTGGTTGAGGTCGAAGCCCGGATAAATATAGCCGCCGGTGGGCACCATCAGGCGCGAGTATTTTTTGCCTCTGCCCAGGTAGTTGGTGTTTTCGAACTCGACGTTTTGCGCGGCGCCCAGAATATCGCGGGGCTCCCAGTTAGAGCGGAACACCACTTCTTCCAGCGGATCGGCGGTGGACCAGGGACACTCCAACACGCGGATTCGCCGTGCGCCCGCGCGGCCCAACAGGTGTACCGTGGCCGCGATGGTTTGCGGATGGGTGTAATGCGTATCACCCGGCAGCGAATAGCCCAGCCGGTAGCTGGTGTCACCCGTCAGGTTGATCTTGATGCCAACCGTTTTGCCGTTGACCAAGCGGCCCAGCCCGCCCAGTTGGTCGAACATTTTGGACAGGGTGGGAACCAGTTCGCTGGCGTCATAGGTTTTGCATTTGGCAACCGCCACCGGCAATGCCGGCGCGGACGCGGCGCGGCTCAAGGGGCTGCCTGCCAGCCACGCGCCGGGCACGACCGCCGCGGTGCGGAGCAACCACTCTCTGCGTGAACAATTCTTGTGCATTTGGCTAAACCTCGAGTTCCGCGGCCGCATATTGGGAGACCGCCGGCAGATGGAGTTCTACCGCATCTTTTTGGATTTCCATTTCGACTGCACGCGGCGCCACCCGGTCCGGGGTCCACAGGCTGGCCTTGCGATAGCGCCCGGCGATGCGCACACTCACGTGGTCTGGCCCGCGGTCCGCGTAAAAGAGCAGATGAGCGACGGCACGTTTGCGGTCTGGGGCCACGGTCAGAAAGGAACCGATCGCGCCGCCATTCCAGAAGCGCAGCAATTCGTAGCGGCGGCTGATCAGCAGCGCCGAGTCATTGGCCAGGACCCAGGGGTCGTCCGGGTCCGCTTTGGCGATAGCCAGGCGGCCCTTACCGAGAGTGCGCGCGGCATACCGGGGATGTTCTTCCTTGGCAGGCAGGCCGGGCGGCGTGCCCCACTTCGGTCCGGTGATCAGCAGGCCTCCCGCACTTACGAAGTCCAGGATCTGCTTGCGCAACCCCGCGGCGGGCGGTTGGGCATCGGCATAGATCACGGCGCGGAGGCCGCGGAAAGATGTCGCGGTGAGCTTGTCCTTGAGGAGGACGGCGTACTGCTGATTGGCGCGGCCGATCAGGTTGAGCAGTTCCTGGCCCAGGAACTCATCGTCGCCGGCGAAGCTGGAAATGATTCCCACGACGGCTTCGGGAAGATAGGCCGGCCAGTCCTTGCGCGCGGCGAAGAAGGCGGCGGCTGTGGCAATGTCCTTCCAAGTTGCCAGGGCATCCGCCTTGGCATCCGCGATGCCGGCGGCAAGTTGGGCATCGAGCGAGATCACCCAGCGGCCACCGGCAGCAGCGGCGTCCGCAATTGCCGTCCGGTAGGAGCCGGCGGATATCCGCGCGCCTTTGGGTGGGGCATCCACCCAGATATTGGCGCCAGGGCGACGCGCCGTTTCCAGGCGGATCTTCCAGGAATTGGTGTCCACCCACGGCACGCCGGTCGGGCCGGCCGAAGCCCCTCCGCCGCGCGCCATGGGCGCCACGCCCGGCCAGTCTCCCGGGAGGATGGCAACGCCGGCGGGCGGCGAAGCGATTTCAGCGACATTGAGGCCGGCCTGTTTCGCCTGTTCGATAACGGGCGCGAGGCCCGCATCCTTATCGAAGAACAGCCAGTTGATTGGTGTGCCTTTGAGCAGGCCCACAGCGGATGGGGATTTCCACGAACCCGGCCACCGCATCGGAGTAAAATCGGCGTTCATTGAGTCACAAGTATCGCGTTTGCGGCGCGTGAGGCGCCGAAAGCAAACGTTAGCATAGCTCACTGCGCGGTTGCGATTCGCGTGCCATCCAGATCGTTAGAATTCGCTTCGCGTTGGCGGTTCACGGTGCTTCATTGGCCGTTCACCGGCGGCAGCGGCTCATAAATCACGAAAGCAAAGCGCTTGGAATCGGGCGACCAGGAATTGACGTTGATCGTGCCCTGGCCGCCGAAGAAGGTTGTCAGAACCTGGATACGGGGCGATTGCGCGGGGCGAGCGCCGGGCGCCGGCATCATGCGCAATTGGGTGCCCGGGAGCTTGTCATTGTGCGTTTTCACGCCCTTTGCGAAGGAAAGAAACGCCATCCATTTCCCATTCGGGGAGAAATGGGGAAACCAGTCTTCCAATTCGTCCTTGGTGATCTGCTCGGCCTTCTGGTCGTGGAGGCCGGCGCCAGCGGCCGGGATGCGCCAGACGTCCCAGCCACCGGAGCGGTCGGAGTTGTAGTAAATCCATTTACCGTCGGGCGAATACTCGGGGCCATCGTCGTAGCCGGGATTGGAATTGAGTTGCTCGGATTCGCCGCCCGCCGCGGGGACGCGGAAAATATCGTAATTGGCGGGGGCGCCGTTCGGTCCCGGGTGCTGATACACGTAGGCCAGATAGCGCCCGTCGGGAGACCAGCCGTGGAAATAGCTGGGCGCGGCCGTCACGACCACACGCGCGTGGGAGCCATCCGCGTTCGACACATAAACCTGCGATTGCCGGGAAGCCGGAGAGGATGCCGAGAACGCGATCATCTTGCCGTCGGGCGACGGCGCGTGGTCGTTGTTGAGACGCAGAGTCGCATCGATATTGATAAGCTCCGGCGTGGGCTTGGCGCCATCCACCGGGAGGCGATATAGGCGCCCGCCGGTATTGAATATCAGGTGCTTGCCATTGAGCGACCAGTTGGGTGCTTCGAATACCTGGTCCGCCTCATAGATTGTGCGGATGGATTTATCGCGTAGAGTGTAGATCGCCATCTTGCTGCGATAGCGCTGGGCGGGAGGGCGGTTGGCGGCGACGGGGGGCAAAGCCTGCATCGTCACGTTCGAAAAGACGGCGGTTTCAAGCACATTGGCATCGTGCGAGCAAACGGCGAGGCCGACATACGCGGGACCGGTGAGAGTCACGGTGGCGGGTCCGGTGGCGGTGAGTTGCTCGCCGGGCTTTCCCGCAAGCATGGTGAAGGTGTCGCCGCGGCGTTCGATGCGAAGGCGCACGGGTGCGGTCAAATCCGACTTGGCCGCCTGCTGCGTTTCCTTGGTGGCGGCGCCGGCCGACGGCCGGAACTGGAGCGAGGTCAGGCCATCGCCGTGCAGAGCGGCGTCGGCGTACGCGGCGCCTGGATCGAGGCTCTGGCGGATCATCAGGGCAATCTTGCGATGCGCTACGGCGCCGCTTCCGATGAAGCGCACATCGGCGGTGAGAGAGACATCGCCAGACATCTTCTTCCACGCGTAATGGAAGGCGTCGGCAGTGCCCCAGACGTTAGCGCCGCCGCCGGTGATGCGATACTCGCCGCCGGCGAATTCGGCTTTACCTTTTTGGGGCGTCTCTCCGACGTCACCGTGGTCCTCGAAAGGGCCCAGGCTGTCCGCGGCCAGAAGCACAGTGACCGCGCCGAGTGTCAGAAATCGTAGGGATCTTCTCATCTTCGTATTCATATATTATTTGGCCGCCCAGTAGGCGGGGTGTCCGACATAAGTTTCGTTTTCGAGGTTGGCCAGAATCACGCGGCGCACCGCGAAGATATCCACCTCACCTTGCGCCTGGTAGAGCACCTTGCCGCCGGGGGCGATCACCATGGTGAACGGCACACCGGCATCCCACTTTGCCTCAAACGCAGCTTGCAAGGCGTAGGAGTCTTCGGAGCCAAATTGCAGGTTGCGGCTGGAAGCATGTTGCGCCAGCAGGGTCTTCATGACGCCGTTCTTTTCATCGGGATAGTTGGTGGAGATAGTCACCAGGTCGAAATCCCGGCGGCGGAACATGCGATACGTCTCTTCCAGCGCGGGAAACTCCGTGATGCACGGACCGCACCAGGTGGCCCAGAAGTTAACCAGCAGCACCTTTCCGGTGGGATTCATGCGCAGCTTCTTGAGATCTTCGGCCGAAACCATTTCCAGATTCACGGATTCGGCCTCGATTTTCTTCATCTGCGCCACCTGGCTATCGATCTTCGACTTCCATTTCGTCGAGCAGCCGAACGAGGGCGTATGGGAGACGGCTACCGCGCGGCCCGCCAGCATGGCATCCAGAGCCAACCGCGCGTCCTGTATCTTCACCAGGGATTCCCGCTGCGCGTTATCGATGCGCCCTTCATATTGTAGTTTTCGTTCCTTGTCGAGGATGAAGATGTGCGGCGTCGCCTGCGCTCCGTAAGCCTGGGCCACCTCCTGAGTCTCGCCGTCATACAGATACGGGAAATTGAAGTGGTTGTATTCGGCGCGGATCTTCATTTCTTGCGGGCCGTCGGAAACGTCGGTATAGCCCAGCTCGGAGAGGGTGACTGCCTTCGGGTCGTTCGGATTGATCGCCACGAAGCCAACGCCCTTGCTTCGGTAGTCCTCCACGAGCTTCTTCATGCGGCCTTCGTAGAGCTGCGATGTCGGGCAGTGATTGCTGATGAACATCACCACCAGGATGGGGTCCTTGTAGTCGCCCAGCTTGTGGATTTTGTCATCGATCCCCGGGAGCGAAAAGTTCGGCGCTGCGGCGCCGATGGCAAGGGTGGGATGCGCCTGGTTGACCAGCGGCGTGAGTCGCGCCTCCTGGCCGAACGCCGGCAGGCAGAGCGTTACCAGGGCGAGAACCGCTGAGGGGCAGAACGCCACCCTGAGCGGTGGTTGGCAACCGCCGCTTTTGCATAATCGAGCTACCGTCATGGGCCTCCTCACTTCAAGGGATCCCCGCTCCGCCTCAGAACTGGAGGCGGAGCGTAAACTGCATGCGCCTGGGGACGTTCAGTTGCGACGTGACCTGCCCGAACAATGTGCTGGTCGGGCTGGTGTTGGGAGAACCGAAGGTCACCTGATTCAAGACATTCAACGCTTCAACCCGGAACTCCACTTCGAGCTTCTCGTGGATCTTCGTGCGCTTCAAAAGTGAAGCATCAAAATAATTATACGCGTCAGCCCGGATGCCGGCGAAGCGCGGGGACAGAGTGATGAGATTATTGGCCAACTGTTGGGGGGAAACCCGGTTGAAACAGCTTGTGTTGACCCACTGATAAACTTTCGTGTTATTTTTTCCGGAGATGGGGACTTGCGAGATGGGGCAGGTAAGGATGGAGTTGCCGAATCCGAGCGCCACACCACTCTGGTAGGTGTAAACCGGCGCGATCTGCCATCCGCTCACCAGGACACCGAGAACGGAATGGTTGTTGGTGAGGAATTTGTGGCCGCGGCCGAACGGGAATTCGTAGATCCCGCTAACGGACACGTGGTGGGGAAAGTCCTGGTTTGAGATGGCCCTGGTGGGCGCGGCATCTCCCGCGTTCAGATAGCTGGTGGCCTCGATGAACTTAGAGAAGGTATAGGTGGCCTGGGCCATGAAACCACGAGAGAAGCGCTTTTCGAGCCTCACGTTCAGGGCGTTGTACGAAGCCGTGCCGTCGTAGACATAAGACGTTACGCTGGTGAACTGCGGATAGGGCGACAGCAACGCCGAGCGCGCGATCACGGAGCCGGCGCGGCCGGTTCCGGTGAACTGCGGAGTGGTGAAGGGATTCGGCAAATTAGTGGTCAGATAGTTGATGGTTGCGGGATCGCGCACCGGGCTGGTACTGAGATACTGATCCGGCAAGGCGCTGAGGTTGCGGACGATTTCAAGGTCGCGGTCGCGGGCACCCATGTAGCCAATATCCAGGAGAATTTGGCCGGGAAGTTCGCGTTCGATATCGAACTGGAATTTTTGCAGGCGCGCCGCGGACGGATGATAAGGGTTGAAAGTGATGGCATTGCCCACGTTGGTGAGAGTGCCGGCCGCGGACCCGAGCGGGTACAGGAACCCGTTGGGGAACGGATTGGCAAGGGTGCCAGAAAAGGTCTGGCCGCCATCCAGTGTCGGAATCACGGTTGTGTTCTGGACGAAGCCAGTCTGAATGGCATCTTCCATCCGGGTCCCCAAAGAGCCGAAATAGATACCGTAACCTCCGCGAACTACGGTCTTCGAATTCGCGCTGTAAGCAAATCCGAAGCGCGGCATGAAATTGTTGGTATCGCGTGCGTAGAGTGCCCGCGAATTGCCGTTTACGCCGGCAAAAGTCAATCCGCCTTTGACCGAGATTTGAGAGGCTGAAATCTCTGGCGTGGGATTGAGGGCATAGTTCGCCTGCACCTGCGCGGCAAACGGCTGTGCGGCGGTTGAGTCAAACCCGAACACGGCGCGGTTGTACCGCTCCGTCATGGGACTTTCGAGTTCGTAGCGCAACCCGAGGTTCAGCGTGAGCTTGCGCGTAACTTTCCAGTTGTCCTGAAAGAAACCGGCCAAAACCGAGGAGACGTCCGCCAAGTCGCTGGCGGCGGGCAGGGTCAGAGTACCGGAGGAAGGCAGACCATACAGCAAAGATGCCAGTGCCTGGCCGCGCGGGGAAGTCGCGGCGTTGTCGAGCGGACCGGCGGTGTACGCCTCGGTGAAGCCCAGGAGCAATCCGGTGGACGAACTACCGGAGGTCTGGTTGTTGGGATACCGCCGGTACTCAAAGCCGAATTTAAAATCGTGGGCGCCCTTGATCTTATCGAACGACACCGCCAAGGCCTGAGTCTGGGTTTGCTTGAAGAGTGGCGTCCGAGCGCCGAGGGAGGTGTAACCAGTCATGGTGACGGCCGGAAACTGATGGTAGCCCGGAGCAATCTGATTATCGATTGCGGCGGGGAAGCCAAGAGTGGTCAGGTGGAAATCTTGACCCGCCGCTGTGGGTTTTTGAGCGCGCACGAAACGGGTGTCGCTCACCCGGACATCCATCACCAGGGTAGAGCTGAAAGAGTGAACGTCGTCGACGGCAAATCCCGCGGCCTCGGTCCAGAAAAAGGCGCCGAGCGCGGGATTCTCGAAACCAAAATAGTCGGTATCGTTGCTGTCGTGGTAGTTCCGATTCATGCGGAACATGAATCGGTTTCGGTCACTGATGACCTGATCGAACTTGTAGAGTTGCGTGTTGTAGGGGATCCGGCTGGGCCATTGCGAACGGTTCAGGTTGTTGCCGAAATCGGCTGTGCCGCCGGTGGGGTCGGGCATCGGATAGTAAGAGAGAATGTTCTTGGCAACCGGGCTGATCAGGTTAGCCGGGATGATGTTTCCAGCAAGGGGTTGGTTGGAATATCGTCCGTTGGCGGCGGGCACGCGGCTAAAGGGATCGTAAATCTGGTAGTTGGCGCCCAACTTCAGGAGGGCGGAGAAATCTCCATTACGTTGCGCCGCGGTGGGAACCGTAGCGATGGTTCCGATAATCGTGGTGGACTTGATGTACTCGTACGCAAACATGAAAAACGTGCGGTTCTTTCCGTTGTACAGTTTAGGGATAATCACCGGGCCATTGAACGTGCCGCCCAGGCGGTTGTAGTGGAAACTGCCGATCTTCTGCCCGGCAATGTTCGCGAAGAACAGATTGGCGTTGAAATTCGGAAGTTGCTTCGCCCAATAGGCGGTGCCGTGAAACTGGTTGGTGCCGGATTTGAGGCTGACGTTGACCACGGCTCCCTGGGTCTGCCCGGTGGAAGCGTCAAAGCTGGCGGTCTGCACCTTGAACTCCGCCACCGCATCGCCGGGGGGCGTCCAGGCTTCGGCCACCGAACCGCGCGCCACGTCGTGAAGAGTATTCGATGCGCCATCAAGGGTAAACTCATTGGTGGAAGATTTCTGCCCGGCCATGGCATAAGCCGTGTTTAGCATTTGCCAGGGTTGATCTTTGGAAGGGCTATCTGTGAAAGCTACACCGCCGCTGAGCCGGATGAGGTTATCGGGATCGCCGTGGTTCATGGGAAGTTCGCGCACTTCCTTGACGCCGACCACGCGCCCCACCGAGGCCGTCGTGGTGTCCAGCAGAGGGGCCTCTTCGGTCACGGTGACCGTCTCAGCCATAGCGCCAACCTCCAGAAGGATGTTCACCTCCAGGCGGTCGTTAACGTGCACCTCGATCCCGTCGCGCACGAAACGCTTAAACCCTGTCCTCTCGGCGGCGATCTGGTACATCCCGGGTATCAGGAATGAGAAGAAATAGTTTCCTTCCCCGTTGGCCGAGCCTTTCACAGTCACGCCGGTTGCGAGGTTGGTGATTTGGAGCGCCACCTGGGGAACCACCAGGCCGGAACTGTCGGTTACGCGCCCCAGAACGGTGCCGCGGGATTCCTGGGACCAGCCCGGTTGGGCGGCCATCCAGATCACGAGCATTGCAGTTACAAGGCCAGCTTCTCTTCTGAACATTCTTGTGCCCTTCCTTCGAGTGCGAGACATTATTACCTGTGCCGGTTACCGTCGAGGTAGAAGATACTGCGCCAGCGGGCAGGCCACTGCCCGAGCAGACTTCAAGCTAACCCCGAAGAGACCCGGTCCACTGATGCTGCATCGCTTTACTTTATGCGGTAGCGCCCGCGCTGGACAAGTTCTCTCGATGGTTGTAAACTGTTTGCAAACAAGCCCCTAACTGGACAAAAACAAAGGAGTCTAGGTATGGGCGTGGCAACGGTCTGCTCAGAGGCCAAGTCGCCCGGCAGCATCTATGGAAGAGAGTCTGGTTTCCGAACTTGGGAAAGTTGAAAAGCGTGAAGTCCTGGTAAGAGTCCTGGCCAGCAGCGCCTTTCATCGCTCCGACCAGTTGAAGGCCCTTCTGCGCTACGTCTGCGAGCGCGAGATTTCCGGCCGGGGCGAAGGCTTGGACGAATATACCGTAGCGGTGGAAGCCCTGGGCAGACCCCGCGACTATACACCGTTAGCGGACGGGACGGTTCGCAACCGGATCCACCATCTGCGCCACCGGCTGGAGAACTACTACACTGTCGAGAACCCAGGGGATCCGGTCCATATCGTGCTGGCTAAGGGGAGCTACTGTCCAGTCTTCCAGCGACAGACGGTGGAGGCACCGGCCGCACCCCACATCGCGGCGATACCGCCAGCGCCCCGAGCATTCTGGAAGCGTCCGGTACCGCTCTGGAGCTTGTGCGCGATTTCCGCCATCGCCCTGATTGGGGCGGCTGCCGGGTGGTTGGCGGGGACCAAGGTGCGGCCCGGTCCGGATCCGCTATTGGTGGAAGCATGGGGGCCATTGCTGGCGAAGAACGCGAACCCTCTGATGTGTATTGCGACCGCCGCGCAGCTCACCCTGATCCAGCGTCCTCCTAAGCCGCCGGGCAAGCCCACAGTCACCTCGCCGGACCTGTTGGAGTGGTATCAGAGCCTTCCGGGCCTGCCTGCGGCCAGACAGATCTACCTGGGACCGTCCTTGACCGCGCCATTCTGGGGTGACGTCGCCGGAGCGCTGGCGGTGAGCCAAGTGCTGACCGGCGCCGGGGTCACTCCCGAAGTGCTTCCCGAGTCGTCGATTCAACTACGCGGTATGAACAAGCGCAACGTGCTGATGTTCGGCCGCCCGGGGTTCAGCAAGACCACCGACCTGTATCTTGCCGAGAAGCCTTTCCGCGTGCGAATTCCGGACGCACAGCATGGAAACGCGATCTGGAATACAGATCCGAAACCGGGTGAGCCCCAAGAGTACGACAACCGGAAGGCTTCGCGGGAGGCGAATCGGGAGGTCGCATTCGGCCTCATTACGGTGATGCCAAGCTGGGGAGACGCCAACCTGAGAACGGTGGTGCTCTCCGGGACGCTCTCGCCGGGCACAGAGGCCGCCAGTGAATTCTTTGCTTCGCCCAAGCAGCTACGGGCGCTGCTGCGGCTGTTTCGCAAGGAGGGCTATTCGGGATTCCCGGCATCCTACCAAGTGGTAGTGCGATCCAACATATTCGACACGTCCGCACTGGACGTGCAGTACGTCACGCATCGGGTGATATCGAAGCCGCGCAATTAAGCGAACAGGCGCTTCCGATGTCGTGTTCCAACGTGCCGTGGAGCGAGCGAAAGCAGCCTGCTGACCGGCATGCAGGCGGGGTATTCAAGCAGCATCTGAACGCTCCGGCCAAGCCTATTGGTAGCGGTAGACGGTCGCGCGCAGGACGGTGTTGGCGCGCAGCGATAGGATTTCGCCCTGTCCGGTATCGTCCCCTCCCAACTGCCGGACGACCCGCCATTTGCCATCCACGAACTTACCTTCCTGTACGTCGCCGAGGCCGACGACGACCGGTCCCGACGTGTACGGGGTAAAGCTGATTCGAATTCCGCCGCCGGCGGGTAGCTACGAGGCCGGGGACCCCACGGATAATGTGATCCCCATCTGGAAAGTGGCGGCGCTGGAGCTGGGATATTGTGGCGCCAGACATTTACCAGAACGACCCCGCCGCCTATTTGAAGGTGCTGGAACTCCACCACCGCGATGACAATGCCCTGTTCGTGCCCGAGACCAGCGGCGGGGCCGCCAATGCCCGATTCTTCTTCTCCGCGCTCGGCCTGCAGGCCATCGGCTTCTCGCCATTCGGCATGGATGACACGACACCTCGCAATACGCCGGAGTCGCAGGCCCCGACGGCCAATAACTGCCGCTGGATCGCCCCGATGGCCCGCGAGATCGCCCGCCCTCAATTTCGAAGGCAAGCTACAGGCAGTGGCCGAGTAAAAGGGCAAAGTGACGCAGACTCTCGCGTTCGGACCGTGGAACGCGATAGTGTCGTACGGAGCCGCTCGAAAGGGCCGGGCCGCCGGGAATGCGGTACCGACCGGGCGCGTCCTGGTGGCCCAGCTCAAAGACAACCAGTTCCTGGTGGCCGAGTTCAGTTGCCGTATCGACTTCGCCCCCGCCGATGCGGACAAGCATCGCCAGTTTCTGCGCATCGAAGAAGGCACCTACCAGAACGGCGTCTGAACTCCCACCTACTTGGCGATTTCCTGGACGCAGGTCATGCGGGAAAGATAGCCGCGCTGGAAGAGCGGAGGGGCGGCGCCCAGATCCAAATCGAGACGCACGGTGAGCGGCTTGCCGCTGGGGAGCTTGATGGCCTCGCTGACTTTTCCCGAACTGGTGATCCATTCGAGCAACTGCACGGTGCCGGTGGCGGTGGATTGATTAGCTTTCTGAAAGAGATGGAACGCGGCCCAAAGGCCTTCGCCGCTGGCGAACTGCAGGTCCGTATTTCCGAAGCGCACGTTCAACTGCGCTTCATGCGCACCGCTGCCTTGCCAGGTAAATTTCTTGAACGCGGCCTGCGCCCCCGATGTGTGGGTGAGCGTCTGGCCGTCGACGCGCAGGGTGACCATCTGGACTCCCTCGGTGGTCTCGGGCTTCAATGAGTACGCAAAGTGCGGGTCTTGCCCGCCATCGGCGTACAGCGTCTCGGCGAAGGCGGCGGCGGAATTGAAGAAGCCGAGGAACGCGGGGTTCACGGTCACTTTGGAACTGGGGTTGGTCACGTACTGTGTGCCCTGGCGCATCAGCACCTTTTGCAATTTCTGATCCAGGAAGGTCCAGAGCAGGCCGTCGGGTTTGCGGAACAGCGCATTGACATCCGCCAGGGTGGCTTCGCTGGTGGCGGCGGGATTGAACGGGTACTTGTTGAGCACCGGACGGAAGCCGCCGCACAGCGACTTGCCACCTGCGTTGATCTCCGCGCCATCGATGGACTTAAGCATGGGGTCCAGATATACGATGGGGTCTTCGAGCAGTTTCTGAACGTTGGCCTCAATGTGGCCTTCGGCATCAATGCGAAAGGCCTGCGCCATCTGCCGCGTGTTGACCTTGGCCTGGGAGGCATTGTTGACGGTTTGCGCCGCCGCCGCATCGTTGAGTGCGCCCGGCTGGTTGGCGATGGCTTCGAGCGAGGTCTGGATGGTGACCAGGGCGGTCATGTAGTTCTGGTTGGGCGGGGCGATGTAGCGATCCGTGCTGCCCGGAGGGACTACGGACTGGACAGGCTGGAATATGGTGGCCACGGCGGGATCGTCGACAGCAGTGTTGGTGGAGGCCAGTGCGAACAACTCCAAAAGCGGGGACTGGTTGCCGGAAAGCTGCGCGAGTTTGGTGGTGGCGTCTTTCAAGCCGGCATAGCGGACCACGCTGGCGGATTTGATGTAGGTTCGCCACTGCTTGACGAAATCCGAGTAGTATCGGTCGCGCAGACCCTGGGCGAGGGCGGCGCGATCGATGTTGCCCGCCAACTGGTCGCCGAGCACCCACTGTTCGCCGTTGAAGTAGCGGTCGGCGTGGGCGATGGCATCCTTCATAAAGGCGAAGCCGCCCTTGGAGAAAGCGCCGGGGACTATGTGCGGCTGCGTCACGACTTGCGAGGCGCCGGGGAACTGGCGGTTGTAATCGATGGGTGGATTGTTCTTGCCGGCCTCGGCCAGCATGAAGGCGTAGACGCGCTCGGCGCCGGCGAATTGCTTGAGATAGCCGCGGCCGCGTTCGATGGCGGCACCGTCGTTCTCCTTGGAGAAGGGGTTCTCTTCCTTGAGTTCGGTCGCGTAAAAATCGAACTGTTTCTGCGCCAGCGCGAGGCGGTCGGCGTCGGGGCCGCGGTTGCCAGACCACCATTTGATCAGCACCGGCGAGAGGAAGAGCTTGGTGCTCTTATCGTGGTGCGAAGTGGTGATGAGGTACGCCTTAAGCGCGTCATAGGTGGGCGCGTATTCGGGTCCCGGGGTGGCGGGGAGGTCGCGCAGATTGTCGTGGATGGCGCTCTGGGTTTGCTGGAAGAGCAGTTGGCGGAAACGGTCGAAGTAAATGCGGCGGACTTCGGGGTAGAGTGCGTCGCCGGTGTAGAGGCCCCAGCGATAGCTCCAAGGCTCGCCTTCGCGGCGGTATGCGACCAGGGTTTCGAGCGACCGGCGAAGCGCCTCGAGTTTACGGAGGGCGTCCAGGGAGGCGAGGTTCTGGCCCGACGATTCGGCGGACGAAATCCCTTGGGCGGCGTCGCGGGCCTGCGTCTCCAGAGCGCGGTTATTGAAGAAGGAGACGGTGAACGCGATGCACAGAGTGAGGCACAAGACTGTTGCGGCGAGGAAGAGCGCGCGCCGCGCGAAGCCGGTTTTGACGCTGGAACCAGAAGCGCCCATGGCGGCGCGATCGGCCAGCAGCACGTCATTGAAGAGGTGGCTGAGGAAGAGCCACTGGGGAACCTTGCGAGTAGCGCCGACCTGGGGCGCGCCTTGCGGCGGTTGAGCAGCCTGGCCGGCGCGAAAGAGGCCAGTGGCGCTCAAGACCGAGCCGTAACCGGCCTGCGACTGCGGCGCGGCGGCTACGGGCGCGACCTCGTTGATCACGATGGGGCGCACACCGGTGAAGTAGAATCCGCGGAGAAACGGTCCGACCGTCAACTGACTGGGCTGACAGAGGTCCACCAGGAACTGCACCATGGCGGGGCGGATCTTGCGGAACTCGCGCGGGAACTCATAGGCGCCGGGTTGTTTGGTGGCATCGGTTTCGCGGCCGAGGAACTCGGGCCGGGCGTCGGCCAGGGAACGGAAGAGTCGTTCGAAATGGGAAGCGAGGCGCGCCGTCTGCTCTTCGCCATATACACCGCCAGAGCGCACATCGCGCATGGAAATGGTGGCGCCCAAGACCTGGTTGGCTTCCTCTTTGGTGAGATTGCGGACGTACTCGGTGAAGAACGGCAGGCGGTCCATTTTGGTGAAGAGCACATAGACCGGCAAATTGATGCCGAAGGCCTGGGACATCTCGCCGAGGCGGGCACGCAAATTGCGCGCGGCGGCGGTAGCGCTGTCTTGGGCGCCCGGCTTAGTGAAGTTTTCGGAATCGTAGCAGACCAAAACCGCCCGCGGCGCTTGCGCACTCTGGCTGGTCACCGAGGCGCGGGGCTGGAGCTTGCGAACCAGGCGCGTCCATTTGGCGGGTTCGGCGGGCAACTTGCCGCCGGCTTCCACAAAGATGGTGCGCCGCGAGAACCAGAGGTTGGCGGTTCGCGTGGGCACCAGGTTGTTGTCGCGATAGACCAGGCCGGCGAGCAATTCGGGTTCGAGCCCGGCGTTGACCATAACGCTAGTCTTGGTGCTGCCGGTGTCGCCGACCAGGAAAAAGATGGGCAGGTTGCCGAGGCGGTCGCCCTGCTTGGAGGCGGCCAGACGACGCTCCGCCTCGCGAACCAGAGAATCGATCTCCTCGGTGCCGGCTGCGCCCGGGTCGGCGGTATCGGCGGCGGCAACGGCGGCCTTCGCTTTTTTTCTTTTAAGGTAGAGCCAGAGGACCAGGAGCGCGATCAACGCGACAAGCACGAAGGCGAAGATGAGATAGAGTGCCGGCATGGGAGACTCCTAGCCCTTCCCCTGAGTGGCAAGGGTCCGCAACTGCGACACCACGGAACTCAGGCCGAACATGTAGCCCGCAAACAGGAGTAAAGTGACCACGGCGGAGACCGCCGCGATGATGCCCCAGCGCTTGACCCAGGGATCGGTCTGGCTGACGGGTTGCTCTTTGGGCGGCTGCCAGGCGGGCGACAGCGGGCCAAATTGTCCACGGATGCGGCGGATCTTTTCGCCGGTGAGGTTCATGATTTGCGCCAGTTCACCACGATTGCCGGCACTGTAGCGGCCGTTAAAGCCGAGCAATAGGCAGAGATAGTGAATCTCGATAAGGTCGGCAAGGTCCGCGGAATCGCCGCGGCCCAGCAGTTGCTGCAAGCTGACGAAGAATTCCTCGCCGGCGGTGTGGGTGCCGAACAACTCGGCTTGGAGCGGTTTGCGCAGCCATTCCACAAAGATAGGATTTTGGGAATTGAGCACGGATTCGTCGAGAAAGGCGACGGCGGCGAAGGTAGCGTGGCGGGTGTCGTCGGCGGTGTAACCGGCGGCGAGTGCCTGGCTGGCCGCGGTCTTCAGGGCCTCGCGGGTGTGATGGCGAAAGGCATCGGCGTCGGTCACGCCCTGGCGGTTGGCGCGTAGGCGGACAACGGCGGTGAGCACATTTTGGAAGAGGAGGGCCAGGTTTTCTGGTCTGCGGGTATCGGCCGAAGGAGACATAGTTTTAGTTATCGAGCACTACTAAGACCTGCAGTTCGGGGTTGGGAAACGCGCTGGGGACATAGACCCCCACCTGACGCGTCTGGAGCATGTGGTTCCAACAGGGCCCGATTCTGCCGATCCCAAAATACTGCGTTTCGACGCGAGTGGAAATGGCGGGCGGCGGTATCGGCAGGTGGGTCAGCGGCATGCCGGGCAGGGCACGGTTGACGAGTTCGCGCACGAAGGCCGGGGTACAGAACTTGACGAGTTGCGGGGTCTGCGTCATGAGGTCGGCTTCCGCGATGCCGGCGCGGATGGCGAGCACCCAGCGGGAATTGCCCAGGCAGCGCGCGTCGGAGACCGCGCCCTCGTAGAAACAGTCGCCGGCCGCGACCAGGGGGATCGCGATGCAGTTGGTCGGCAGGACGGTCTCCAGGTGGTCGCGGATGTGGCGGTCCAACTGATTGAAACAGTCGGTGAGGTTTTGATGATCGTAAACGGGCAGGTCGCGGGGCTGGGAATCGAGCGAGAAGGTACAGAGCGCGCCGGCGAGCCGCGAGAGTTCGACGAAGAGTTCTTCTGGGTGGCCGCGCTTGGCGATCAGCAGGTGACGGAGGGGGGCCAAGGAGGAATTCACTGCGTGGAGCAGCCAGAAGCTGGCAATTTCGCGGGTGGAGAAATCGCTACGCGAACTGCCCGCATCACGGCCGAGGGCGGCACCCTTCTCGCCTAGGATTTCGACCATTTGCTGCAACAACTGGAGTAGTCTGGCGCTGGCGGCGATCTGGACCACGGGCGGGACGAAAGCGGGGTCGTAGGCGAAGTGGCCGGCGCCGTCGCGCACCACGCGGGCTAAGGGGATGGTCACCAGGTCGTGGGCTGGCTCGGTATCGAGGAGGAGGCGCAGATTTTTGCGGCCCACCTGCACGCTTCGCTCGTCGACGCCGGAGATTTCGTCGTGGAGGACTCTGGCCTGGGAGGCGTAGCGGGCGTCACTTTGGATCTGCGCGCCGAGCGTGCAGTTCAGGCCATTGGGCCGGAGCGGGGGGATGCCGAGCAGCACAATGACGCCGTCGCGGGTCGGCGGGATCAGATCTGCGATGGCGCGCGGTTCCGGCAGGTCGTCGCATTCCGGCATGTTGAACGGCAGACCATCGGGCAGGATTCCGCGCGCGTGGAGCAGCGAGATTGCGCCGTTGTAGAGCGCATCGGCATCCAACTCCAAGCCCGCCAATCCGTAGGAAGCGAACCAGAGCGACGACGTGGCGAATTGGATCGAGTCTTCGAAGTAGCGGCTCTGCACCTGGAAATGGTGTGGACCGAGGTGCATGCCTTCCGACCAGACCACTCTCGAAAGCAGCTTCATAAGCCTGTGCGCTACTTTAGCATAGCCCCCGGGGGCTGGACTCCAGGCGGCGAAAATAGCATGATGGAACACGGGCGCGACGGACATGGATTTCTCTCAAAAATATCATTTGATCGAATTGCTGCCGGGCGAAGGGGTGCAGAGTTATCGCGCGCGGCAGACGAACACCGGCCGGGATGTGACGGTTCACCTGCTGGTGGGCGGGAAGACCCCGGAAAACGAAGCCTTTCTGGTGCGACTGCGCGAGATGCAGCCGCAATCGATGGCGAAGCTGATCGAAGTCGGCGAATTCCAGGACGCCAGGTTCGTAGTGACGTTGGCGCCGCCGTTTCAGCGGCTGGACGAGTGGCTGGCGGAGCAGGATCATGCGGCGGCAGCGGCGAAGCAGTTCGGCAGAGCGGGCATCTGGAAGCGTCCGGAAGCTGGTTCGCTAGCACCGCCGCCCCAGCCGGTAAAAGCGCCGGAGCCCCCGGCGGCGGCCCCGCGCGCGCCGGAACCAGGCGAGTTCACGAAACAGTTCCAGCGCCCGGCCTCGCCGACGTCGGAGCCAGGCCTTCCGGCAACTTCGCCGGTTACCGCGCAGTTTCCGGCGGCCACGCAATCCACGGCGACCCCGCCACCACTGCCGCCGGCGCATCCGGCGGCAACGCCATCAGCGGAGGCTGGCGAGTTCACGAAGATGTTCCAGAGTCCGGTTGCGCCACCTGCGCCGGAGGCAGGAGTGCCGCCTGCTGTCCCGGCGGCCACGCAAATCACGGCGACCCCGCCGCCCCTGCCGCCGGCACGTCCGGCGGCAACACCGTCAGCGGAGGCTGGCGAGTTCACCAGGATGTTCCAGAGTCCGGTTGCGCCGCCTGCGCCGGAGGCAGGAGTGCCGCCTGCTGTCCCGGCGGCCACGCAAATCACGGCGACCCCGCC
>JANYAH010000266.1 GCA_025361425.1 Candidatus Solibacter sp. | reverse complement strand
ATCCGGTCGAGATCCAGGATGAGTCCGACGCGGCCATCGCCCAAAATGGCGCCGCCGGCCACGCCGGTCACATTCTTGAAGGTTTCGCCCAGGGTCTTGATGACCACCTCCTGCTTGCCGATCAGTTCATCCACCAGGACGCAGAAGCGCTGTCCTTCGACTTCGGCGACCACTAGCACCCCGGCCAGCGGATCTTCGCTTTTGGGCTGCACGTGGAAGATCCGGTAAAGCCGCACCACCGGCAACAACGCTCCGCGCACCAGCGCCATCTCGGCGCGCTGCTGCACGGTCCAGATGGTCTCGGCAGTGGGACGAAACATCTCGCGTATCGCAAAGATCGGCACAATGTAGCGCTCTTTCCCGACGCCCACCACCAGCCCCTCGATAATGGCCAGAGTGAGCGGCAGTTTCAGCAGAAAAGTAGCGCCCGCCCCCACCGTGGAGCGGATCTCGATGCGCCCGCGCAGCTTCTCAATGTGGCGGCGCACCACGTCCATGCCCACGCCGCGGCCGGAGACATTGGTTACCTGCGCCGCGGTGCTGAAGCCGGGCTGGAAGATGAGATTGTAGATTTCATTGTCGCTGAGACCGTCCGCCGAGGCGATCAGGCCTTTTTGAGTGGCCTTTTCGATGATCTTTTTGCGATTCAATCCGCGGCCATCGTCGGTGATTTCGATTACCACCTGGCCCGCCTGGTGAACCGCTTTGAGGAGTAACCGCGCCGCCCCCGGCTTGCCGGCTGCCTGGCGTTCGGCCGGAGCTTCGATGCCGTGGTCAAGGGCGTTGCGCACCATGTGCATCAACGGATCGGCCAACTCCTCGACGATGTTGCGGTCGAGCTCGATCTCGTCTCCCTGGGTCTCCATCTCCACCTGTTTGCCGAATTGGCGGGAGAGGTCGCGGACGAGACGCGCCATACGGCGGAAGAGCGGGCCGATGGGGACCAGCCGCATCGCCATGGCGGTCTTCTGCAAGTCAACTGTGATGCGTGTCAGGTGGGCGATCTTGCGGAGGAGGAGCGGATTCTTGAGAGCCGCCAACTCCTGATCGTGGCGCACCAGCGATTCGGCGATCACCATTTCACCGGCCATATCGACCAGGTGATCCAGCTTGGCGGTGTCGACTTTGACCGCCATCGCCTCCTGGCGGCGGCTGGCCGCCGGGGCGGCCGCCGCGGCCTGGTTCGCCACCGGCTCGTCGGCTTTTTCGCCGGTCCCCACGGCCATTGGGGTGGCCGGTGCAGGCGGGTTTGCCGCCGGCTCTTCCTTATGGGTGGACACCGCGACGTCGAGGGACACTACGGACGCCAGGGCGGCAAGCCCGGCGGATTCGGGCTCGCCCGGTTCCGAACTGAGCCGCATGATTCTGGCGAGCAGGGCCTCGTCGCGCGCCGGCGCTTCGGACGCTGCATCATGCAGAACCGCATCCATGTGGACCAGCCAGCGGCGCAGATAATCGGCGCTCGCCAGGATAACGTCGATGCCCGCCGGGTTGATGGTCCATTGGGAATTGCGAGCCCGGTCCAGGACGGTTTCCACTTCGTGGGCGAGTTTCTGGACCTCCCACAGCTCCAGAAAGCCGGCAAGTCCCTTGATGGTGTGGAAGCCCCGAAAAACCGCGTTCAATGCCTCGCTATCGAAGGGCTCGCGTTCCAGGGTGAGCACCTGGGACTCGATGTTAACCAGGTGCTCGCGGCTTTCGACGATAAAATCCGACATCAGCTCCGGGTCCAAGGCAAGCGGTATGTCCTGCGAGGGAATCGCCCGTGCGGGCGCTTGCAGAGCCTTCTGGAGGTTTGCCACGCCTTCCTGCAACACGGAGGAGACCGTGAAGGGGTCGTCCGAAGAGGACTGTGCCAGAGCCCGGAGCGCGTCCCCTAGAACAGCGGCGGCGCTGACCACCGAATCGGCATGCTCACGGGCCGCCGCAGCCGCGATCTTCTCTAGCGCGGGCATCCAGGCGGATGCGTTGGCACTGTCCTCCGGTTCTCCGACGACTAGCTGGAGAGCCATGTCTTCAATTTGTTGCCGTAACTCGCCAGGCTGGTTCACAGTGAGACCTCTTAGAAGTTGTTTTCGGTGTCATCCAGAGGAAACGTGTCCCGCGCGGGCGACCGGCCCGCCATCGCCGCCGGCGCAACCACCTTCGTGTGGCCAGCCTTCTGTAAGGAGTGGCCCAAGGCCGAGAGGTTGTTCGCGTGGGAGGAAGCGGACGCAAGCGGAGCCGGGGAGCGGCGTGTCCCTTTCTCCCGCGCCGGAGTTCGGTTGCTGCCGCCCACCAGTTTGCGCACCCGCTCCACGATGTCGTAGAGAGCCTGCGCTTGCGCGGCCAGTTCCTCGCTGGCGGCGGCGCTTTCCTCGGCGCTGGCGGCGCTGCGTTGCGTCACCGCCTCCATCTGGGTCACCGCCGTGGCAATTTGTTCGATGCCGCGCGATTGCTCCTGGCTGCCTACATCGATTTCGTCCACCAGCACCTTCACCTGGGTCGCGCTGCCCGTGACTTGTTGGATGGAACCGGCCACCAGTTGCAGTTTCTTGTTGCCCTCGTCGGATTTGGCAATGGATTCCTCAATCAGGGCAGCCGTATCTTGCGCGGCCTGAGCGCTGCGATGCGCCAGATTGCGCACTTCGTCGGCGACCACGGCAAAACCCATCCCGGCTTCTCCGGCCCGGGCGGCTTCCACGGCCGCATTCAGCGCCAGGATGTTGGTCTGAAAAGCGATTTCGTCGATCACGCGAATGATCTTGGAGATCTTTTCGCTGGATGTGTTGATTTCTTTCATGGATTGGACCATCTCTTCCAGATTGTGGTTGGCATCCGCCACGCGTTGGGCGGTCTCAGTCATCAGTCCCGACACGGTGCGCGTATTCTCCGCATTGCGGCGGGTGATCGAAGTGATTTCCGTGGTAGAAGAAGACGTCTCTTCAAGCGTTGCGGCCTGCTCCGACGTCCCCTGCGCCAGCGACTGGCTGGCGGAAGCGACTTGTCCGGCCGCCGCGGCTACCTGGCGGGAGCCTTCCATGAGCTCTGTGGCCGACTGGCGCAGCGTCGAGTTCACGCCCCGCACAATTCCCAGCGCCACTACCGTTACGACCGCTCCGAGGGCGAGCAGGAGTAGCATGATCCAACGGTTTGTCGATACCTGATCCGCCGCCGCCTCGCGGTCCGCCTTGATCAGCCGGTTTTGGATTTCTATCAGTTTGGCGCAGTCTTGTCCGAGCGCCACATACTGCGGCTTGATCTTGAAGAACAGCAGTTTGGTGGCGCCATCGGTATCGCCGGTATCCACCAGACGTTCCAATTCCACGTAGGCGGAAAGCCACAGCGCCACGCCGGCATCCATGTGGACCGCGAGCTGCCTGCCTTCCTCCGTGACGAGGAGCGGGGTAATTTCGCTAAGCGCTTTGCGGAATGCGGCAGAGTTCTGGCGAAAAAGTGTCCTTGCCTCGCTGGCCTCGTTGGCCTCCTTGGCATAAGTGTAAAGGATTGCGCCCCGCTGACCAGCCGCCATGTTCGCCCCGGCGGTGTCCAGCATTCCAGCTAACTCGAGTTTCCGGGCAGTCTTTCCGGTGGCGTTTTCCAGCAACGCCTGAAGGGTGCTCACGGTATGAAACCCGAACCAGGCGGTTAATGCCAGTACTGCCGCAAGCGCGATAAAAGTGCCGTTGATCTTGGCACCGAAGGTAAGACGGTCTCTTTTCATATAAATGTTCTTCTCTTGATGTAGCGTCACCGCAACATCGAGTCCAAGTTGTGCAAGTCCTGAGTAGACAAGACGCGCTCGATATCCAGCAGAATCTTGACCTTGCCCTTAACCTTTGCCATGCCGAGCAGGTAGCCGCCGGAGTACTCCTCGCCGAAATCCGGGGTGTCTTCGATCTCGGAACCGGCGAGGGTGAGGACCTCGGAGACGCCATCCACCACAATCCCCATGAGGACTGCGCCGGACGCTCCCAAAACCTGGGTCACGATGATGCAGGTGCGCTGTGTGTATTCGGCCGCTACCAAGCCGAACTTGAGGCGCAGATCAATCACGGGGACGACCTTGCCCCGCAGGTTGATCACTCCCTTGATGTGGGCCGGCGTTTGGGGTACGGCGGTGATCTCTTGGATGCCCATGATTTCGCGCACTTTCAGGACGCGGATGCCGAACTCCTCGTTGGAGAGTTGGAAGGTGAGGTATTTGCCGGCGCGCGCATCGGAATGCGTGGTGGCGGCATCGTTCACAGTCATCGTCGTCGACATAGATTGCTCCAGGGAAACAAGTTTCAAATCTCCAGCGCGCACATTGGATTCGCCCCGTGATGGATGGCGTGGGTTTTTTCGCTGGGCGCCAGGCACATCTTGATGAGCAGCGAATCTTCGTCCCAAAGGAAACGGACGTAGATCCACTCGGCCGTACCGGCGCTCCGGGTCTTGAAATTGCGCCCGAAGACGACCGTGGGAATGCTCAGGCCGAGCGGGCCGAGTTCGCTTTCGAGATCGGTTTTGACGCTGCCAATAATCATGTTGGTGAGTTCGGCTACGGCATCGAGCACGTCTTCATTGACGGACGGAGCCTCGGTCATGAGCATTGCCGCACAGATACGGCAGGCCATCGCCGGTGAGCACGTCAGGCTTCCGGTGCCAGCCCAGCTTCCGGCGATGCCAATGAACGAGACTACGCCGTCGGTGGGCTCAGAAGTGGTCGTGTCAATCATTGTTTCGCCGCTGGACAATTTGCTACCGAGCATGGTCGAGAAGACCTCGGCGGTTGAACGGATGAGGGATTCGACAATCGCGTTGTGAAGGTTCATAAAGTCGCGGCTGGCTCCAGAATTCCCACCAGCTTCTCCTTGATTTGATCGGCCGTGAACGGCTTGCGGACGTAACCGGCGGCCCCGAGCTTGACGGCTTCGGCGACCTTGGTTTCGCCGCCTTCGGTGGTGATCATCACGACCGGTATGTTGCGCCATTGAGGGGATGCCTTCAGGGAGGCCAATAACTGTAGACCGTCCATCTTCGGCATGTTGATGTCGCTCAGGACGAGATCGATTCGATGCTGTGCCATCAGCGCCAGGGCGTCCTGGCCATCGCCAGCCTCGTGGATCGTCTGAATCGCCAAGCCAGTCTGGCGGAGCACCCGCGTCAGAATTTTGCGGATCGCCGCGGAATCATCCACAACCAATACGTCGGAATCCATGTGCCTCCTTACAAAGGTATTCATCGGATGAAAACCGGGTTTTCATTAGAACGGAGGGCAGAAAAAATTGTAGACGCCGTAAGAAATCTGGCTGGGCGGGCACCGGCGGGGTGCGCCTAAAGGTTTTCCGGCGCGCCGCCGATTGGTGTTCCAGGAGCCCGGAGTATGAGCAGACAGCTATCGCAGCAGGAAATCGACGCAGCGTTTCAGAATCTGCAGGGCCGCAAACGCGAAGCCCCCGCGGTGAAGTTCGATTTTCGCCGTCCGGACCGTATCCCGAAATCCCAGGTGCGTGCCATCCACCTGCTGCACGACACGTTTGTGCGCAATCTGGTTTCGAGCCTCTCTGCCTATCTACGCTCCTATTTGACGGTCAACCTGGTGAGCGTGGAGCAGTTATCGTACGCCGAATTCCTAGATGGGCTGCCCTCGCCCACCTGTATCGTTTCTCTCGGCCTCAACCCGTACGATGGCAGCGGCGCGCTGGAACTGAACCCCAGCCTGGTGTTTCCCATCCTCGAGATGCTCCTGGGCGGTACCGGAAAGAGCTCGACGACGATTCAGCGCGACCTCACGGAAATCGAGCAGCGCCTGCTGGACGGGCTGTTTCGTATAATTCTGCAGGATCTGCGTGAGGCATGGAAAGCCGTCACCACTGTGGAATTTACCATCGAAAGCATGGAGACGGAGCCGCAGTTGCTGCACCTAATGGCGCCCAACGAAGCCGTGGTCTCGGTCGGCATCGAGGTGCGCATCGGAGATGCGGTGGGGATGATGAACATTGCCATGCCCTCGATCGTCATCAGGATGATGCGCCAGAAGTTCGACCAGCAATGGTCGGTGCGCAAGACGCATGCCAGCGAGGCGGAGCAGCGCCGCGTGCTGCGCGTGCTCCGCCAGGCCACGCTTCGGCTAGAGGCGCGCATGGAGGGGCCGACACTCACCGTGCGCGATCTGCTGGAGCTGCGCGAAGGCCACCTTTTGATTTTCGATTTTCCCGTGGGTCGGCCCATCGAGCTGACCGTAAACGGCGCCCACAAGTTCACCGGGCAAGTGGTGAGCACCGGGAAGAAGCGCGCCTGTCTGGTGGAACTGGCGCGGCCGACACCGAGTCAGCGCAGAATCACGGAGGACGGCGAAGGTCCGGACGGTTCCGGTGCCGGAGGGTGAAACTCGCGTAGCGCGTCGAGAAAGGCGCGGCCGCGGCGCCGTCCGTTGACGCGATACAGGGCGAAGTGTTGCAGGAAGACCAGCAGGCCGAGGACGTCGGCATCGCGCGTCTTCGTCATGCCGAGTTCCTGCTGCTCGCTGCTCCGGTATTCGGCGAGCGCACCCTGCACCGCCGCGAAGATTGAGCCTGCCAGCGGGTTGTTGGGGCGGCTCTCGTAATAGACGCCGCTTTCGAGGGTACGGTAGGTGCGGACGAGGCCGTCCAGCGCCTCCAGGACATCGCCATCGGCCACCCCCGGAACCTGCATGGCGGTGTGGAAAATGGTGAGGGAGAGAAAGGTGAGCAGTGGCTCGTTGGCGCGCAGCAGCGTCTCGGGAATCTCAATGTCGCGGTTGGGGAATGCGGCGATGTCTGGTGCCGGCGCCTTCTCGTGCCTGCGCCCCTCGCGTAGGAATTCGCAATCCAGCGGGCACGCCACCGTGACCTCGCGTTCGGTGCCGCAACACAAGGAGCAAATATCGCCGCGCACGCCCGGACAGAAACGGCGCGGACGACGGGTCTGACAAATTGCGCACTCCATTTCCTTAGTATAGAAGGAGGATGATCCGGACCAATCTATTTTTCAAAGTCGAAGTGGAGCACGACCGGGACGAGCAGCCCGACCGCCTGGCGCGCGAAATCTGCCGGCAGATCATGAAATTCTATGGGGTACGGGAGGCGGAACTGACCAACTTCACGAAAGCTGAGGATTAGCCGCGGGTCCCAGCATCAGTTCATAGGTGCGATGAAAGAACCCGTCGGTCATGCCGGCGATGTAATCGCAAACCACGCGGTGCGCCGGTTCGTCAAGCGCCTGCAGAGCATACGGCTGGGGCAGGCGATCTGGGCGGGCGAGGAAGAAGCGAAACAGTTCGGCGATGTGCGCCATGGAGATCCGCCGGTCGCTGCCCAGGGCATCTGAGGCGTAAACCCGGGTGTACAGGAACCGCTTGAGCGCGCGGCTGGTTTCGCCGGCTTCAGGGGTGAATTGGGCCAGGCGCGCGGGGTGAACGCGCACCTCCTCGAAACCCGCCGCGCCGCTGGCTTCGGCGGCGGTCACCGTGCCTTCGATGAGGCCGGAGACCAGCAGGTCGATCAACTGGCGGAGCGCTTCGTGGAAGCGCTCGCGCTGCGTGGCGCCGGGGAACTGATTTTCCACCGTTTCGTGGATTTCACGGTACTGGGGCACGGCTTCGGCGACGTCTTCGGCGGCGATGATGCCGGCGGACCAGGCGTCGTCGAGGTCGGCGGTATTGTACGCCACCTCGTCGGCGGGGTCGATCAGTTGCGCTTCCAGAGGCGGACGCAGTCCGGGCAGGTAGGTGTCCAATTGGGCGCTCTCGCCGGCGCCGAAATCGTGGGAGTGTTTGACGATGCCTTCGCGAACTTCAAAGCTCAGATTCAGTCCGGGGAAGCGGGCGTAGCGCTGTTCGAAGCTTTCGACGATCCGCAGGGCGTGCAGGTTGTGGTCGAATCGCTCGCCGAAACGCTCCATTTCGCGGTTGAGCGCCTCCTCTCCGGCATGGGCGAATGGAGGATGCCCGATATCGTGGGCCAGCGCCAGGGCTTCGGTGAGATCTTCGTCCAGTCGCAGGACGTTGGCCAGGGTGCGCGCGATCTGCGCGACTTCGATGGTGTGGGTGAGGCGGTTGCGGAAATGGTCGGAGAGGCCGGGAGTGAAAACCTGGGTCTTGGCCTCCAGGCGGCGGAACGCACGAGAATGAATCACTCGGTCGCGGTCGCGCTGGAAAGCGTTACGGTAAGGGTGTTCGGGTTCGGGGTATCGCCGCCCCCGGCTTCGCTCTACCGAAAATCGCAACTGCGCGAGCATGAAAAGCGGTGGCTACTGTGGAATTTCGGCCAGCAGCGTAAGCGCCACCTGTCCCACGTTGCCTACCCGGTTGCGCAAGGGTTCCAGCAACTTGCGTGCCTCGGCGGGCTTTTTCGGGGCCAGGAAGCGAGCCAGCGTGATGGTGGCCTGTTCGGAGGAGACGAAAATAGTGGGGTTCGCGATTAGATCGCGCAGCATTTTTTCGCCCTGGTCCGCACGGCCGTCGGCGAAGAAGATTTGCACCAGGGAGAGTTTGGCGAGCGACGCGTATTTTTCATCGCCCTTCTGCGCCACCGCCTGAAACAGCTTCTCGGCTTCGGCCAGTTTCCCCTGGTCGGCCTTGATCGAGCCCAAATAATACTGAGCGATTTCGCCCTCCGCGCTGCCCGAGTACTTGGTTTCGAGCTCAGCAAAGACGCGGACGGTTTCCTGATCCTTGGCTTCCTGCGTGGGGAAGGCCAAGCCGCCGTTGCCGGATTGGCCAACCGGCGCTTCCTGAACCCGGATCGCAGTCGCCAGCGCCTGCTGCCGCGTGCTGTGCTGTCCCCGCTGGTAGTAGGTGTAGCCGAAGATGAGCACGATCACGCCGATCGCAATCGCGCCATATTTGACGGCCTCGCTCTTGTGATGCTCAAAGAACGAGATGCCAAGGCCCACTTCGAGGGCGAACTTATCGGATTTTAATTCCTTGCGCGTGATTCTGGACACGAAAACCTCAGGCTAATTCTTGGAAGCTTTATCTTAGCACGGGCGCCGCGGGCGGGCGGATAAGACGGTGGCGGCATCGCCGCTGGCTCCGCCACGGTCAGGCCACTCGCTGTCCGGTTTCGCGGGTATCGTAGGCGCACAAAGTCTCCAGTTCGCGCCGCAGGGCCGCCTGGCACAGGGTATCGAGCAGGCGTTGGATTGGGGCGAGATCCAGATACTCGCGCCGGATTACCAGGTCGTAGCGTTCGCTAGAGAGCGCGATGAAATCCAGGCCGAAGGCGCGCGCGGCGGAACCGGTCGCGATACAGCAATCGGCCAGCCCCGTATAGACCCGCCATGCCGCGGCCAGGTGGCCGGCCGCCGGGGCATCGTGGTATCCGGTGACCCGCCGCCCGGCGATGCCCGCCGCTTTCAACTGTGCGTCCAGCAATTGCCGGCTCCCCGAACCCTTCTCCCGATTGGCCAACCGCACCCCGCGGCGAGCCAGGTGCTCCACCGCGCGAATCCGTTTGGGATTCCCGCGGGCCACCGCCAGACCCTGCTCCCAAATGGCGAAGGCGAAGACCGCGGTCTGGTCTTTCGGAAACTGCGCGGCCGGCGCCTCTGCGCCAGCGGTGCCGCTTTGCAGGTGTGTGCCGGCCACGTGCACCAGGCCGTTTTTGAGCAAGCCGAGGGCGGCGGAACTGTTCACCGGCGCACTGACCAGCCCGGCATGGGCGCGCTCCAAGTGACGGGCGAGCACGCTGGTGGCCGGGTCGCAGCCCGCGATGAGTACGCGGCTCGCGGTCTCTTCGCAGAGCAGTTGCACCGTGCTGCGCACCGGATCCACCAGCAAGCCGTCGGTCCGCGCCAGGTGCCACGGCACCGGGACGCCCGGTACCCCCACCAACCGGCCACCCACCCGGCAGAGTTCCAGCTGCGTGCCGGGGAACCGGTCGCCCCCGCCGATCAGTTCCGCCCGTGTGTCCGGCGTCGCGGCGGGGGCATCCGGCTCCAGCCGAAAGAGTTCCTCCACCGTGGTCTCCAACAGGCGTGCCAGCTTGAGCGCGACCGCCGTATTAGGGATGTAGTCGCCGGCTTCCATCGCATAAATGGTCTGACGGCCGATGCCGGCGGCGCGCGCCAGTTCCGCGACGGCGATACCCCGCCGCTTGCGTAGTTTGGAGAGGTGGCTCTCGACGCGGGGTGCCGGCGTGGTATTGTCTTTTAAGAGTGACATCGTCGTTTATACAGTACCACTCCTGGCTGGCCGTTTTCCTGCTGGCTTGCGCCCAGCCGGCCAAGGCGCAAGCAGGACGAGGCGAGCTCTTCGGCACGGTGCGCGACCCCGCGGGACTGGCGGTGGTGGGCGCTAGCGCCGAATTGCGCGAAGCCAGCACCGGCCTTCGCCAAGCGACCCTCACCGGCGACCGTGGCGAGTACCACTTTGCGGCGCTGCTCCCGGGAGCGTACAGCGTGACCGTGCGCAAGGCCGGCTTCCGGACGCTGCAACGGACCGGCATCGAACTGCATGTGGCGGACCGTGTGGCCGCCGACTTGAACCTCACACTTGGCGATGTGAATGAGTCCGTCGACGTGACCGCCTCGGCTCCGATGCTGCAGACCGCGAGCGGCGCCTTGGGATTCGCCATCGACGGCCATTCCACCGGCACGCTCCCGCTGGACGGCCGCAACTTCATCCCGCTGATCGCTTTGGCGCCGGGTGTCATGCTGCCGCCGGGGCAGTTTCTGCCGCGCATCAACGGCAGCCGCCCGCGCACCAGCGAGTACCTTTACGATGGCGTCAGCGTGCTGCAACCCGAACCGGGGCAAGTCGCTTACTACCCTGTGCTGGATTCGATCGCCGAATTCCGCGTGCAAACCAACAGCTACTCCGCCGAGTATGGACGCTCGAACGGCGGCGTCATCCAGGTCGCCACCAAATCTGGGAGCAACC
Organism: Candidatus Solibacter sp.; assembly: GCA_025361425.1. Classification (GTDB taxonomy): domain Bacteria; phylum Acidobacteriota; class Terriglobia; order Bryobacterales; family Bryobacteraceae; genus Solibacter. Next base: position 25,708 of record JANYAH010000266.1, on the reverse strand, counting down.
AATGGCACGGGACGCTGTTGGAGTTCTTCCGCAACGAGGCGCTGAACGCCCGCAACCTGTTCGCCACCGCCGGTACTAAGCCGCGCTTCCGGCGCAATCTCTATGGCGGGGTGTTGGGCGGTCCGCTGAAGCGCAATCGCACCTTCTTCTTCGTGGACTACCAGGGCGCGCGCCTCGACACCGGCGTGACGCGTTTCAGCACCGTGCCCACCAGCCTTGAGCGGCAGGGGGTGTTGGCAAGCGCCATCACGGACCCGGCCACCGGCGCGGCGCGCATTCCGTTCCCAAACCGCACCATTCCGCCGGCGCGCTTCGATGCCGCCGCGGTGCGCCTGCTGAGCCGCTATCCCGCGCCCAACGTCTTCACTTCGACCAGCGCCGAAGCCGCCGCCAACAACTATTCCCGCAGCGGCGCCGACACCGGCCGGGCCGATCAATTCGATGCCCGCCTGGATCGCCGTTGGACCGCGCACCGCTTCTTTGGGCGCTATTCTTTCCTGCGCGACGATGCGCGTCCCATGACGCCCCTGCCCGATGGCAGCGGCAATCTAACCACAGCCACCAACGCCAACACCCTGACCCGCGCCGATGGAGTGACCGCCGAGCACACCTGGACGGTGTCGCCGGCGGCGGTCAATCAACTGCGCTTCGGCTGGACCCGCCGCGGCTTTCGCGTCAACGCGCTGGATACCGCTCAGCCCATGCAGTCGCTGACCGGAATACCCAATATCCCGGCCAGCTTATTTGCCGGCGTGCTCCCCGTGTTTGAGGTCGCTGGATTTCAACAGCTCGGACCGCCCGGTGCATCGAACGGCACGGCCACCAGTTCCGTCACGCAACTGCTCGACAATTATGCGTCCACCCGCGGCGCGCACAGTTTGAAGTTGGGCGTCGATCTGCGACGGCAGCGTCTCGACGCGCTCCAGCCGCCCAACCCTACTGGCGATTTCCAATTCACCGCGGCACTCACCGGCAACGGTTTCGCCTCGTTTCTGCTGGGCGCGGTGCAGAATTTTTCGCTGGACGCCCAGCAGCGCACACTGCGTCCGCGCGCGCTTGTCGCGGAAGCTTTCGTGCAGGACGATTTCCGCGTCACCGCTGGCCTGACGCTCAATCTGGGCCTGCGCTACACGCTCAATTTCCCATCCACGGAAGCCGACCGTCAGGTGGCGGTGTTCAACCTGGGCACACGCAAACTCGATTTTCCCGACACCGCACGCAACCTGGAGAAGCACAATTTCGGACCGCGGGCCGCGCTTGCGTACAGCATCCGCGATACCTTCACCATCCGCGCGGGCTATGGACTCGTATGGATCGAGCAGTCGGGCATCACCACGCCGTTCACCGCGCCGATGTTTCCGTTCATTCAGACGGCTACGCAAAGTTCGCTCGATAATCTTACTCCGGCGTTCCAACTCTCGCAGGGGCCTTCCGTACGGATAACGCCGCCGGGTCCCGATTCGGGCCTGGGGCAGGGCGTCTTCGGCGTCGAGCGGAATCAGGGCTCGGGATACGCGCAGCAGTGGAATCTCACCTTGCAAAAAACCATGGGCGCGAACTGGGCCGTTTCGCTGGGCTATGCGGGCAGTAAGTTGACGCGGCTCGGCGTGCCGGACACCAACCTCAATCAACTGCCGGTGCCACTGCTGGCGATGGGCACGCAACTCACTGATTCGGTCACCAACCCTTACTACGGGCAGATTCCGGCGACGTCCTCCCTGGGGGCGCCAAACGTCGCGCGGCAGCAGTTGTTGCGCCGCTTTCCCGAATTCACTACCGTAGCGCTCTACCGCAACAACGTGGGGAACTCGACATACCATTCGTTCCAGGCGCACCTGGAGCGGCGCTTGGCGCACGGCTTTACCTGGACCGCGTCGTATACGGTTTCCAAGCTGATCGACGACGCGGGCTCGGTATTCAACTCGGCGTTGTTGACCGGGCCGGTGGCGAACTACCAGGCGGCCAATAGTTACAATCGGCGTTTGGAGAAAGATGAATCCGCTGGCAGCATCCCGCACGTGATGGCGACGGGGTTCGTGTGGCAACTCGGGCGCGGGTGGGAGATCGGCGGCATCGTCAGGGCGCAATCGGGGATGCCGGTGACGGTGACGCAGGCCACCAATTACAACGCCGCGTTCGGCTTCGGCATCCAGCGTCCGTTCCTCGTGGCAAACCCAAAGCTGCCGGCGTCGCAGCGCTCCACCGCGCACTACTTCGATACCGGGGCCTTCACCGGTGCCGGTCAGTTCAGTATCGGAAATGCCTCGCGGAACCCGGTGCGTGGGCCGGGATATCAGTCCGCGGACCTGATGGTCGGCAAGCTGTTTCGCCTAAGCGATCACGTGGGCGCCGAGGTCCGCGCCGAGGCCTTCAACGTGAGCAACACGCCGCCGCTCGCCCAGCCGAACGGCAGTTTCGGCGCCCCGGCGTTCGGCAGCATCACGCAGGCCGGCGATCCCAGAGTCTTCGAGCTTGCACTGCGGGTGAAGTTTTGAGTGGCATGAGGTTGCGCCTGCGTCGGGGCACAACCCGGACGTTGCTGGTGCTTGCCCTTCTCTCCGCGGCATGCGCCCCGCGACCGGCTTCGCAAAAAATAATTGTCGCCGCCGCCGCGGACTTGAATTTCGCGATGCCGGAAATCGCGCGGCAGTTTCGCGCCGTCGACCCAGCCGTCGAATTGCAGATTGCCTATGGTTCCTCCGGCAACTTCTTTGCGCAAATCGGCAATCGCGCGCCCTTCGACGTATTTCTCTCCGCCGACGTGGAGTACCCGCGCAAACTGGCAGCCGCTGGCGCCGGGGCGGGGAATTCGGTATTCACCTACGCGATGGGCCGCCTGGTGGTGTGGGTGCGGGCGGCTTCTCGGCTCGACCCGGCGACGGCGCTGCGCCAGCCCTCGGTGAAGCACGTCGCCATCGCCAACCCTCAACATGCGCCATACGGCCGCGCCGCGCAGGCCGCGTTGCGCAGCCTGGGGCTGTACCAGAGCGTGGAGGTGAAACTGGTGCTGGGCGAGAACGTGGCGCAGGCGCTTCAGTTTGTGGAAAGCGGCGCCGCCGACGCCGGCATTGTCGCGCTGTCTCTCGCGCTGGCCCCTCCCCTGCGTGGTCGCGGGCGCTACTGGGAAGTTCCGCTGGACGCCTATCCGCGCATGGAGCAGGGCGGCATCATACTGAACGATTCCAAGGCGGCTCGCAATTTCCGCGCGTTTCTGCTTTCCGCCGGGGGACGGCGCATCTTAAAACAGTACGGTTTCTTCGTACCGGGAGAGTGATATGGATTGGCAGGCAATCTGGCTGAGCGTACGACTGGCGGTTTCCACCACGGCGATTCTGTTGGCTCTCGGTCTGCCTATCGCCTATTGGCTGACGTTTTCCCCACGGCGATGGAAGTTCCTGGTGGAAGCGCTGGTGGCGCTGCCCCTGGTGCTGCCGCCGACGGTGCTCGGTTTCTACCTGCTGCTGGCCATGGGTCCGCGCAGCCCGCTGGGCGCGCTCTACGCGAAGCTCACCGGCGGCATGCTGCCGTTCTCCTTCCAGGGCCTTCTACTGGCCAGCGTGCTGTACAGCTTTCCGTTTACCGTGCAACCGGTAGCCGCCGCATTTGCCGGCGTGGACCGCAAACTCCTCGAGGCTTCCTGGTGTCTGGGCGTGTCGCGCGCCGCCACCTTCCGCCGCGTCATCGTGCCGCTCTCATTGCCGGGCATCGCCACCGGAGCCATCCTCAGCTTCGCCCACACGCTGGGCGAGTTTGGGGTGGTGCTGATGGTGGGCGGCAACATCTCTGGCGTCACGCGCACAGTTTCAATTTCCATCTACGATTCCGTGCAGGCGCTGAATTACGCCGCGGCGTCGGCCACTTCGCTATTCCTCCTGTGCGTCTCCTTCACGGTGCTGGCACTCACCTATGCGTTGCAGCGGCGCATCTGGGCGGTATGGCCGATCAACTGATTTGCCAGTGCCGCAAGCGGCTGTCGAAGGCCTTCGAAGTGGAGGCGGACCTGCGTATTCCGCTCCGCCAGGCGCCGGTCACGGTGCTCTTCGGTCCCTCGGGCTCGGGCAAGACCACGTTGCTGCGAATGTTGGCCGGGTTGGAGCGGCCCGATGCCGGATCCATCGTATTTCGCCAGCGCCCGTGGTTCGATGCCGCGCGCGCCATTCATCTGCCACCGCAGCAACGCCGGGCCGGATTTTTGTTTCAGGACTACGCGCTATTCCCGCATCTGACGGTGGCGGAGAACGTTGCCTACGCCGCGTCCCGCGAGACCGCCCGCAAGCTGCTGGACACGTTCGGCCTGGCGGAACTTGCCGCCAGCAAGCCGCGCGCGATTTCCGGCGGGCAGCAACAGCGCGTTGCCCTGGCGCGCGCGCTGGCGGCTCAACCCGAACTGCTGCTGCTTGATGAACCGCTCTCCGCGCTGGATGCGCCCACCCGCTCTCGCACGCGCCACGAACTGCGGCGTATGCTGCTCGCCTGTGGCGTTCCCAGCATCGTTGTCACGCACGACCGCATGGAGGCCGTGGCGCTCGGCGATTGGATGGCGGTGATGGTGGAGGGGCGCATCCGCCAGACCGGGCCCGTACAGGAGGTGTTCCGCCGGCCGGCCGATCTCCAGGTGGCGGAATCGGTGGGCGTAGAGAACGTGCTGGCGGCTGAAATTGTGGGCCGCGAATCCGGGCTGCTCAGCTTGCAGGTTGGCGGCGCGCGGATACAGTGCGTGGATTCCGGCGAGACCGGGGCGGTCTTCGCGTGCATCCGCGCCGAGGACGTCGCGCTCACGCGCGAGATGGATCAGTTATCGAGTGCGCGCAACCGGCTGGCGGGACGCGTGCGCGCGGTGATTCCGGAAGGCGCGCTGGCGCGTGTGGAACTGGATTGCGGTTTTCCGCTGGTGGCGATGGTCACCGCGCAATCCGCCGGGGAACTGGCGCTGCGCGAGGGCGAGCACGTGTCCGCCGTGGTCAAAGCGACGTCGGTCCACCTGGCGGTTCACACGTCCGTGGTGCCACCGGAGCGTCCGGCCCTACAATAAAGTTGATGGCCAGGAAGGAATCGTCCGTCAAGACCAACGCGGCGCGCATTCTGGATGCCGCGGGCATTCACTACCAACTGCGCGAATACGCGGTGGATGAGAACGACCTGAGCGCGCCCAGCGTGGCGGAGAAAATCGGCATGCCCCCCGAGCAGGTCTTCAAGACCCTGGTGGTGCGCGGCGACCGCTCCGGCGTGTTGATGGCATGCATTCCGGCCAATGCGGAACTAGATTTGAAAGCTCTGGCCGCGGCCAGCGGGAACAAGAAGGTGGAACTGGTCGCCGTAAAAGAGGTCCTCGGTCTGACGGGCTACATTCGCGGCGGCGTGTCTCCGGTGGGCGTGAAGAAGCCTTATCCGCTGTACCTGGAGGAGACGGCCGATCTGTGGGATGAGATTTCGGTGAGCGCCGGTGTCCGCGGGTGCCAGTTGATTCTCGCGCCGGACGATTTGGCGCGCGTGGTGGAAGCGCAGCGCTGCCCGATTGCCCGGACTTGAGTTCCTCCCAATGTTGTTAGACTCGAAGTTTCCATGATTCGATACAAGGCTCTTTGCGTGGCCGCGGTGTTGCTCCCGGCATCTCTCCTTTTTTCCCAGCCCGCGCGCCGCGCGCTGAAGCTCGAAGACATGCACCGCTTCCACGATGTGCGGGATGCCCAGATCTCGCCCGACGGAAAGTGGGTGGCCTACACCGTCAGCACGGTCGATGGCGCCGCCGATAAGAGCGATACCGATGTCTGGATCGCCAGTTGGGACGGCAAGCAGCACCTGCGCATGACCAGCAGCACGGAGAATGAAAGCTCGCCGCGCTGGAGCCCCGACGGGCGTTGGCTTTCGTTTCTTTCCAGCCGTCCCGGGAAGGCCAAAGGCAACCAGGTCTGGCTGCTGGATCGCAACGGCGGAGAGGCGCAGCAGTTCACCGATGTCAAGGGCCGCCTCACGTCCTACGATTGGTCGCCCGATGCGAGACAGCTCCTGCTGGTGATGGCGGACCGCGACCCCAACGACCCCTCCGACGACGATCGGCCGGCCGCAGCCGCGCCGGCGGGCGCGCCGGCCAAGGCGCCCAAGCCAATCGTGATCGACCGCTACAAGTTTAAACAGGACATTCAGGGCTATCTGACGCAGGCCGCCGCTCGACTGTATCTGTTCGATGTCGCGAGCAAGAAAGCCGAGGCCCTCACCGAGGCCAGCCTCGAAGCGGCAACCCCCTCCTGGTCTGCCGACGGCAAGTGGATCGCGTTCATGGGCCGTTCGGGGAAAGACGCCGAGCGCTACAACACGACGAACGTCTTCGTGATGGAAGCGCGGGCGGGCGCCACACCGCGCGAGATCACGCACTACGACGGCGTGCGCGGATCCGCCTCGCGCGGGCGCCCCGAGTGGAGTCCGGATGGCGCGAAGCTGACGTACTTGCAGAGTTCAGGGGCGAAGCTGGGCGCGTACAACATGAACCGTCTGGCGGTGGTCGCGGTGTCCGGCGGCGAGCCGAAAATTCTTACCGATAAACTCGATCGCGGCGTCTCCGCACCGCGTTTCACGCCGGATGGCGCGGGAATTATATTCCTGGTGAGTGACGATGCCTCCGAATACGCGGCGCGGATTCCCGCCGACGGCGGCGAGGTGCAGCGCCTCATCCGCGGGCCCATCGCGATCTCCTCCATGGACCAGGGAAAAGATGGCCGACTGAGTGTGCTCGCCGCCAACGACAGCAAGTCCGCCGAGGTCCACGCCCTGGAGAATCGCGAACTGCGCGTGCTTACGCACCACAACGACGGCGTCCTCGCCGAATTCAATCTGGGCGTCACCGAAGAGTTCAGTTGCCGGGCCAAGGACGGCAACGAAGTCCACGGGCTGATCGTCAAGCCGCCGGATTATGTGGCCGGCAAACGATATCCCACGCTGCTGCGCATTCATGGCGGACCCAACGGCCAGGACGCGCACGCGTTCAACTTCGAGCGTCAGATTTTCGCCGCCAACGGTTATGTGGTGGTGGCGGTGAACTATCGCGGCAGCTCGGGTCGGGGTGAAAAATACCAGACGGCGATTTCCGCCGATTGGGGCAACAAGGAAGTGCTCGATCTACAGGCGGCCGTCGACCATGTGCTCTCTATCGGCCTGGCCGATCCCGACCGTTTGGGTGTGGGCGGCTGGAGCTACGGCGGCATTCTTACGGATGCCATCATCGCCAAAGATCAACGCTTCAAAGCGGCGACCAGCGGGGCGGGCACGGCGTTTCCTCTCGGGCTCTACGGCGTGGACCAGTACATCATGCAGTACGACGAAGAGATCGGTCCGCCCTGGAAGGTCGGGCTGGATCCGTGGATTCGCATTTCGTACCCGTTCCTGCACGCGGACCAGATCAAGACGCCCACGCTGTTTCTGGGCGGGGAGAAGGATTTCAACGTCCCGCTGGTGGGGGGCGAGCAGATGTATCAGGCGCTGCGCAGCCTCGGCATCCCGACGCAGTTAGTGGTGTATCCCGCGCAGTTTCACGGGATCTCGCGTCCCAGCTATCAGAAAGATCGCATCGAGCGGTACCTGGCTTGGTACGCCAAGTATATTAAGTAAGTAAGTGAGACAGGCTGAGAGGCCTGTCTTACTTTTGCAGGAAGAAATTGCCTACGAACATGGCTTCGATGCCCGACGAGTAGAAGCTGCGGACGGCATCGCGCGGGGTGCAGACCAGGGGCTCGCCGAAGAGGTTGAACGACGTGTTGTAGAGCACCGGCAGTCCGGTGGCCTTGCCGGCGGCGTGCAGGAGTTTCCAGTAGAGCGGATTCTCCTCGCGATCGACGGTGTGCACGCGCACCAAGTCGCCGGCCAGGGTTGCCGCGGCGAACGTCTCGCGATGGGCCGGCTTGACGCGTCCCACGGTGGCCAGGTAGCGCGCGTTGGGGCCCACTTCGAAATACTCGGCGCACAGCTCCGCCGGCACCGAGGCCGCGAACTTGCGGAAGGGCTCGCGATGTTTGATAAAGATGTTGAGGTTCTCGGTGGAATAGGGGTTGAGGGGCGACGCCAGAATGCTGCGGTTGCCGAGTGCGCGTGAACCGAACTCCATGCGGCCCTGCATCCAGGCGACAATCTTGTTGTCGTTGAGTTGCGCCACCGCGCTCTCGACGACTTCATCGGTGGTGACCAGATAGTGGAAGCGGAGCTTGCAGTTTTCCAACACCTGCTTGATGTCGGCGGCGGTGAAGGTGGGGCCGAGGCTTAAGGTGTTCATAGCGACGCGCTGCTGTCGCCCGTACACGCCGTGCCAGGCTTCCAATACCGCGCCGACGGCCGTGCCGGCATTGCCCGCCACGGGCTGCACGAATACGTTCTTGTAGCCGGAGCGATTCTCCAGCGCCGAGACCAGCAGGGCATTCAATCCGAGTCCGCCCGCCAGGCACAGGTTCTCGCCTTTACCGGCCATGAGGATCACGGCGTCTTCCACGGCGTGCTGCAGGCCGGCGGCCACATCGGCGCGTAGCGCCTCCGGGAGGGCGGCTCCATCGGGCAGGCCGAGGCGTTCGAAGAATCGCGCGCCGAAACCACCGTGGGTCAAGCGCTCCGTGCTGAAGAAGCCGCGGTCCAGCCGGGGACCCGCTTCAGAGACGTTCAGAATCTCCAGGAACAGACTCTTGTAGCGGCTGTCTCCCGAGACGGATCGCCACTGGACCTTATGCTCATCGACGTTGGCCTCCAAGTCGAGGAGTTCGCAGACCCGCCCGTACAAGTCGCCGATGGAATCGGGAGAATACTGCTCATGCTCCAGCGAGAGATGGGCGCCGCGCGCCTGCCAACGCGATCCGCAGCGGAAATCGCCGCTGCGATCCAAGGTCAGCACTGTGGCCTCTTGAAAGGGCGAGGGATAGTAGGCGGACGCCGCGTGCGCCGTGTGGTGCTCCACCACGATGATGCGGGAGTTGGGAAACTGCGCCCGCAGTTTGAGGTGAAAGCCCGCTTCCGGAACGGGACGCACCACCGCCACGGCATCCACCTGCTCCGGTTGCGCGCCCGCCAGTTGGAGGCAGGTAGCGATGGCGTGCTCCGGCATTTCGTCGAGGCCGCCCCAGTGGGTGCGGCGACGGACCAGCTTGGATTCCTCCACCGCGGCAACCAGTTCGCCGTCCTTGAGTACCGCGGCGGCGGCGTCGCCGAGTAGCCCGCCGATTCCTAGGATGATCATTTCGGCTGCTTGCCCCGTTTCTCGATTTTGGCCCACGCGTCTTTGAGGGTCACGGTGCGGTTGAAGACCGGCTTGCCCGGCGCCGCATCGGCATCCACGCAGAAGTATCCCAGGCGCTCGAACTGGTAGCGGGTGCCGGGAGCGGCATTTGCCAATTCGGGTTCCAGCTTGCACTCCACCAGCACTTCGAGCGATTTCGGATTCAGGTTTGCGGTGAAATCCTGGCCTTCTTCGACTTGGCCCGGGTCTTCTTTGAGGAAGAGGTTGGAGTACATGCGGACTTCTCCGGAAACCGCTTGGCCGGCGGAGACCCAGTGGATGGTGGCCTTCACCTTACGCCCGTCCGGCGCGTTGCCCCCGCGGGTGGCCGGGTCGTAGGTGCAATGCACTTCGGCGATCTCGCCCGAAGCGTTCTTGACGACGCCCGTACACTTGATGAAGTAGCCGTAGCGCAGGCGCACTTCGCGCCCCGGAGACAGGCGGAAAAACTCCTTGGGCGGATCCTCGCGGAAATCTTCGCGCTCAATGAAGAGCACCTTGGAGAAGGGCACTTTTCGCGTGCCGGCGCCGGCGTCTTCGGGGTTGTTGATTGCGTCCATCTCTTCAACTTGCCCCTCGGGGTAGTTGTCAATGATGACTTTGAGGGGGCGCAACACCGCCATCACGCGAGGCGCGCTTTTGTTCAGGTCTTCGCGGACGAAGTATTCCAGACGGCCGAGTTCGATGGAGCCAGTCGTCTTGGAAAGCCCGATGGACGCGCAGAAATTCCGCAACGCCTCGGGTGTGTAGCCGCGTCTCCGTATGCCGGAGAGGGTGGGCATGCGCGGATCATCCCAGCCGCGCACGTGGCCCTCCTGCACCAGGGTCAGTAACTTGCGCTTGCTGAGCAGGGTATAGGTCAGGTTGAGGCGGTCGAACTCAATCTGCCGCGGATGATAGATGCCGAGGGCTTCGACGTACCAATCGTAGAGCGGGCGGTGGTCTTCAAACTCCAGTGTACAGATGGAGTGGGTGATGCCTTCGATGGAATCGCTCTGCCCGTGGGCGTAGTCGTACATCGGGTAGATGCACCACTCATTGCCGGTGCGGTGATGCTCGGCGTGGAGGATGCGGTACATGATGGGGTCGCGCATGTTGAAGTTGGGCGACGCCATATCGATTTTGGCGCGGAGGGTGCGAGTGCCATCGAGGAATTTGCCGGCCTTCATGCGGGCGAAGAGGTCGAGACTTTCTTCGATGCCGCGGTTGCGGTAGGGGCTTTCCTTGCCGGGCTCGCTCGGGGTGCCGCGGTACTGGCGGATTTCGTCGGCGGTGAGGTCGCAGACATACGCCTTGCCGGCCTGGATCAGTTGCACCGCCCACTCATACAACTGGCCGAAGTAGTCCGAGGCGTAGAACAGGCGGTCTTGCCAATCGAAGCCCAGCCAGTGGACGTTGTCGATGATGGAATCGACGTATTCGGTCTCTTCCTTGGACGGATTGGTGTCGTCGAAGCGCAGGTTGGTTTTGCCGCCGAACTCGGCCGCGAGGCCGAAATTCAGGCAGATGGATTTGGCGTGGCCGATGTGGAGATAGCCGTTCGGTTCCGGCGGGAAGCGCGTGTGTACGCGTCCCCGATACTTGTTGGTCTTCAGGTCATCCAGAATGATGTCGCGAACGAAATTGGAGGGGCCGCTTGCCGGCTCTGGGTTTGGCGTGGTCATAATTTCCTATAGCTTTTCGATGGCCTGGGCGATGCGCGTCACGCAGGTATCGCGGCCCAGCACTTCCATGGTGCCGAATAGCGGGGGCGCGGTTTTGCGGCCGCAGACCGCCACGCGGACGGGCTCAAACATTTGCCCTGCCTTGATGCCGAGTGAGACGCTGGCCGCGCGGAGCGCCGCGTCCAAGCCGTCGTGCGAAAAATCGGCGGTGGCCAACACCTCGCGTGCCTTCAGTAGGACGGTCTTCGCCATCGCCGCGTCGCCCTTCTTGGGAATCAACTCGGCGCTATCGTAGGGCGGCAGTTGCCCGGCGAAGAAAAAGTCGGCCACGCTCCGCACGTCGCGCAAAAGCTTTATGCGCTCCTGAATCAGCGGGGCGATCTTGCGGAGTGTTTCCAGATCGGCCGGCGCGAACGGCAGCAACTCGCGGGCCAGTTCGTTTGGGGGCAGGGAACGGATGTGCTCGGCATTCAGCCATAGCGCCTTGGCGTCGAACGGGTCCTCTTCGGTAAAGTTGACCACGGCGTTGGCTCGATTGATGCCTTCCAAAGTGAAGAGATCCACGGTCTCCTGGCGCGACAATTTCTCGCGATCGTTCTTGGGGGACCAGCCGAGAAGGCACAGGAAATTGATGAACGCCTGTGGCAGGAAACCGGCATCGCGATAGGTGGTCACAGAGACCACGGGGCCGTGGACGCGCTTGGAGAGCTTCATCCCGTCCGGCGCCATGAGCAGCGGCAGGTGCGCGAAGGTGGGTGATTCGGCGCCCACCGCGTCAAATATCAGCTTGTGCTTGAAGGCGTTAGAGAGGTGCTCCTGGCCGCGGATGATGTGGGTGATGCGGAGGTCGGCATCGTCGGCGCAGTTGGCCAGGTGATAGGTCGGCATGCCGTCGCTGCGCAAGAGAGCAAAATCTTCGATATCGGCGTAGGCCTTAGCCTGATCGCCGTAGACGGCATCGGAGAATTGCACGTGGCCGATGCGGTCGTGGGGCACGCGGAAGCGCAGGGCGAACGGCTCGCCGGCGGCGGCACGGCGGTCGCTCTGTTCGCGCGAAAGTTGGCGCATGCCGGCATTGAACAGCCAGGTCCCCTGGGCGCCGGATTTCTCGCTATCGCCGCTCTGCGCGGCCGTGAAATCGCGGTAGGCGAGATCTTTCTCGAAAATCGCCTGCGCCACGCTGCGATGCAGAGCGAGGCGGTCGGACTGTTTATACTCCTCGTCCCAGCCGAGGCCGAGCCAGCGGAGGCCTTCGAAGATGGAGGTCAGGGAGGCGTCGGTGTTGCGGCCGACGTCGGTATCGTCAATCCGCAGGATCATCGTGCCGCCGTTATGGCGGGCATATAGCCAGTTAAAGATGTAGGTGCGGGCGCTCCCGATGTGCAGAAATCCAGTGGGAGAAGGAGCAAAACGAACTCTAGGCATGGAAATTCCAGTATAACAACGTGACACCTGGGGCCGCGAGGAGCTTTCCAACCAACTACACGGGCAGTTCGGCGCGGCGGGCCGGCACGGTTGGGCCTGATGTTCCAACTGCCGGTGACGATGCGCTAACAAGGTGGTGTTGTACCGAGGGAATCCACCGGAAACATACATGCGGAAGCGAAGGCAGTTCCCGGCCTGCAAACCATGCAAGATTGCGGTTGCAAAGAGGAAGAAAGGCTCATAAGATAGGTTACGCGAAGGTCGCTGCTTTCATCGGAGTTAGGGCATTCCCGCGGGGTGCACTCGTAACGGGGAGTGGAGTGAACGTGGCGATAGGCGAGGGGGTGTGGGATGAAGCTGATTTGCGGTCTCAAGAACCGTCCGGCTTGGCTGATCGCCCTGGCGGTGGCCCTGCTGGTGTTGTTGTACCTGCTGCGCGCATGGCTCTGGGGCCTGTTCCTCCTGTATCTCGGCGCACTCGTCCTGCTCGGCCTGTTGGGTGGAATGCGACTTGCGCAGGGTCTGCTTCGCAAGCTCTGCTGGAAGGTAGGCGCGGCCCCGAAGGGATCGGGGTCCGAGGGACATCCTTCGTCGCGCGGCATCGACATACCGCCGCGCACCTACAAGCGACCCGACCCGATGATCTACAGCCAATTCTACTTGATGTCGAAGGGCATCGCGATCACGTGGGACAACCCCGACATCCATCTGTTCGATGGCGGAGGCGCCGGCGTGGCTTCGCACGCGCTGACGCCGAGCACGCCGTACGAAATCAGGGCGACAGTGTGGAACGGATCCACGGATGCGCCAGCCGTCAATGTGCTCGTCCGGTTCTACTATCTCAGCTTCGGCGCGGGCACCGTCCGAAACTACATCGGCGAGACCTACGTGGACGTCGCGGTAAAGGGCTCACCCCTGGGGCCCGCCGAGGCGCGAATGCCCTGGACCACGCCGCCGGCCGGACATTACTGCATCCAGGTGGAACTCAACTGGATCGACGACGCCAACCCGCTCAACAACCTCGGGCAGGAAAACGTCGACGTGAAGAAGTTGAACTCGCCGAACGCGACGTTCACCTTTCCGGTGCGTAACACGTCGGCGCGTCCACGAACGCTGGCGCTGCGCGCCGATTCCTACGCGATCCCTCGCAAGACCCGTTGCCCGGAGAAGCGGCCGGCCGGCAACGGCGATCTCGCCGGCGACACGCGCGACCCGTACGCGCGCCATCGTACAGCGTTGCACCCCGTACCTCTGGGCTGGATGGTGGACGTTGCCGGCGGACGTGAGTTGACCCTGGCCGCCGGGGAGCAGCGAGACGTGTCAGTCAAGATTACGGCCACTGACGGTTTCGTCGGAACACAACCCATCAACGTCAACGCCCTCGACGGGGCCGACCTGGTCGGCGGCGTCACGCTTTACGTTCACAGCTAGGGAGCCACTATGTCCGAAGGACCTCAATACACAACGTGCGTCGAAGCCGCCGATTTCTCCACACCAAGCACGGCGATCCTGGCGACGCTCGGCGCCCTGACCGTGGTTGGCGGCATCGCGGCCCTCTTCTCCGCGGGAATCGGCGCGTTGATCGCCATTGCGTCGCTCGTACAGCTCTTGCGCTATGTGCTGGACTTCATGCTCAATGGCAAGCTCATCTGCCTGCACCGTACGTCGGCGGATTGCAACTGCGGGGACGCGGGTAACACGATCTGCGCGATCGGCGAAGTCGCGGACACAGAGGACGTCGGCGAGGACAAGAACCCGATCGCAGACGTCGACAACGACTACGGGATGAACGTCATCCTCGCGCCCTTCAACATGCGCGGCTTCGCGTCGAACAACGTCGGGCTGAGCACAGCAGCGTTTCCCGACGCGGTGAAGGACAAGAACTACATCATCGCGGCGGCGACCACCCAGCCTCAGGGCGACTTGCTCCACCGCGAACTCCCCCCGCCCGTGGCTGCGGAGGGCGACCTGAAGGGCACGGGATACTTCCGCACAATGATCGGCGTCGACAGCGGCGAATATCATGCCTGGACCGAAATTATCGGACGCGACTACGGGTGGTTCGGCATTGTGGGCCCGGACCAGAAGAAGCAGTGGTCTGATTACGTCCTGGACCCGAAGAACGCCGTCCAGCATCCGAAACGGTTCCCGGTGCCGGTGTTGCACTGTGAGTTCGAAGGCACCCGTATTCGCGACATGCTGGACGCCATTGAGGCGTTCTCCTTTGGTGGCAAATGGTGCAAGAGCAACTGGTTCACCCGGGCGCTCTGCACCGTGCTCCAGACCATCTTCGCGCCGCTGGCGTTGATCGCGGTGGGCATCGCATGGGCCGCGGCCAAGGGCGGCGCCGACACGGATGCCGTGGTCGGCGGCGGACACGTCGCCAGCAAGGACTGGGTGGTTGTGCGAGGGCGCTGGGCCTACGACGGTGGGCACAGTGGATGGAGCGAAGTGCATGCCACGCGCATCGTTCAAAAAGTGAACAGCTACGACGTGCCCACCGACGTGCTCGGGTTCCGCGCTTACCAAAAGCGGTGGTGCGAGCGGTTGTCCGAGGTGCCGCACGTCGACGTCCCCGGCGTCCATCCGCTGACACCCGAGCAGCAGGCAGTTGCCGACAATCAAGGCGCTCCGGAACACCAGTGGGTCCTGCATCCGGAGATCGACGGCTGTGAGCCAGACGATTCACACAACAACCCAATCAAGTGAGGTGAGCTATGGATTTCATCGAACGCATCTTCGGCTTTTCTCCCGACGCGGGCTCTGGCGCAGCGGAGCTCATTCTCGTGGCGATTCCTGTCTTAATTCTTGCCTCGATCGCAGCTTATCGCCGACGGTGGCGGGCTCCCCGTGCCTTTACGACGCACTAAGCAACCACGCAATAAGAACTTCACATCGGCTGCGTCGGCTATGAGGCGCCGGCACCCGTGCCGGCCGCGTCCCGACTCATCGGGATGCTTGCCAGACGTGCTCCAAAGGGCGTCCCGCAGAGCGGGGGACGCGGAAGACTGAGAGGCTGCGTCACGTCGGTGCCTGGAAAGTTATTGTTGCGTGGTTTCTAAGTACAGCGGGTCTGGCGCGCCGCGCCTCAGGCGTGACATAGACAAACTCGTCGTCGAGCGATGTCTTATGTGGAATGTTCAGAATCGCACAGACAGCCCACGTAAGGTTTGATATATTCCTGGCTGTGTTTGTCGGAGTGTAACGCGTTCCGAGCCATGCTGGATTCCGGCACGGAAACTCCAAAGTCCGATGTTCGCGAATTGTTGACCGCCCTCCAGTTGGCAGTTGACCCACGTTGAAGGAGATGCGATGCCTGACATAGCGATTGAGTCTGGATGGGTGTTGTCGAGACACTTCCTAATTATGACGGGAGCAGATGACGCCGATACGGTAGCGCGCGCGAAAGCCATTAGCGACAGCTGCGAAAACGATCTCAAGGCGCTCGAAGGGTGGTTCTCCTGCAACTTCGACAACAGTCCATTCGGAATTATGGTGCTCGTCTCGGCGGGCAAGCACTTGGGGGGCGCGAGTAACACCGGTTACACCACTTCCCAGTCGTCACAAATGGAAATCAACGGCACGTACGCGCCGCCGGGCGGCACGGCCAGCGCGACCTTACGCGACGAGATGGCGCGGATGCTCTTTGTGGCGGAGCTGGCCGAAATCCTGATGGAGTTCAGCGTGAGCGCCTGGGATAGGGGCAACAGCATGGGGGAGGGCTTGTCGATACTGGCCGCGGAGACGCTCCATCCGACGGGATACTACGGCACGGGTTCAGGACCCCGCATTAGTGCCTGGCTGAAGGGATCGCGCCCAGACTTCATAACTAATAGCGAAGAAAATGACCGTAACCCACTGTCTTATGGGTGCGCGGTGCTGTTCCTCAACTACCTGCGCTACCAACTTGGGTTCTCGTTCGAGCAGATAGTCGCCGCTGCCGGGAACATTCAAGTCCTCGCGATTCCCGGGATCAACAAGAAGTCATTGGCCAGTGTGTTATCGACGCTGACCGGCCGACCAGGAGCGTCAGCGTATAAAGAGTTCACCGACCTGCTGCAAGCGCACCTACCGACGGGTCAGCCATTCGTCCCGGTTCGCGACAACTTGTTTCCCCTACGGGATCGCAAGCAGCGCAGCGTCAGCTTCAGCCCCTCCGAAGCCGAGTTGAAGGCCGTGCAGGACCTTGAGGCGCTATCAATCAAGCTGCAGCCGGGTCCAATGTGCCCACCAAACATTTACTTCTACCACAACGTAAACGTATCCTCTCAACTCACGCTGTCCGGTGGGGCGGTGGGCTTCGCGCGGCCGACATTCAAGTGGGCGTTCAACGGCGTTGTCTTAAACAACGCGAACACCCCGCAATTTACCACTGTGCCGATGATCGTCACGGACACGGTGCCCGGTATCGGTGAGCCTGCCGTGATGGTGAACCTACCCGTGAAGTATCTAATTAGCTCTTCCGGATTCACAAGCACGCTAAACATCTTCAACCAGGCCTTTCCCGGCAATGGAACCCTCACGATCTCGCTGAGCGCCGTGGAGTCACTCGTTGGTGGCGATATCCCGACCTCTGTCACCGATAAGGCTACAATGCTCACACGTCGATACGCCATGTCGGGGGCGTGGAGCCGCGACGTGGCGGCGTGCAACATCAAGGAGCTTGGCGTCGTCACTCAGACGGTAAAGTTACTGGCGCACCAATTGGTTGAGGACGAGAACCGCCCCAACCCGAATCCCGCCGTTGTGCGGGCTCTGGCGCACGCCACCCAGCATTATGTGGAGGCGCTCGATGGAATCACAGGTGGAAGTCGAGGGCTCGACTTGGCGGTGGCAAACATCTTCCGGGAGCTCGAGGTTGTGCGCGCTCCGTTAGAGCCGCTCACGTTCCACGATAGTAAGACCGGTCTGCGAATCTTACAGAGGCCGGTCGAAGTGCCCGCGCAGGCGCCCCCGCAAGCCAGCGAGGAATCCAAAGGCCGATATTGAGTGCGTCGGGTAGAGATCCCTTTCTCAGTAGATGTTACGGCACCATGACGATGGGGGCGCGCCAGAAGGCGAATTTCTGTGCCTGGGGATCCAGCACGCTTACCTGGCAGGTATAGCGGCCGGGCTGCAATTTACCCAGCGGCACGCTGAAGCGTATGGGGAGGGCTTTGGTCTTAGCGTCCAGCCCTTCGGTGATCTGTAGCGGGGCGGTTTCGAAGGCCTTCACTTTGCCGCGATAGAAGCTCACGCTGGCTACCAGCGGTTGCGTGGTCTGCGCGTCGGGCTGGTAGGCTTGTAGGAACACGAACATCTCCTGTCCCTGCTTGAATACGCGCGTTACGCTGGGCACCAGTTTCTGGTTGTCCTGCACCAACGGGTTCTGGGCGAGCAGCTTTTTATCTTTCTCCGCCGTCGCCAGCGCCGTGCTGAGATTCTGCCGCTGATTGCTCAGCACCACGCTCGAAATGGGCAGATACTTCACCTGCGTCGTCAGATCCGGAACCACGAACTTGGTTTCAAAGGTTCCCATCTTGCCGGTTTCGTTTTCGCGCGTGAGGAATTTCAGGGTGTAGCTGCCCGGCGGCAGAGTGAAGCCCGTGTCGTACGCCAGTGTGCGCTTGGAGAGTTGGCCCAAGGTTTCGCCCCTCAGCTTGATCTCTTGATAGTCGCGGACGTTGCCTTGCACCGCGCCCTTGGAATCGCGCACTTCGCCGATGAAATCGAGCTTGGTGCTCTCTACGCCCTTACCGTGCGCCAGTTCCAATTCGGAGCCTGGGATTTTCACCGTGACGGGCACGAAATAGCGGTCGCGCGCCATCCGGAAGTAGTCCACTTCGAGGGCCACGGAAAGGTCCGTCATCGGGTCGCCCAGCATGAGCGCTTCCTGCAACTGGCGTTCCTTGTCCGTAGAGTTGAATTTGCCGAATTCCTTGCCGGCGAAGTAGCCCTGCCGGTAGTCGAGCTTGCCGATTTTCGCCTGAAGTAGCGCGGCCGGCTGCAATTTAATGCGCCGGTAATGGCCGTCCAGCTTGTCGTTGGCGCTATAGTAGCCCAGGATGTAATAACTGGAGATTTCCTTCTGCGCCTGCACGATTCCCAATCCGAGATCGTTGTTGTCCAGCAGCGCCTTGCCGCCAGTGTCCGCGGCCAGCGTGTAGAGCGTGTCCTGCGACCTCTGGGAACTGGATTGCTGCGAGCGCGCCGAACTGCCGGAGTACATCCCGCCGCCGCCTGCTGACGCCTTGGTGGCGTCGCCCAAAGGCGCCGTGGCCACCAGGCCGCGGGCGTCGATGGGGAAGAAGGCGACGTTGTTGCGGATGGCCGCGTTGATGGTCCCGCGCAATTGGGCTTCGTTGTCCACGCCGGTCTTGCTGACGCCGCTGGCGAAATAGACGAGTGCCTTTTTTTCGGGAAGTGCGCCGAGCATACGCGCCGCCGATTCGAGCGCCGCGAGTTTGCGGTCCGTATTGAAGATATTGAATTCGGTATCGTCGGCGGTGTACGCCGCGCCGGTGTCTTCCTCGTTATCGGCGCCGGTGGAACCGTCCACCGCGAGATCGCTGCCCTCGCCGAGGGTCAGGCCCTTGAACACCTTGGCCAGGGCGTCGCGATCGTCGGTGAAATCCTGCAGCACCTTCAGGTCGCTGGAAAACGTCATGACGGCCATCAGGTCCGAGGGCGTCATCTGGGTCTTGAGGAACTTCTGGGCCGCCGTCTGCGCGCGGATCTGGTCCTGAATCGGCATGCTCGTCATGTCGAAGAACATCACCAGCAGGCGCCGATCTTTATATTTCACTTCGCCGGGTTTGGCGGGCGCAATCTGGCTTGCGGTGACAGATTTCACCACCGGGAGAGCCACGGTTGGGGGTGCGTCCGGAGCCTTGGGCGTGGGCGTGGGCGGTCTGGCGGGCACCGGTTCCGGAACGGTCGCGGTCTCTTCCAGTTCCTGATAGGTGAAGATCTTGATGTCCTGTTTCTTGCCGTCTTCGGTGATGTTGAAATCGGCCGGCTTGAGACCTTTGATGGGGTTTCCGCTCTTGTCGTTGACGGTGACATCGACGACCACCAACTGGGTGGTAGCGCCGAATTTGACGATGCTCTTGGACGAAGCGGGCGGGGCGGGCGCTGCCGGTTGGGTAGCTTGTTGCGTCTGTGGAGGCTGCGCCGAAACTACCAGCAGCCCGCTCAAAAGTGTGGCGATAATCGCGCGCATAATCTAGATTCTTTCCTTCGGTCACAGGGGGCGGGTTGCGGCCCGCCCGGCCTTTAGAAGCGGAAACGCAGGGTGGCCGTCAAGCTGCGCATGTTGCTCGGATTGGAAAGCAGCCCCAGGTTGTTGCTGCCGATGGTGGTGTTGAAGCTGCGGAATGTGACATGGTTGAGTGCGTTGGCCGCGTCGAAGCGCAGATCGACGCTCCTGCGCTCGGTCAGCCGGAAGGTGCGGCTGAGACCGCCATTCAGGCTAAATTGCATGGGCCCGGTGATGGTATTGCGGCCGGCGTTGCCCCACTGGCCGGCCGCCGGAATGGCGAAGGCCAGGTAGTTGAACGGCTGGCCCGCGAGTGCGGCGTTGACCGGCAACCCGGTGGCGTCGGCGCGCAGGCTGCCGGTGATGCCGGTACCCGTGGTGGTAGAGCGCACGCCGCCCACTGTGGGCGTCAACGGCATTCCGCTGCCTACGCCGATGGAGTTGGTGAGCGTCCAGTCTTTCAGCAAGGCGCCCTTCCATCCGTTGATCAGCATGCCGCCGCCCCGGCCCACGGCCGTGCTGTACTGCCAGTTCAAGTTCAATACGTGTGGCCGGCTGCTGCTCGAACGCGCGCGCTCGGCCGAGGTATCGAGGTAGTTCTGCGCTTGCACCGCGTTGTCGATGGCCTTGGAGTAGGTATAGTTGGCGTTGGCCGAGACGCCGTTGCGGAAGCGCCGCATCAATTGGAAGGTGGCGCCATGGTAAATGGAATTTCCATTGGACTGCTCGTAGAGATAACCGGAGGGGAGTCCGTTGGCCTTGGCACCGGAAGGCGCTGAATTGGGTAGGATGGTCTGGTCCAATCCCGTACCTTTGGTGCCGTTATAAGTGAAGGTACCGACCAGCGAGTGACCCAAATCCTGCTGTACGGAGATCTGCCACATCTGCGCGTAGCCGATGCGATAGTTGGGGTCAATGGCGTAGGTGTTGGTGAGCTGATTCTGTCCCGCAATATAGGAGAAGTATTGGGTCAAGGGCACATTTAGCGGCAGCGAGGAAGTGGCTACATTGAAAGACTGGGCAAACGGCGGCTGCTGCGCCATATTGTTGGCGATGGTGTTGTACACCGAGCTGTTGTAATAGGTGCCGTAACCGCCGCGTACCACCATGGACTTCTTGGGAATGGGCCGCCAGGCGAAACCGATGCGCGGAGAGATATTGTTTTTATCCGGTTTGACCAGCGAGGCTGGCAGCGCGCCCGAGTAGGGTCCGGATTGTCCGGGCTGCACTTGCGCGATAGCCGCATATCCCGGCGCCACGTCCAGATTCACCAGCCGGTTATACAACTCGGTGATCGGGGTTGCGTAGTCCCAGCGGACGCCGAAGTTGAGGGAGAACTTCTGGCTCAAGCGCCAGTCATCGGTCATGTAGACGTCGTAATTGGCAGTGCGGAAATAGAGGTTGCTGTTGCCATAGCGCAAGGAACTGGTGTCGGGCCGGCCGATCAGGAAACTGGCGAAATCGAAACCCGTTCCCGTGGAGGCTATGCCGTTGACGAGGTCGGCGGTGCTGGCACCGGTAAAGGTGAATTGGCCGCGCGCGTTCGGGTCGCTGGCACGGTTGATCTGCTGGCGGCGGTAGTCCACGCCGAAAGTCATGTTGTGTACGCCCTTGACCCAGATAAGGCTCTCGCCGACCCCGCTGGTTTGGTTGCGCGTGAGCGAAGCGGCGCCGTCGCTGAGTCCGGCGTAGTTGGTGAAGGAAAGGCTGGGCGGGCCCCAGTTCTGAGGGGCCTGCGAGGTACCGGTGATGCCAAGCGCCGCGGCCACGTTCTCCCTATTCGCGAAGAATGGCGAGGAGAGGCTGCGCGAGCGGCTGAAGTTATAGCGCAGATTGTTGATTACGCGAGAGGTGAAGTTGTGGCCCCAACTCACGTTCGCCGTGATGTTGCGCCCGGTGCCGGTGTCCACGAAATTGAAGAGGTTGGGCGTGGTGTTATTGCTGCCCATGTAGCCGATTCCTCCGCTTAACCGGTTCTTCTTGGAGATGGTCTGGTTGAGACGCGAATTCAGGTTGTCGCTGTTGTTCACCGTCGTGATGGGCGCCTGATAATTCTGCTTATAGCCCGGGGCATTGGGGTTCGGATAGTACTTGAGCAAGCCCAGCGACACCGGATTGATGCGGTTGGCCGGGATCATGTTGCCGGGGAACGGACTGCCGGTCAGGGGATCGAAAATGGTCACCGGACCCTGCGCGCCAACGGACTGCGAAAAATCTCCCGTACGTTCCAACAGAGTGGGCATGGTCTGCGTGGTCGTGGTGCCGTTGCGCGAGCGTGCCAACTGGTAGTTGAGGGTGAAGGTGCCCTTCTGTCCGTCGAGCAATTTCGGGATCTTCAAAGGTCCGCCGAACATGAAGCTACCGCGCCCTTTGGCATAGGCGGGCTTGGCGGTATTCTGGCCGTTGATGGAATAGCTTTGCGCGTCCAGAGCGGAATTGTCCAGGGTGAAGGCAGCGTTGCCGTTGTACTGCATGCGCCGGTCCCTACGCCCGTTGCCGAATGACGTCACGCCGGCGCGGCCCATGGGGCCGCCGCGTCCGCCGCCATCGGCGCCGCGTCCACCGCCGGGACCGCCACCGCCACGGCCGCCGAATCCGCCGCCACCGAACCCGCCGCCGGGACCACCACGGCCGCCGGCCGGACCACCGCGTCCGCCCATCTGGGGGCCGCCGGCGCCGGCGCCGTCACCGCCGGGGGCGTTCATGCCCATCGCGCCGTTCATGCCGTTCATGCCTTCGGCGCCACCGCCCGTGCCGTCCATTCGCCCGCCCGGGCCGCCGAACCAATCGTTCCCCTGCGGCATATCCAGTCCGCGGCTGACGCTGCCGCTGACCAGCAACGAGGGGTCCGCGCTGTTGCTCAAGTCGGCCATCTCGCTGGCCGCCATTCCGGTTTCCGGCGCCGGCGCCAGATCGCCCGAGGAGTTCACGTCCACGCGTTGGAAGCCGTTGGCTGGCAGGAGCGAAGGCCGCCCGTTGGCGCCGTTCTGGCCGAGTCCGGCATTCGCCTGTTGACCGCGTGTGGCGCTGCCGTTGGGTGCCGGTTTCGGCGCGGCTACCGCTGCTGTTGGCGTTTGGGTTGCGACAGGAGCCGGTGTTGCCGGCGCAACCGCGGTGATGGCGCTCATCGACAGGAACTTGAGATTCCATTCCGGCGCGGGCGCGTTGAAGGCGATCCCGACCTCATTGGAGAGCTTCGCGAAGCCCAGCATCTCGACCTCGATCATCCACGCACCGTCGGCCAGGTCGGCGAACGCATACCGGCCGTTCTCATCGGTGGTGGTGGCTAGTTTCTTGTCGCCTTTAGTGGCGGTAACCGATGCGCCGGGGACGGGGAGTCCGCCGGATTTGATGGTGCCGTGGTGCTCCGCGGCCATCAGGGCGGCGACGGCAATCCAGACAGCCAAGAGCCGCCCGAGATAAGTGTAGATTCGATTGAGTACCATGAGTTGCTTACTGGAAGGCGCAGGCCACGGCCGGAATGTTACCCCCACCGATGTCACGTTCCACACTCAAAATAAATTGAAACTTCTTAACAATAAAGGGGAAAACGTGAGTGCAGCGCCGGTCTCCGGGACCGCCGTTTCCGGTTACTTGTGTAAAGCATTGTAGTAGCCTTAAGGACAACATGCTTTCCAATCTAAAACTTTTTAAAATTCTCGGGCTCGTATTGGTGGCCGTGTTTACGGCCGCGGCGCAAACAGGACCGGTGGTCCTCAAATCGCCGGACGGGGCCATTGAAATCTCAATCGCCACGGTGCGTGGTCAGTCTGTGCAGGCGGCAGGCGGGCAACTGGCGTATCGGGTGGCTTTTCGCGGTCAACCGGTGCTCGAGTGGTCGAATCTCGGGCTCGCAATTGAGGGCTCGCCCGCGCTCGGGCCGGCGATCCGGATAGAGTCGTCGCAGGCATCCAGCCAGGACCAGACCTGGACGTCGGTGCAAGGCAAGGCGAACCCGATACGCAATCGCTACAACGGTGTCACGGTGCAGACGGTGGAGACGGCGGCGAACGGCCGGCGCCTGGTGATGGAAGCGCGCGCTTACGATGACGGGGTGGCGTTCCGCTACGTCGTGCCCGAGCAGCCTTCGGTGAAGGAACTGCGCATCCTGAACGAGTCCACGCAGTTCCGTTTCGCGAAGGATGCCAACACTTTTTCTCTCATCTCGCGCGGCTTCCAGACCAGCAACGAAGATGATTATCACCAACTGGCGATCAGCGGCTTGCATCCCGAGTACCTCGTCAACCTTCCGGTTCTCGTGCAAGTGCCTGGAATCGCCTGGGTGGGTTTGACGGAAGCCGACATTGAGGACTATTCGAACCTCTTCGTTACCGCTTCGGGCGACCGGACGCTGGCGGCCCGGCTGGCGCCCCGCGTTGAGGACGTGAACACCTCCGCGGACACCGCCCCCTCCTTCGACCCTAAGGCGGACGCGTTGCAGGTGTCGGTGATCGCGCAAACTCCGGTGAGATCGGCCTGGCGCGTGTTGATGATCGCGGACCAACCGGGCCGGCTGGTGGAATCGAACATGGTGGTCAATTTAAATCCGCCCAGCGCGATCGGAGACACTTCCTGGGTCAAAGCTGGCAAGACCCCCTGGGACTGGTGGAACGGCAGCCAGGCCAAGGGCGTTGCGAAGCCGGGTAAGAACAACGAGACCATGAAGTATTACATCGACTTTTCGGCGCGCAACAAATTCGAGTACATGCTGATTGATGCCGGCTGGTCGGCCAGCTCGCCTGCGCTGCCCGGTTCGGCAGGGCCTTCCCGGCGCCGCGCGGACCTTACCAAGTCGACCCCGGCCATCGATATCCCGATGCTGGTGGAGTATGCGAAGTCAAAAAATGTCCGGCTCTGGCTATGGGCCCACTTCCGGGAGATGAACGACCAGATGGACGCTGCTTTCGCGCAGTTCGAAAAATGGGGCATCGCCGGCGTGAAGATCGACTTCATGGACCGCACGGACCAATGGATGGTGAACTGGTACCGGACAACTGCCAAGAAAGCCGCCGAACACCACCTTATGCTGGACTTCCACGGCGCGTTCAAGCCGGACGGGATGAGACGCACCTACCCGAACGTGTTGACGCGTGAGGGGGTAATGGGCGCGGAGTACAACAAGTGGAGCGCGCGAGTTACGCCCACGCACGACGTGATGCTCGCGTTTACCCGCATGCTGGCGGGGCCTATGGACTACACGCCCGGCGGGTTCGACAACGTGACGCGGGAGAACTTTGTGCCCCGCAACAGGGCGCCCATGGTGATGGGCACGCGCGCGCATCACACGGCGTTGTTTGTGGTCTTCGAAAGCGAGTTGCAGATGGTGTCGGATTCGCCAGATGCCTACGATGGGCAGAAAGAAACCGAGTTCCTCAAGGCTGTTCCGGCGAGCTGGGATGAGACCCGCGTGCTCAACGGCGTGCCGCCGAAGTACATCACGATGGCGCGGCGCCGCGGCGCCGAATGGTTCGTCGGCAGCATCACGGACTGGGATGCGCGCGAGCTCGATGTGCCGCTGAGCTTTCTAGGGAGCGGGGCCTACGATGCGGAGATCTACGCCGACGGACCCAACGCGGGGGCGGAGCCGAAAGACTCGGTTTTCGAAAAGCGTCGCGTGAATGCCCAGACGGTGTTGAAGTTGAAGCTGGGGGTGGGCGGCGGTAGCGCCATACGGCTGGTGCCGGTCCGCTGAAAGTGGCAACGGCTGCCTGACGAGCTGGGCTCCGATCAGAGCCGGGGACGGTCAGGAGCTGTGAAAAACTCGCTGAGATCGCCAGGCTGACAGACGAAGCGTCTGTCCCACGTTGGTACCCAAGGGCAGGCGCTTTCGTCTGCCCCTTATTATTCCCGGTTCTGTGGACTTGCATTAATCGTGGGGCGGATTGCTCGCGCCCTGCAAGATACCGATCCCGCTGTTCCGGCTGCGGGACGGGGGCGTCCCGCGCGGACCAGACATCTGAGGGGTCTAGTCAAGGGTCTCTTTGGTTTTTTATCCGTTTTTCAGAGCGAGTTTTTGAAAGCTTCCACAGGAAGTCCACCGGATCGGCAGCTCGAAACGACCCGATGTTTTCGGCTGCGCCGGAGCCCCGTTGCGGGTTTTCAAGGCGAGTTCGTACTTCGTGTCATCGTAGGGCG
>JANYAH010000237.1 GCA_025361425.1 Candidatus Solibacter sp. | reverse complement strand
TCACCCGCCGCGGCTTGCTTCGCCAGGCGGTCAGCGGGGCAGCGCTCGTCTCTGCGTTGCACGCTCAGAATCAGCCTGTGAACTCCGCGGCGAGAATCCGCGAGCCCTTTGACTTCGGTTGGAAATTTCTCAAGGGAGACTCGCCGGGCGCCCAACAGCCCGAGTTCTCCGACTCCGCGTGGCGAAGCGTAGATCTGCCCCACGATTGGAGTATCGAAGGCCCTTTCAGCGAGCAGGAGAAAGCCCAGGGAAGCCTTCCCACGGGCATCGGCTGGTATCGAAAACGCTTCCGCCTGCCCGAGTCTTACAAGGACCGCACCGTCGTCATCGAGTTCGATGGCATCTATCAGAACAGCGAAGTGTGGATCAACGGCCAGTATCTGGGCAAGCGCCCCAACGGCTACGTCGCCTTCTCCTACGATCTCTCGCCGCACCTCAGCGCCGGCCGCGACAACGTGATCGCAGTCAAGGTGGACAACGCAAAGCAGCCCAACTGCCGCTGGTATTCGGGCTCCGGCATCTACCGCCACACCTGGCTGCTGGCCACCAACCAGCTTCACGTGGCCTATTGGGGCACGTTCGTCACCTCGCCCCGCGTCTCCAAAGACGCCGCCATTGTCCAGGTCAAGACCCGGGTGAAGAACGACCGCAAAACCTCAGCCATGTGCGTGCTGAGCACCAGCCTGGTGGATCGCGACGGGAAGACCGTGCAGACCGCCGAAGCAACCCAGCAGATCGCGGCAAACGGCGAGTACGAATTCGTGCAGCAGGTGAGCGTCGCGGGGCCCCGCCTCTGGAGCGTGACAGACCCCTACCTGTACAAAGTTCACAGCACGGTGCGCGACCAGGGCCACATGGTCGATGAATACGATACGCCCACCGGCATCCGCGAAGCTCTCTTCGACGCGGACAAGGGATTCCTGCTCAACGGCGAACGGGTCAAGCTGAACGGCGTCTGCCTGCATCATGAGGCCGGAAGCGTCGGCGCCGCCGTCCCGGAGCGCGTCTGGGAGCGCCGCCTGGAAATTCTCCGCGAGATGGGATGCAATGCCATCCGCACCAGCCACAACCCCTACGCCGCCGAATTCATGGATCTCTGCGACCGCATGGGTTTCCTGGTGATGAATGAGGCGTTCGATGAGTGGAAGGTCGGCAAGGGGCAAATCGGTCCCTTCGGCTACGCCAACTACTTCGACGAGTGGTATCAGCGCGACGTCAAGGACTTCGTCCACCGCGACCGCAATCACCCGAGCGTCGTGCTGTGGAGCGCCGGCAACGAAATCGGCGACCAGTCCCGCCCCGAGGGCGCCGAGACCCTGCGCAAGCTCCTCGAGGTATTTCACACCGAGGACCCCACGCGCCTGGTGACCGCGGGCTGCGACCAGATCGCTTCCGAGCCCGTGACCAACCGGGTCCGCCCCGAATTCCTGGCGCAGCTCGACGTGGTTGGCTACAACTACGTGGACCGCTGGCGCGACCGCAAAGAGAAATACTTCAGCATCGACCGCGCCGCGTTTCCCCAACGGCGCGTGATCGGCACGGAGAGCGGTTCCATGGGCGGCACTCGCGGCGATTATCGCGGGCTGTTCCCCGCCGCCGCGCCGGTTTCCGCGGCGCCTGCCACCGGTCTGCTCCGCGCAGGCCGCGGCCGCAACATCGATGTGGAGCAGTTGTGGCGCTTCGTCAGCACGTACGATTACGTGGCCGGCGACTTCATGTGGACCGGCATCGATTACCTCGGCGAATCGCGCTGGCCGGGCAAGGGCTCTTCCGCCGGCGTGATCGATAGCTGCGGCTTCAAGAAAGACGGCTTCTATTTCTACCAGAGCCAGTGGACCGATAAGCCCATGCTGCACCTGTTCCCGCACTGGAACTGGAAAGGCAGGGAGGGCCAGTTCGTCCCGGTCACCTGCTACACCAATTGCGACACCGTGGAGCTGTTCCTCAATGGCAAATCCGTTGGGCTGAAGGGCTACGCCTTCCCGCGCTTTGGGATGGAAGAACGCTACGGAAACACTGGGGCGCGCGCCCGCGTCCCCCGCACCACCAACGATCTGCATCTGGAGTGGGACGTCCCGTATGAACCCGGCACGCTAAAAGCAGTGGGAACCAAGGATGGCAAGGTTGTGACTACCGTGGAAGTCTCCACCACGGGAGAGCCGTCGGCCATCCGCTTGACAGTGGATCGCGCGGAGATCGCCGCGGATCGCCGCGACGCCGCCCACATCACGGTTGAAATCCTGGACGCCCAGGGCCGCGTAGTGCCGACGGCAGGTCATGAGGTCGCTTTCGTTGTGGAAGGCGAAGGCAAACTCATCGGTCTGGACAACGGAGATCCGCAGAGCCACGAAGATTACAAGGCCACTCGCCGGAGGGTCTTCAACGGGCTCTGTCTGGCTATCGTACAATCGACTGGAAAATCCGGCCGGATTCAGGTAACGGCGAATTCTCCGGGATTGCAGTCGGGCAATCTTACGATTTCGACCAGGGGGTAGTGGTTCTCGCAGACCGAGAAGCGGAAGGCGGAATTCGCCAATACCGTCGCCCGGCCGGCCCCGCTGGCTACCCCTGTTTATCCGCCGCCATCAGATTGGCGAGCATGCGGCCGTGCGGACCACCGGGCAGCATCGCGATCTTCGCGTTACTCGCCAGAATCCGCTGCGTCTCCAGCACGTCGAACAGTGCCGCGGCCACCTCCGGTTCGCGCGCGATCTCCTGGAAGGCCTGCCCCAGCGTTCCCGGCCGGATGGCGGCCGCTTTGGCGAACTCGATGGCCGCCTCCCGCTCCGCCGAACTGGTAATCACGCTTACCTGATTCGACCCCGCCTGCCGGATCGCCGACGTCACCTGGCGCAGCCGATTGACCACTTTCTCCTCGATCTGGTGGATCATTCCCACATCGCGGAAATGCACCTTGCGGATGTAGACGCTGCCCAGTTGATATCCCCACGCCTGCGATTTGTCCGTCACCTCGGCACGCACCGTCTGGCTCATGTTGTGGCGCGTCTCCATCATCTCCGCCAGCTTCATGTTGCTCAGGCAGCGCACGGTGGCGTTGCTCACGTTGGCGCGCAGCGATCCGCGCGGATCCGTGTTCTTGAACAGATACGAAACCGGATCGCTAATCCACATCTCGTACCAGATGCCGATCCCCATCGGCGCGCCTTCTTCCGAATTCACCGGCTGGCTGCGCAGATACTCCTGGTCCAAGCGCATGTCCAGCACGTAGCAGTTACCCAGCAGGTTGATGACAAACGCCGCCGGCCCCAGCTTCCCGGGCAGAAAATGCAGCCCCGGTTCGTCCAGTACGCCGATCACTTTGCCGAACAGCATGTACACGCGGCAGGTGCGCTCTTGCACCACCGCGTATAGGCCAAAAATCCGCCCCACGGCGAGCAGTATCGGTTCCGCCAGGAACAACCCCACAAACGTGAATAGCGCCGCCGCCAGTAGTGCGGCCACCGGTTGGTCCGTCATTTCCCCGCCTCCAGGTAGATCTGCTGCGCCTTGTCGTAAAGCGCCAGCCGCACGTTGCGCAGATAGGACGCCAGAATGCCCGGCCCCGCCCGGTGCAGCGCCCCCAATTCCGCCGCCAGCGATTTGACGGGCTCCACCTCGGCCTGCGCCCGTAGGGTCTCGATTTCCACCGCGCGCCGCGATTGCACCACCCGTTGATCCGCCGCCGCCTGCGCCAGGCTGATATCGCTCGACACCTGGTTGTGCGCCGTATTGATCGCCGCCAGCGCCGATTCCACTTCCGGCGGCGGGTCTATCCCAGTGATCAGCGAGGCGTCCAGGATCACTCCGTAGCGCGCCGGAGCGGAGCGGCATTCGTTATCCATGTACTCGTTTAGATCGCTCAGATTCTTGCGCAGGTCGTTGATCGAAATGCCCGTCATCTCGCTGCCCGCCAGCGGCGCCTGCGCGCCCGCGGCCTCCACCCCAGGCGCCAGCGGCACCGCCTTCGCCTCGAAACTGGCGATGCGCTGCCGTAGCACGGAAACGAAATACGCCACCACGTGTACGAACGGCCGCTTGATGCCGAACAGAAACGCGTAGAGATTGGCCTCGCTCACGCGGTACCGGATCTGCCCCGTCAGCCCCGTATTCAGTTGATCTTTGGTCACGGCTTCCAGGCGCGTCCCGTTATCGTTGACCGTTGGATTCTCCGGGTCGAGCGCCATATTCACCGTCATGGTGGCGATCGAAACCTTATAGATTTTCTCCCACGGCATCTTAAAATACGGTCCACCCGGTGGGATCACCCGCACTTGCGGATACGTATACCGCGCCCGCTCCTCGGGCCGCAGCGTTTCGGAGACGGGATCGTCCAGCGTCGTCTTCCCCCCTGGCACGCGCACCGCGCGTCCAAACCGCGTCTTGACGGCGCGCTCATTCTGGTCGACGGTGTACACGCCCATCAGAAGAATTCGCAACAGGAACCAAGCCACCAGTCCAAGGCAAATACCCACTAAGATCTGCATAAGTCAACTCACCGGTAAGTATACCTTTCGGACATGACGGTATGTTTATGGGGTGCTTCCCGTGGCCAGATCCGTTCGCCGGTGT
Source organism: Candidatus Solibacter sp. (assembly GCA_025361425.1). Taxonomy (GTDB): domain Bacteria; phylum Acidobacteriota; class Terriglobia; order Bryobacterales; family Bryobacteraceae; genus Solibacter. The sequence continues at coordinate 17,164 of JANYAH010000237.1, read as the reverse complement.
TGCATTCCTGCCGTGCGGCGTGGCGAATGTGGAGCACATCGACCTGTTTCTGTTTCTCCAAAATCCGGTAGATCACCCGGTAGATACACGGCTTGCTGCCATAGAGCAGATGCCTGAGGTGACTGTCTTCCGGCGTGATTGGGCAGCGGTTGGGAGTATGGAGCAGAGTACGAATGGCGTCCCTGAGGCCGCGATACAAAGTGAGCGCGGCGTCGGAAGAGCGAGTTCCGACCCAGTCATAAAGGCCGGAAAGATCCCGCTCGGCGCGGGGCATGATTTAACGCGATATTCCAGGAGCGGCTTCGAATTCGGCGAAGAACTCCTCAGCGTCGCGCCCTTGTCCTTGCCTGGACTGGTGCAGACCCTGGCGGATTCCTTCGCCAGCGTCAGCGCGGGCCGCGATGTCGAGCAACCGTTGATAGGCTCCGGCATCCTGGACGATGGCCTCGGCTTTGCCCTTCACGGTTAGTGGCGCGAGGCGGCGCGTGGAAGGAGACGGCGTAGTCCCCACGATAAGGTACTTAACGCTGTGGGCGTTGAATATGGACAAGAGTTCGTTGAAGTCTTGGAACATCGGGAGCCGTGCCCTTCATTGCGTACGTGGCAAGGGTGAGTTCAACAACCGCATCCATGCGCTCATGCACTGGCCGACTCTGCCAGTACCGATATTCGTCGGCCTTCATTTCATCGAGGCTGTGGTAGATGCGGATGGTCTTGTCCATACGTTCGTTTTATAGTATCAGGCCCTACAATAAAATCATCTTGCTCGAACGCGTCGTCCATACCATCGAGCGTCATCGCATGTTCACCCCCGGCGATCGCGTCGCCATCGCCGTCTCCGGCGGCGCCGATTCCGTCTGCCTCCTCCACGTCCTCCGCAATCTGGCTCCCCGCTGGGGTCTGACCCTTAGCGTCCTGCACGTCAACCACAACCTCCGCGGCGACGCTTCCCGCGACGACGCCGCTTTCGTCCGTTCCCTTGCCGCCGGTCTCAACCTTCCCTTCACCCTCCACGATCTGGATCTCTCCACTGGGCCGGGCAACCTGGAGCAATCCGCCCGCAACGGCCGCCTCGCCTTCTTCCACCGTCACCTCGCCAGCGGATTCGCCACCCGCATCGCCCTCGGCCACACGCGTTCCGACCAGGCCGAAACCGTCCTCTTCCGCTTCCTGCGCGGCAGCGGCGCCACCGGATTGGCGGCCATCCGGCCCGTCACGGGCCGGGGCATCGTCCGCCCGCTGATCGAGATCGAGCGCCCCGAGATCGAGCGATTCCTCCGCGACCGCACAATCGCCTGGCGCGAAGACGCCACCAACGCCACGCTCGATTTCGCCCGCAACCGGATCCGCCATCAACTGCTGCCCCAACTCGCCCGCGAGTGGAACCCGGCCCTCGCCGAAACCCTGGCCCATACCGCTGACCTCTGCCTTGCCGAGGAAGCCTATTGGCAGACCGAGATCGACCGCCTCGCCGGCCTTCACCTCACCCGCCGGGGCCGCGCCATCCTTATGTCCGCCGCCGCCCTGGCCGCGCTCCCCCTGGCCGCCGCTCGCCGCCTGGTCCGCCACGCCATCCTCCTCGCCACTGACGGCCACCACGCCAGCCACTTCCGCCACATCGCCGCCGTCCTCGAACTCGCCGCGCGGCCCCAGGGCACCGGACGCACCCAACTCCCCGGGCTCGAAGTCCGGCGCTCCTTCGATTGGCTTTGCCTCGCCCCGCCCACCGTCCCCGAGGCATATTCCTTGCGCCCCGCCGTACCAAGTATCACCCGTGTACCTGGCACCGATTTCGCGATTTCCCTGGAACTGCTTGAAAACTCGACAACTTCCCGATCGGCGGATAACGTATATAATAGTGGGGTGAGTCGTCTCGACTGGAATCGGCTGTCCGGTCCTCTTGAAATGCGGAACTGGCGGCCGGGAGACGAGTACCAACCAATGGGGATTCTCGCCGCGAAAAAGATCAAAACGCTCTTCCACCAGGCACGGATTCCTGTCTGGGAGCGAGCGCAGTGGCCGGTCCTGACGGATGCGGAATCAATCGTGTGGGCTCGCCGGTTTGGAACTGCGGCGGCGGTGACAGCCGGTACCGGGAGCTCGATGGTTCTGGCCGTCGGTGAGTTGGAAGTCCGGTGATGAGAGTATTGGAATCGCGATCGCATCGCGCGGCGTCTATTGAAGTAGCGACCGTTACGGAGGTTTCGTGAACTCGAACGTAAAGACATTGATCTTCTGGGCTGTTTTGATCTGCGTTGTGGTGCTGCTTTTTGCCGTCGTCCGCACTGGCCAGGGGATCAAAGAAGACCCCATTAGTTTCACCCAGTTCCTGGGCAAGGTGAAAGCCGGCGACGTGAAGGAGGTCACCATCGCAGACCGCGACGTTCACGGCCTGTACCAGAACCCCCAACAGGGGTTCCACACCCAGGTCCCAGCCAACTACCCCGCACTCTACGATCTTCTCAATGACAAAAAGGTCGACGTCAATATTAAGGACACCTCGTCCGGCGGCTGGGTTTCCATCCTGCTGAATGCCTCCCCCTTCATCGTTCTGCTCGCCTTCTGGATCTTTATGATGCGCCAGATGCAGAGCGGCGGGAACAAGGCCCTCAGTTTCGGCAAGAGCCGCGCCCGCCTCCACTCCACCCAACAGAAAAAGGTTACGTTTAAGGACGTCGCCGGCGTGGAAGAGGCCAAGGAAGAGCTTCAGGAGATCATCGAATTCCTGCGCGAGCCGCAGAAATTCCAGAAACTCGGTGGACGTATTCCCAAGGGCGTCCTGCTCATCGGACCTCCCGGAACCGGCAAAACCCTGCTCGCCCGCGCCATCGCCGGCGAAGCCAGCGTGCCGTTTTTCTCCATCTCCGGCTCAGACTTCGTCGAAATGTTCGTCGGCGTCGGCGCCAGCCGCGTCCGCGACCTGTTCGAACAGGGCAAGAAGAATGCCCCCTGCATCATCTTCATCGATGAAATCGACGCTGTCGGCCGCCATCGCGGCGCTGGCCTCGGCGGCGGACACGATGAGCGCGAACAGACGCTCAACCAGTTGCTCGTCGAGATGGACGGTTTCGAATCCAACGAGGGCGTCATTCTGGTCGCCGCCACCAACCGCCCCGACGTGCTCGACCCCGCCCTCCTCCGCCCCGGCCGTTTCGACCGCCGCGTGGTGGTTGGCCGCCCCGACGTGCAGGGCCGCGAAGCCATCCTTCGCGTCCACACCAAAAAAATTCCTCTTGGCGATAACGTGGATCTTAGCGTCCTCGCCCGCGGTACACCCGGCTTGGCCGGCGCCGATCTTGCCAACCTGGTAAACGAATCCGCGCTCAACGCTGCCCGCCAGAATCGCAAAGTCGTCATGATGATCGATTTCGAACTGGCCAAGGACAAGATCCTGATGGGCGCCGAGCGCAAGAGTATGGTTATGAGCGAGGCTGAAAAGCGCAACACCGCCTATCACGAAGCCGGACACGCCTTGGTGGCCGCCAGCCTGCCCGACGCCGACCCGCTGCACAAGGTCACCATTATCCCGCGCGGTATGGCGCTTGGCGTCACCATGCAGCTCCCCATCGACGATAAGCACTCCTACGACAAGGAATACCTGCTCGCCCAGCTTGCCATCCTGATGGCCGGCCGCATTGCCGAAGAGAAGTACATGCATCACATGACAACCGGCGCCGGCAACGATATCGAGCGCGCCACCGAACTGGCCCGTAAGATGGTCTGCGAGTGGGGCATGAGTGAACTGGGGCCCCTAAGCTATGGCAAGAAGGAAGAGCAGATCTTCCTCGGCCGCGAAATCGCCCAGCACCGCGACTACTCCGAAGGCACCGCCATCCGCATCGATGAGCAGGTGAGGAAACTGGTCCAGGGCGGTTACGACACAGCCGAAGCCGTCATCGATCAGCACTCCGAAGCCCTGGTGACCATCGCCGAAATGCTGCTGGTCCGCGAAATTCTGGATGGCAATGAAGTCAGCCAGTTGATTAAAGGCCAGACTTTGGCGCCGCAAGCACCCCGAGAGACTCCCGGCGGCGGCACAACGCAGCAGGTCATCCGGCCCGATGCCGGACGGCGCGTCCCCGGACTCAGCGAAGGTTCGCAGCCGGCGTGATCCCCGCCTTCCCGGTTTACCTCTTCGATATCGACGGCACTCTGCTGGACAGCGCCCAGGACATTTGCGGCGCCGTCCAGCAGGTGCTCGGTGTCAACCCGTCCCGTGACGTCACCTTCGAATACCTTAAAGGCTACATCGGCCGCCATCTCTTCGATCTCTTCGCCGACGTCATTCCCGATCTCACTCAACAGCGGATGGACGACCTGCTCGCCCAATACCGTTCGATCTATCTCGCTCGCGGCCACAGCCAGACCACCATCTACCCCGGCGTCGCCGAAGGCCTCAGAGTGTTGGGCGGCCGCAAGGGCACCGCTACCACCAAAGGCAGCCCCACCACCCGCGCCATCCTCGAGCAATTCGGCCTGATCCAGCACTTCCACCATGTGCAAGGCACCGACGGCTTCCCCTGCAAACCCGCCCCGGACGTCCTCTTCACCGCCCTGGCCGCCATGGGCGCCAAGCCCAAAGACTGTCTCTTCGTGGGCGATTCCGCCGCCGACATGGAAGCCGGCCGCCGCGCTGGAGTTACAACCTGCGCCGTCACCTACGGCTATGGCAAGCGCGAAGACCTCGCCCAATTCACCCCCGACTACTGGATCGACGACCTCCGCGAACTGAGTTCGCCAATCGCCAACGTTTAACCTCCCCCGTCCGGTCAGATGGTGGTCTGACCGCGAGATTCGTGGCTACGGCAAACCTGAGATCTGAGAAGCTGTGCGCCGGCAAATGGGACAGACCATCGCCTTTTGTGGCCTGTCCTACCTACTTCACCACGGGCAGGACTACGGCGCTGCCCCGGTACACCCGCTGCGTCGCCTTGACATAATCCGCCGCGTGCGCCCCAAAAATGCTCGGCATGAATTTCTGCGGATTGCGGTCGTACACCGGGAACCACGTGCTCTGCACCTGCACCATGACTCTGTGCCCCTTCAGAAACGCGTGCGCATTGGTGTGCAGATCGATCGCGTACTTCAACGCCTTGCCCGCCGGCAGGGCTTCCGGCCTCTCGAAACTATTGCGGAACCGCGCCCGCAAAATCTCGTTCGCGATCATCAACTGATACCCCGGCAACTCCTTCCCCTCGTCCGGATACACGTCGATCAGCTTGACCACCCAGTCGCTATCCGTTCCGCTGGTCGATGCCACCAGCTCCGTCACGATGTCCCCCGCCACCCGCAGGTCTTCCTTCAACGGCTCCGTTTCCCACGTGAGCACGTCCGGACGGTGATCCACGAAGCGCTGATCCTGCACCAGCCACACGCGCCACTCCGGCCCCGGATACGTCGGCGGCACTGGCCGCGGACGGTACGGCACCGGGTTCGCCGGATCGCTCACGTACTCATCGAACCCGCCCTCGCCGGACGCATCGAACGCCAACCGCCGGCCCTCGCGGAAATACAACCGCCGCGCCTCCACCCCGCGCTTCGGCGGCCACGCCTCATGCTCCTGCCACTGGTTCGCCCCGGTCTCAAACACCGTCGCCTCGGCCAGTTTCCACGGGCCCTGTCCACGCAGCCAGTGATCGAACCACGGCTCAAAAATCTTCTCCCGGTAATACGCCGCCGTATCGCTGCCGAAATCGATCGCCCCCAGCTTGCGGGCGTTTCCGTTCCACCCGCCGTGGTTCCAAGGGCCCGCCACGAAATAGTTGCGCTTCTCCGAATCGTGCCTCTCCATCAATTCGTAAATCTTCTGCGGCCCGTAAAAATCCTCCTGGTCCCACCAGCCCGCCACGTGTATGATCGGTAGCTTCACCGCGTTTAAATAGGGGGCAAACGCCTGCCGCTGCCAGAAAGTGTCGTAATTCGGATGACGCGTGAAATCCGTCCACGTCGGCACCTTTCCGTGAAAATACTTCTCGTCCGCATTCGACAGCGCACCCAGCCCGAGATACCAGTCGTAGGTATCCTCCCGGTCGAATGGAAACCGATAGTTCTCCGTCGCCGACGTCTCCAGCATCGCCGAATACTCGAACCCGTAGCTCAGCCGGAACGCCCCGTTGTGATGGAAATCGTCGCCCAGGAACTGGTCCGCCGGCGACGCCTGCTCGATTGCCGCCTGTAGCGCCGGATGCGGGTTCAGCGCCGCCATCACCGCCGTCCACCCGTCGTAGGATGTCCCCGCGATCCCCGCCCGCCCGTTGTTGTTCGGCACGTTCTTCACCAGCCACTCTACCGTGTCCCACGCGTCCGTCGTCTCGTCCACACCCTTGGCTTCCCTGGGGTGGTGCGGCGGCCGGAACATGACGAATTTGCCCTCGCTCTGGAATCGCCCGCGGATGTTCTGCGCCACGAAAATGTAATTCTCACTCCGCCATCGCTGTCCCGCCGGCAGCCCCTGCTCGGTCGCCTCTCTCCCCGGCACGCCGTACGGTGTGCGGTCGATCAGAAACGGCAGCGCCGCCTTGGCATTCTTCGGGGTGAGCAGCACGGTTTGTAGCCGCACGCCATCCCGCATTGGAATCATGATTTCCTGAAAGTTGACGAATACCCGAGCGTCCTCGCCCTGCCCAATCAGCAGAACCGCGCCCACCCACCCGCCGAATAAGATCGCCCGTTTCATTCCGCCTCCACCATCCGTTCTCGATCATACATCGTGGCTGTCCCCTGGGACAGTGACCAAAACATTATAAAAATAAGTGGCTTGTGCTGAATTACTTGCAAGTTTGAGGGGCCGAAAGAACGAGGTGCGTTTCCTAATCTATAGACAGGGGGGCTCTTCATCCACGCCGGCGCGCGAAGCAGTAAGCGGTTGGCGAGCAGCACAGGTAAGACCCCTCGGAGTTAAGGACCTTAGGACATAGACACTATGATTCAATTCGACAAAGATGACGTCACCCTGTTTTACATCGACGCCAACGGAAAGAAAATCTCGCACAACTACCTGGAAGGCACTGCTTATGACGGGATGTTGAACGTCAGAGACGCGCAACTTCAAGCGGTGCGGGATAACCTGCAAACCGCAACCAACTACACCAACGTGCTGAAAGGGCTTCAGGAAAGCATTGATGCTGGCAGACTAGAGGGCATCATCGCACCGCCGAAGCCGCTTCAGAAGTTCGTGGCTGACACGGGAGAGATGACCTTCGTGCCATTCGTGCCGCCCTTGCCGGATCTGGTGATCCCGCCCGCTGCTCTCCCCAATCCCGGCAAGATCGTGGTGCCTGTTGTGGACAAACAGGCCAATCAACAGGCCATCATGTACAACATGATCCTGGCCATGTTCCGAAAAATGTTCCCGGAGGCGTAGATTTCAATGGCAAAAAGAGAGGATTTCATGAAAAGCATCGGGTTGTGGCTGAAAGGGTTGGCCGCTGCTGTAATCGGCGGCGCGATAGCGAGCACCGCCCAGGCCGCGGCGTCGGGCAGCATCGCGCCGGCGAATTTGAAGACGGCCGCGCTTACCGGGGCGGCGCTCACGCTGGGCGCGTATCTGACAAAATCTCCGGTGGCCAGCAGGTAGCTGGCGCAATTATTCGACGACGGTGATTTGAATCGGGAGCAATTGCATGGTCTGTTCGACCTGCACATTGAGGACGCCGGATTTCGCTCCCTTGGCGGCGCGCAGGGTGAGAGTGGCCTTGCCGCCCGCCGGGAGGGCGGACTTGTCCAATTTGGCCTCAACCCCGAGTAAGCTCGCGGGCAATAACAGCGACATGACGCCGGGCGCTGCATTACTGATAATCACTTGCGCCGATTCGCCGGGCTTCAGGCGGACCGCACCCTTGTCCAATTGAATCTGTTTGAACAGGAAATCCGCTGAAGTGGGGATATTGGGAAGCGATGGCGGCGGTGCGGCGCCCGCGGGGGGAGAGGCTCCGGGCGTCATTCTGCCCCAGGGAGTGTTGCGCAGAGCGTCCTGATCCACAAACCACATCCACTTGCCATTTTCCACCTTCCAGGTACTGCGGATGGGCATCTTCATCGGCTTGTCGGCGAAGCCGGGCATCATGATGTACTGCTCGCAAACCATCACTGCATTCGCCTTGGTGAAGTTCTCCGAATAGTCGATTTTAGAGAACTCGCAGGAGAGGTACTTGGGCTTGCTGCGGGCGTAGAAGTAGTCCTTGGTATCCTCGGCGACCAATTCTTCGGCCTTGCGGAATTGAGCTGCGACATGAAGGTCGAAAAACTCCAGCACGCGGGCGCGCAGAGCGGCATCGACATCGGCCGGAGGCTTCGGCATAGACGGATCGTTCGGTTGCGCAAAGCCAAAAGCGGCAAACATGGCAAACAGAGCGAAGCGGTGCATAACTACCTCTAATTATAGACGAGTAGACGATAGGGAAACACGAATGGCAATCCCCTCGCGGCAGCAAGCGGCATCCCGCCCCGTTAGTGGGCTGCTACGAACGCCTCAACGGGCGTGCTCACCACGGTTTCGATTGCGGGCGCGTGGATCAGGGTATTGTGGATCAGGCACGCCTTGACTGCCCGCAGCACGCCGGCCTGATGTTGCGCGTCTAGCCCGAGAACGATGACCTCGATCCGAAACTGTCCGAGTCGCGCCGGCAGCGTGGCCTTATCCGCGCTGACCTTCACTTCCAGGCTCCGGTGTGGAAGAGACCTTGCCTTCATATATTGAGCGGCGTAGAACCCGGCACAGGTTCCCAAGGAAACCAGCAGGTATTCGGGCGGCGTCATGCCGGTGTCTGATCCGCCATTGTCGGACGGTTGGTCGCAGATCACGCGGTGACCCCGCGTACTGGCTTCGAATTTCACGTCTCCGAGGTGCTGAATTGTAACTTCCATAAGAGCTTCCAACATGAAAGATGCAACCGACATTCAAAGGTGACAGGCGAAACGGTTTTGCGGTTGGGCGTGTCACCTTCTCTGGAGAATCTGCATCCTTCCCAACAGAAGCGCAATTCAGATCCGATTTATGTTTATGCGAACCACTCTGGTATTCCTACTCGCCGTTCCCCTTTGGGCGCAGAGTTCACTGTCGCTCAGGGAAGCCGTCCGCCTCGCCATTCGAGAGAACAAGGCGATTGCCGGCACAACCGCGGGAGCGCGAGCCTCCGAAGCGCGCATCGCACAGGCCCACGCAGGCATGCTCCCCAAAATCAACTACTCCGAGAGCTTCGCGCGCAGCGACAACCCGGTGTTCGTTTTCGGTTCCCTGCTCACCCAGCACCAGTTTGGTGTTGAAAACTTCTCCATCGGCCCCTTGAACCGACCGGATTTTCTCAACAACTTTCAATCCCAGGTCACGGTAGATCAGCCTATATATGATGCCGGCCAAACACGGAATGCGGTGAAATCCGCCGAACTGGCCCAGAAGATGAGTGTCGAGGAGCAACGGCGCATCCAGATGGAGGTCATCTCGCTAGCGGCGCGCGCCTATTACGTCGCCGTCCTGGCGGCGGAAAACCTGAAAGCCGCCACGCAGGCCGTTCGCTCCGCCGAAGCCGACCTGAAGCGCGCCGACGCGGTCCGCGCTGCCGGCATGTCCACCGATGTCGATGTGCTGTCCATCCGCGTGCACCTGGCCGCGGTGACGGAGCAGCGGATTGATCGAGCCGCGGATGTGGACATAGCCAAGGCGGCGCTCAACGATGCGCTCGGGCTGCCGCTGGACACGTCTCACACGTTGACTACGCCGCTGGCGGCGCTCGATCTTCCGGAGTTGGCGCTGGAGGCCATCGAGGGTTCCGCCTCCGCTGAGCGTCCCGAAGCGCGCCAGACCCATCTGGCCACCAGCCTGGCGCAGACCCAGGCCGCCGTCGCCCGCGGCGCGATGCTGCCGCAAGTCGGCTTTCGGGGCGCGTTCGAAGCGGACCGGCAACGCTTTGTGACTCGCGGCGGAACCAACTGGCTGGCGGCGGTCTCTCTCCGATGGAATCTGTTCAACGGATCGGCGGACAAGGCTCGCATCGCCGAAACCGGGCATCTGGTGAAGCGCGCCGAATTCGATGAGCAGCGAACCGATTCGGCCATCCGGCTGCAAGTGCGGCGTGCCTTCGCCGGCCTGAAAGCAGCTCAACAGCGCATCCAGGTCGCTACGGCGGCCGTTGCGCAAGCCGAGGAAAGCCTGCGCATCACGCAGAACCGTTACGAAGCGGGGATGAATAACGTGACCGACCTTTTACGCACGGAAACCGCCGTGTTGGAAAGCCGTACCCGATACCTGGCAGCCATCCACGATCAGCGGATTGCCGCCACCATGCTCGAACTTGCCGCGGGAAGTCTCAACGCGGATTCGGAGGTTTTGGACTAAATGAAGCCCTATTTCATGTTTCTACCAATTCCCATTCTTCTGCTGACTTCCTGCGGAAGTGAACCGGCCCGCCGCGCCGCACAGCCGCAAGTTCCACCGGTGGCCGTGCAGATAGCGGCGGTTGCCACGCAGGACTGGCCCACGAGTTACGAAGCCACCGGCACGGTCCGCGCACGCACCACGGCCACGATTTCCAGCAAAGTGATGGGCTATGTGCAGCAGGTGAGCGTGCAAGTCGGGGACCGTGTTCGCCAAGGACAGGCCTTGATTACGCTGGACGCGCGGGACCTGGACGTGAGCCTGCGCCGCGCCGAGGCCGGGGGCGCCGAGGTACAGAGCGCCATCCCCGAACTGGAGAATGCCACGGCCGCGGCCAAAGCCAATCTGGATTTGGCCCAAACCACATTCAAGCGTATGGAAGAACTGGCGGCCAAGAAATCGATTTCCAATCAGGAGTTGGATGAAGCCTCCGCGCGTCTCAAGGCGGCCCAGGCAAATTACGACATGGTGCGCTCCCGGCGCGCCCAAGTGAATTCCAAAATGGCGGTGGTGGAGCAGGAGGTTCGCGCGGCCGGAATCATGCGCGATTACGCCAAGCTGGCCGCGCCGTTCTCCGGAGTGGTGATCACCAGAACCGTAGAGCCGGGCAATCTGGCCACGCCCGGCACGCCGCTGCTTACCATTGAGCAGGATGGACTCTACCGCCTGGAAGCGTCGGTGGACGAATCCAAACTAGCCACCGTGCGCGTGGGTCAGGCGGTGGAAGCGGTGCTGGAAGCGACCGACCGCAAACTGAATGCGCGCGTCTCCGAGATAGTTCCCTCGGTGGACGCCGCATCGCGCAGCTATATCGTGAAGCTGGATCTTCCCGCGACACCGCAGTTGCGCACCGGCATGTTCGGGCGGGCCATCTTCCCGCTGGGCGTGCAAAAGGTGGTGGCCGTCCCGCTTGCCGCCCTGATGGAGCGCGGCCAGTTGCAATCGGTATTCGTGGTCGAAGATGGCCTGGCGCACACCAGGCTGGTCACCACGGGACGGCGCACCAGCGCCGCGGTGGAAGTTTTGTCCGGCCTGAACGCGGGAGAAAAAGTGGTACTGCCTGTGCCCGTGGGATTGCAGGACGGCGCCAGGGTCGAGGTCCGGCAATGAGCGCACCCCGCCACCTGGGTCCCGCGGGGCGCTTCGCCCAGGCGTGGATCTCCTCCAAACTGACGCCTCTTCTGATCTGCGCCGCGCTGCTCATCGGAGCCTTTGCCGTGTGGAAGCTGCCGCGCGAAGAAGAGCCGCAGATCATCGTGCCGATGATCGACGTGTTCGTTCAAATGCCCGGCGCTTCGGCGCATGAGGTGGAAGAGCGAGTCACCAAGCCGATGGAAAAGCTGCTCTGGGAGATCCCGGGCGTGGAGTACATCTACTCCACCTCCAGCCCTGGGATGTCGATGGCGATCGTGCGTTTCTATGTGGGCCAGGACGAAGAGAAAAGCATCGTCCGGCTGAACCAGAAGCTGTTCGCCAATTTCGACCTGATCCCGCCGGGCGCTTCGCAGCCCTTGGTGAAACCGCGCTCCATCGACGATGTGCCGATTCTCGCGCTCACGCTTTCCAGCCGTCGCTATAACGATTTTGATTTGCGGCGCATCGCAGCCCAACTCGATGACGCCATCAAACAGGTGCCCGATGTTTCCGCGGTCACCCTGATGGGCGGGCAGCGGCGCGAAGTGCGCATCGTGCTGGACGCGGCAAAGTTGGAGGGCTATCGCATGTCTCCCTTGCAGGTGGCCGGAGCGCTGGGGCTTTCCAATCGCCGCCTGCCTTCGGGCAAGTTCGACTCGGGAAATCGCGAATACCTTTTGGAAACCGGCGAATTCCTGCGCACTTCCGAGGACGTTCGCAACGTCGTGGTCGGCGTCGCCGGCGATAAACCGGTGTTCGTGCGCAACGTGGCGGAAGTCACCGATGGCGGCGCGGAACCTACCGAGTACGTTCGCATGGTGAATGCGGCGTCGAAGGAATCTCTGCCGGCGGTGACCATTTCGATTGCCAAGCGCAAGGGCACCAACGCGGTCGAGGTCGCGGACCACGTGCTGCGCCGCATCGAGCCGTTGAAGGGCGTAGTAATCCCATCGGACGTCAAGTTGGACATCACGCGACAGTACGGCGAAACCGCCGCGGAGAAATCGAACGAACTGCTACTGCACATGCTGATCGCGGTGATCTCAGTGAGCATCCTGATCGCCATCACGTTGGGTAGGCGCGAGTCCCTCATCGTGTTCCTTGCGATCCCGGTAACGCTCGCGCTGACGCTTGCCGTGTTCTACTTGTACGGCTACACGCTGAACCGGATCACGCTCTTCGCGTTGATCTTTTCCATTGGCATTCTGGTGGATGACGCGATTGTGATCGTGGAAAATATTGTGCGTCACTGGCGTATGCCGGCGAACCGCACCCGGCCGCCGTACGAAGTGGCAATTGAGGCCGTCGACGAGGTGGGCAATCCCACCATCCTGGCAACGCTCACCGTGGTTGCCGCCATCCTGCCGATGGCGTTTGTGGGCGGGCTGATGGGGCCGTACATGCGGCCCATCCCGATCGGCGCGAGTGCCGCCATGGTCTTTTCGCTGCTGGTCGCGTTGATTGTGACACCTTGGGCCGCGGTGCGCATTCTGAAGCCTTCCGACGAAGCGTCCCACGGGGAGCGGGAAGATTTCGTCACCAGACTTTACCGGCGCGTGATGGGGGCCATCCTGCACCGTGCGCCGCTGCGCTGGGGATTCCTTGGCGGTGTCGTGTTCCTGCTGCTTGGTTCGTGCTCGCTGTTCTACTTCCAGTTCGTCAAGGTCAAGATGCTGCCCTTCGACAACAAGAGCGAATTCCAGGTCATCGTGGACATGCCCAACGGCACCACGCTGGAAGAAACCGCGCGTGTAGCCAGCGAGCTCGCCACCGCGACGCTGGGCCAACCGGAAGTGGTCAATCTCCAGACTTACGTGGGCACGGCATCGCCGTTCAACTTCAACGGCCTGGTGCGGCACTACTACCTGCGCAGCGGGTCCAACGTGGCCGATATCCAAGTGAACCTGCTCGGCAAGGGCGATCGCAAATTGCAGAGCCATGAGATCGCGAAGCAAGTGCGCCAGCGCCTGCTGCCCATTGCCAATCGCTTCGGGGCGCGTATCAAAGTGGCGGAGGTGCCGCCGGGTCCGCCCGTGCTTCAGACTCTGGTGGCGGAGGTCTACGGGCCCGCGCAAGAGGGCCGGATGCGCATCGCCAAACAGATTCGCGATCTATGGAAGCGAACCGATGGCGTAGTGGACGTGGACTGGTATGTGGAGGATGACCAGCCGAAATACCGCCTGCTGGTGGACAAAGAGAAGGCTGCCCTGAACGGCATCTCCGAAGACGAGATCGCGCGCTCCGTGCAGGTGGCGTCCGCGGGGTATCAGGCCGGATTGCTGCACGTCGATTCCGCCAAGGAAGACGTGCCGCTGATGGTCCGGCTGGACCGCGCCAGCCGCTCCGATGTGGACCGCATTCAGAATCTGAATGTAACCGGCCGCACGGGCAAGCTGGTGGCGCTCCGCGAGTTAGTGAAGGTCACGCAGACGGTAGAGGAGAAGAGCATCTACCACAAGAACCTGATGCCGGTGACTTATGTGACCGGCGATGTGGCCGGAGCGATGGAGAGCCCCGTCTACGCCATCCTGAACCTGGGACCGGAAATGGACAAGTTCAAAGCGCCCGAAGGTTACGCCATTGAGCAACACATGGCGGCGCTGCCCACCGATTCCGACCGCTACTCCATGAAATGGGATGGCGAATGGCACATCACTTACGAGGTGTTCCGCGATCTGGGGATCGCCTTCGCGGCGGTGCTCATCCTGATTTATGCGCTGGTGGTGGGATGGTTCCAATCGTTCGTCACGCCGCTCATCATTATGGCGGCGATTCCGTTCTCGCTGGTCGGCATTCTGCCGGCTCACGGCATGATGAACGCTTTTTTCACCGCCACCTCCATGATCGGTTTCATCGCCGGTGCCGGGATTGTAGTTCGAAACTCCATCATCCTGGTGGATTTCGTAGAGCTGCGTTTGCAGGAGGGCATGGCGCTGGATGAAGCCGTCATCGATGCCGGCGCGGTGCGCTTCCGTCCCATGCTGCTGACCGCCGCGGCGGTAGTGGTGGGAGCCGGGATCATCCTCTTCGACCCCATCTTTCAAGGCCTCGCCATCGCGCTGATGGCGGGCGAAGTGGCTTCGCTGGCGCTTTCGCGTATGACGGTCCCCATCGTTTACTTCGTTGTGAATCGTAGGAGGAAGGTTGTATGTCCATCGAACGTTATCTCCGCTTGATCGCCGGCTTTTTCGTAATGGCCAGCGTGGCTATGGGCTACTGGGTGCATCCCGGCTGGTTCCTGTTCACCGCCTTTGTGGGGCTGAACCTGTTTCAATCGGCATTCACGAAATGGTGCCCGATGATCACATTTCTACGGAAACTGGGAGTGCAGTCTTCCGAGACCCGGTGACAGCCGCGAAAGCCACGCCCGCGTGGGATCATGGAAGTTCCACAGGATCATGGCTGAACTTAAAACACTCCCCACCGCCGTACTCATTCATATCGCCAAGCTGCTAAACGTCCCGCTGAAAGGTATGGTGGCTGTCATCGAACTTCTCGATGGCGGAGCCACCGTGCCCTTCATTGCGCGCTACCGCAAAGAGGTGACCGGCAATCTGGACGAGGTCCAGATCCGCGACATCCAGGAGAAGCTGGAATACTTCCGCGACCTGGAAGATCGTCGCGAGACGGTACTGGCGTCGATTGAGGAACAGGGCAAGCTCACGCCCGAACTAAAGGCGAAGATCGCCGCCACGCTCGAAAAGACCGAACTCGAAGATCTCTACCTGCCCTACAAGCCGAAGCGCCGCACCAAGGCATCCATCGCACGCGACAAGGGGCTGGAACCGCTGGCCCATTTCCTCTGGGAACAGAACGACCCCACTCCGCTGGCGCAGGCCGCGGCGCAGTTCGGCATGCCGGCGGAAGAGGCGCTCGAAGGCGCGCGCCACATCGTCGCGGAAATGATCAGCGAGAATGCCGAGTTCCGCAAGGCGGTGCGCGCCATGATGATGGCCGAGGGCCGCGTCACCAGCCGCGCCATCGAAGGCGTGCCGGACCCGGAAGGCAAGTTCAAGATGTACGTCAGTTACAGCGAGCCGGCGGCGAAGATCCCGTCGCATCGCATGCTGGCCATACGCCGCGGCGCCAAGGAGGGGGTGCTGACCTTCGAGATCGAACTCGACCCCCAGCAGCCGCAAGCCTGGCTGCGTACGCGCGTGGTGCGCAAGCCCGGCGATTGGGTGCCGCATCTGGAACTGGCGGTGGAGGATTCCTACGACCGCCTGCTCAACCCCTCCATTCAGACCGAGGTGCGCCTGGAGTTGAAAGATCGCTCCGACGAAGAGGCTATCAAGGTCTTTCGCGAGAACCTGGAGAACCTGCTGCTCTCCCCGCCGGCTGGCCGGATGAGCGTGCTGGCGATCGACCCGGGCATTCGCACCGGGTGCAAGATCGCCGTGGTGGACGATACCGGCAAGTTCCTGGAACACGCCGTCATCTATCCCTTCCAGCCGAGGAACGATCTAGCCGGTTCCATCAAGACGCTAGCCGCGCTGATTGCGCGCCACAACGTGCAGGCCATCGCCATCGGCAACGGCACGGCGTCGCGCGAATCGGCGGCCTTCGTGCAGGATTTCCTGCGGCAGGCCAACCTGACCAGTATCTTCAGCGTGACGGTGAGCGAATCTGGCGCGTCGGTCTACTCGGCTTCTGAGATGGCGCGGCAGGAGTTCCCGGATCTCGACCTCACGGTGCGCGGCGCCATCTCGATTGCGCGCCGCTTGCAAGATCCGCTGGGGGAGTTGGTGAAGGTGGACCCGAAATCGATCGGCGTCGGGCAGTACCAGCACGACGTGGATCAGCGGCGCTTGAAGCAGAGCCTGGAGGCCACGGTCGAAAGCTGCGTGAACCGCGTGGGCGTGGATCTGAACACCGCGTCGTGGGCGCTGTTGCGCTACGTGGCGGGAATCACGGAACGCACCGCGGTCAAGATCATGGAGTACCGCAACGAGCACGGGCGCTTCCGCTCCCGCATGGACCTGATGGCCGTGCCGGGCTTCGGGCCCAAAACTTTCGAACAGGCGGCGGGCTTCCTGCGCATCCGCGGCGGCAGTAACCCGCTGGACATGACGGCGGTACATCCCGAGTCTTACCCGGTGGCGGAGAAGATCGCCGCCTCCTTGGGGACTACGATTGCCGAACTCATCGCCAGGCCGGAGCTCGTCGAGAAGGTGAAGCTGGAGGGCTTCGCCACCGAAACCGTGGGCATGTACACGCTGGGGGACATCCGCGAGGAGTTGCGCAAGCCGGGGCGCGACCCGCGCGAGAAGTTCGTGGCCGCCAAGTGGCGCGACGACGTCCAGGAGATCGCCGACCTCAAGCCCGGAATGACGCTGGAAGGCGTGGTCACCAACGTGACACGCTTCGGCGCGTTCGTGGACGTGGGGGTGCATCAGGACGGTCTGGTGCACATGAGCGAACTGGCCAACCGGTACGTCAAGGACGCGAGCGAAGTAGTCAAGGTGGGACAGATCGTCAAAGTCCAGGTGCTGAGTACCGATACCAAGGCGAAGCGGATTGCGCTTTCCATGAAGGCGCTGGACGCGGCGCCGCCCGAGCCGAAGCGCAAGCACTTCCAGCCGCCGAAGCCGGAAGTGCAGAAGCCCTCGCTCAACGATCAACTTTCTGCATTGACGAGTAAGTTTCGGGTGAAGTGAC
>JANYAH010000227.1 GCA_025361425.1 Candidatus Solibacter sp. | reverse complement strand
CGAAAGAGAAGGACCCGAAGCTGAATCGGGTCACCGTGTATCGCACGCTGAAAATGCTGAAGGCCGGCGGTCTGGTGGACGAACTGGACCTGATGCACTACGGCGGCGATCAGCATTACTACGAGACGCGGCTGAAGCAGGAACATGCGCACGTGATCTGCCTGCGCTGCGGCAAGGTGGAAGAATTCTTCGGCGAGCCGCTGCAGCGGCTGCGCAAGCAGATCGAGAGTCACTTTGGATTTCAGGTGTTGCTGGCGCGGACGGAAGTGGGCGGCTATTGCGCGCATTGCCAGACGCTGCGGGCGCGGGAAGTGGAAGAGTTACGCCTGCTGACGTTGGGCGCCGCAAAGCCGCCAGCGGCGCGCGCTCCCCGCAAGCGGGCACGGCAGAGCTAAATGGGACCCGAAGCCACGCTGGCCGCGGCCGCCGGGCCGGCGTCGCTGGTGGTGGTGGATCCCAACGGCCATCGCAAGCGAGTGCCGGTGGATCCGATTCCGTTTCTGATCGGGCGGCAGCCGGAAAACCATCTGATTCTGCGCGACAGCCGGGTTTCGCGATCGCACGCGCGTATCGTGGTGGAAAACGGCGGGTACGTGCTGGAGGATATCGGCAGCCGGCACGGCACGTTTGTCAACGGGAAGCGGGTGACGCGCAAGGCGCTAGAGAACACGGACAGGGTGGAATTCGGCGCGCGGGATTCGTATCAATTGCTGTTTGCGCTGGACGGTGTGGAACTCAAGCGGCTGATGGAGCAGGTGGGCGGCGCGGATTCGGCGATTGCGGCGCCGGGGGTGGGCGGCAACTTGGCGAAGTTGCGGGCCATCCTGGATCTGGCGCGGACGCTACAAAGCTCTTTCTCCATCGACGAGGTGCTGGCCAGCGTGGTGGATACGGCGCTGACCATCACGGGGTCGGAGCGCGGGTTTCTGCTGTTGCGAGCGGGCGCGGGGGCGGAACTGGAGACGCGGGTGGCGCGGAACCGGCGCGGGCAGAACTTGCGGGAGACGGATCTGCGGGTGCCGCGCGACGTCATCCGGCGAGCGCTGGAGCATCGCCGGGAACTCCTGTCGATGAACTTCGAGGCGCTGGGCGCGGAAGAGACGCGGCCCGAAAAGAGCATTGCGGACCTGGAGTTACGCAGCGTAATCTGCGTTCCCCTTGTGCGGATTCGGGCGGGGCAGGGCGACGCCACAAGCGTGCTGGTGACTGGCAACGAGACCGTGGGAGTTCTGTACATGGACTCGCGGCTCATGGCGGCGGACCTTGCGGGGGGGAACCGGGAACTGCTGCAAACACTGGCCATCGAGGCTTCCACGGTGCTGGAGAATGCGCGGCTGCTGCAGGAAGAGCAAACCAAACACCAGATGGAAGAGGAGTTGCGGTTGGCGCGTACCATCCAACAGAGCCTGCTTCCGGGGAGTCTGCCCAGCGAAGGATGGTTGCGGGCGAGTGGCAGCAGCCTGGCTTCGCACGAGGTGGGCGGGGACTACTACGATGTGACGCGCGTGAGTGCGCACTGCTGGAGTGCGGTGGTGGTGGATGTTTCGGGCAAAGGGGTGAGCTCGGCGCTGCTGGCCTCGCTGCTGCAGGGGGCCTTGATCACGGTGACGGAGCAAGCCGAGGCCATGGGTCACCGGATGGAGCGGTTGAATCGCTTCCTTTTGGAGAGGACGGGCGGCGAAAAGTATGCGACGGTGTTCTATTGCCTGCTGCATGAAGACGGCAGGATGGACTACGTGAACGCGGCGCATTGTCCGCCGATGGTGGTGCGGGCGAACGGCGAGCGGGTGGAACTGGAGGCGAGCGGGATGCCGGTGGGGCTGGTGGAAACGGCGGAATTCCAGGTCATGGAGCAGCGGCTGGGGGCGGGCGACAAGATTGTGATCTACAGTGACGGCGTGACTGAGGCGCAGAATCTGGATAAGCGGTTCTTCGGCAAGAGGCGGTTGCGGGAGGTAGTGGAAGCCCACGCGAGCCACTCCTGCGCCGCGATTCACGACGCCATTCAGGACGCGGTGGCGGCGTTCACCGAAGGCGCCGCGCAATCCGACGACATCACCCTGGTGGTTCTGGAGTTTTGCGGGACGGCCTGAGGCGGGCGGCGTTTTTGAACCCGTCGGCCAGATCGCCCAACGAAACTTCCGTGCCATTGGGTTTTACCGGAAAGCGTCAGCCATGGCAGTCGCCCCTGCCGTGCCGCCGAAGAGCAGCAACTTTTCCAGAGTCAAAAGTCCCAACCGGCCGTTGCGATTGTCGGGAATGTAAAGAATGTCGTTGGCTAGCAGGGGAGCGTCCGGAATTTTACGTTGCATGATCTTGGAGAGATCAATTGGTATCTCGTGCTTGCTCCCGGAGCCTTTGCGGCGGTAGATATACGCCTGCTTGCCGGCGAAGGGGGCGAGCCCTTCGGCCAGGGCGAGCATCTTCAGAACGCTGGTTTGGGCGCCGTCCTGCACGGGAAATGTGCCAGGTCTTTTGACATTGCCCACGATAAATACCTTGCCCGCTTCGGGGACGCGGACTTTCTCCCCGCCGGACAGGCGCAGGTTGGCATCCGGATCCGTGCCGTCGATCAGCGCCTGGATGGAGACGCGCTGCATGAGCGAGGCGGGTTGGCCGCCGGGAGCGGTCTGGGTCTTGCTGACCAGGATCTCCGAACCCGCGACGGACGTCAGCCCGCCGGCGCGCGCAATCGCCTCCAGCAGCGTCACCGGAGCACTGGCCTGGAAAGTGAGCGGCTCTCTCACGGCGCCAGCGACACTGATCGGCCGCCTGTTGTATTCAACCGCGGCGATTGTTCGGGCTGGAAGATTAGCGGCAGCCTCGATGTTCGGAGTTCCACGCCCTTGGGGTTGCACCAAGGGAGCGCACAGCGTCAGAAGAAGGATGAATTTCATAGCCGTTGTTTGAAAAGTCGATCGCACGACAACGCGATTTCCAGTCATGAGAGCCGATGTGGCAACTCAGCCACAGAAGTACTATCGGCGCGGTTGAGATTTCCTGTACAGGCCGAGCGTGAGTTTTTGTCAGGGAGTTTGGGGAGAACCAGGGAATCCGGCTATCGTATGATGGGCGCAGTGGCCAGACAGCAACTGTTTCTCATCGACACGTTCGGGTTCATCTTTCGGGCTTATCATGCGCGCGCGCGGACGGGCGCTCCGCCGATGCGGACCAGCACCGGGTTCTCCACCGAAGCGGTCTACATTTTCAATAACATGCTGCGCAAGTTGTCGAAGCAGCACAGCCCGGCATACGTTGCCGCCGTTTTCGAGAGCAGCGAGCCCACCCACCGGGTGCAGGAGTTCCCGGAGTACAAAGCGAACCGTGCCGAAACGCCGCCTGACCTGCTGGACCAGATTCCCTTCGTGCGGCGCATCCTGGAAGCCATGCGGATTCCGATTCTGGAATATCCCGGTTTCGAAGCCGACGACGTGATCGGGACCCTGGCGCGGCGCGCGGAGGCGCACGGCATGGACGTGGTGATTGTGTCCAGCGACAAGGATATGCTGCAACTGGTGAATGAGCACGTCACCATGCTCAATCCCGCCAAGGACGACGAGGTGTACGACGCCGAAAAGGTGAAGACTTTTATGGGCGTGCGGCCGGACCAGGTGGCGGACCTGCTGGCGTTGAAGGGCGACGCGGTGGACAACATTCCGGGCGCGCCGGGAATTGGCGACAAGGGCGCGAAGGAGCTAATTGAGCGCTTCGGGTCGCTCGATGCCGCACTGGAGCGCGCGGCCGAGGTGGAAAAGAGGACCTACCGCGAGAGCCTGCAAAACAATGTCGAGCGCATCCGGATGAGCCAGCGCCTGGCGACCATCGCCACGGATGTGCCGGTGGAGTTCTCAGCGGAGGCGGTCAAGGCCCGGGCCCCCGACCCGGCGCTGCTCAAGGCCATTTATCAAGAGATGGAATTCCACAGCCTGCTGAAGGAGCTTGGCCCGAGCGACGATACGCGCGAGCGGCAATACGGCGTGGTCGCAAGCGGCGACGAATTGCGCGCCTGGCTGGCGGAGGCGCAGGGCGCGCCGGTGGCGGTGGCGATTTCGAAATCGGCCGAAGGCGAGTTCGCGCTGGACACCATCGGTCTGGCCTGGCGAGCGGGAGAGGCGCGTGCCGTGCATGCGGAGCATTTCGCGGCGCTCTCGCCGTGGCTGGAAGACGCGGACGCGGTGAAGGTGGCCTGCGATGTGAAAGCGGCCCTGCTCGAACTGGCGCGGCTGGGAATTCGAGCGCGCGGCTTCGAACACGACGTGATGCTGTACGCCTTCCTGCTGGATGCCGACCCCTCGGGGTGCGCCTTGGAAGAGCAGGCGCGGCGGCGCATGGATCTAAAACTCGGCTCGGCGCCAGAGCAGCATGCCGACATTACCCTGGAGCTTTTTTGCCAGCTATTGCCGGCGGTGGAAGGGCGGGGACTCCGCCAGTTATACGACGAAATCGAACTGCCGCTGACGGGCGTGCTGGCGCGCATGGAGCGGACCGGCATACGCATCGACGGCGGCGAGTTGAGGCGCCTCTCCGGGTTGATGGAGACGGAGATTGCGCGGCTGACGGCGGAGATCCACCAACTGGCGGGCAAGCCGTTCAACATCAGCTCACCGCAGCAATTGGGACGCGTGCTGTTCGAAGATTTAAAGCTGCCCGCGCCGAAGGCGAGCAAGGGGAAGGCGATCTCGACCGCTGCCGACGTGCTGGACGAACTAGCCGCCGGCCACGAGATTGCCCGCAAGGTGCTGGAGTACCGGCAACTCACCAAGCTCAAGGGCACCTACGTGGACGCACTGCCGGCGCTGATCGACCGGGCCACCGGGCGACTGCACACCAGCTTCAACCAGGCGGGTGCGGCCACCGGGCGGCTCTCGTCCTCCAACCCGAACCTACAGAATATTCCCATCCGCACGGCGCTGGGGCGCGAGATCCGCGCCGCCTTCGTGCCGCGCCAGGGATGGAAGCTGCTGGTGGCCGACTATTCGCAGATCGAGCTGCGCCTGCTGGCGCACATGTCGGGCGATGAAGTACTGGTGGAGGCGTTCCGTAATGGCGAGGACATCCACACGCGCACGGCAGCGGAGGTGATGTCTGTGCCGCCGATGATGGTGACCGCGGAAGCACGGCGCGATGCCAAGGCCGTGAATTTCGGGATCGTGTACGGCATCAGCGGCTTCGGCCTCGCGGCGCAACTGGGTATCTCGCGGGCCGAAGCGGAGAAGTACATTAAGAATTATTTCGTGCGCTACGCGGGGGTGCGGCGGTTCATCGACGACACCATCGCGGAGGTGCGGCGGACGGGGGTGACTCGGACGCTGTTCGGGCGCGAACGGCCGATCCCGGAGATCAACGGCCGCAACCCCAGCGCGCGCGGCTTTGCGGAACGCACGGCGGTGAATTCGC
>JANYAH010000288.1 GCA_025361425.1 Candidatus Solibacter sp. | reverse complement strand
GCGAGCGGAATATAAGCATTCGCGGGTAATTGCTTGGGCGCTGGATCAGCCATGCAGCCTCCTGGATTTGCGGGCTGTTCTGCCTTGTGGGGCAGGCAACCCTGGCTGGACGCGCTTTCCAGCGCGTCCAGGCGCCGGCTGGAAAGCTGGCGGCAGCCAGGGTTGCCTGCCCCACAAAGCAGTACAGCCCGCAAATCCAGGAGGCTGCATGGCTGATCCAGCGCCCAAGCAATTACCCGCGAATGCTTATATTCCGCTCGCGCCCGGGACGGTCTACCAACCACCGGTAGCGGCATCTGAGAAGCTGGCCGAACTGACGCCGCGCTCGGTCGGATGGGGAGTTTTTCTGTGCGTCATCTTCACCGTGGCCTCGGCCTACTCCGGGCTGAAGGTGGGGCAGGTGATGGAAGCCGCGATCCCGATCTCCATCCTGGCGATCGGGCTGGCGCGGCTATACCCGCGGCGCAGCACGGTGCTCGAAAACGTGATTATCACGGGCATTGGGGGACTCGCGGGATCGGTGGTGGCGGGCGCCATCTTCACGCTGCCCGCGCTCTACATTCTGAAGCTGGATCCGCACCCGGTGCAGACCATCTTCATCTGCGTGGCGGGCGGTTGCCTGGGCGTTCTGTTCCTGATTCCGCTGCGACGCTATTTCGTGCGAGACATGCACGGCATACTTCCCTACCCCGAGGCCACCGCCATCACGGAGGTTTTGGTGACGGGCGAGAAAGGCGGCTCGCAGGCGAAACTGCTGTTGCAGGCGACCGCCATTTCGGGGGTCTACGATTTTTTGGCCACCACGTTCCACGTCTGGAAGGAATATCTGGATTTCCAGTTCGTGCCCATCATCCGCACGCTAACGGAGCGCGCCCGGATCGCGGTGAGCTTCGACGCCATCAGCTTCATTCTCGGCCTGGGATACGTGATGGGCCTGCGCAGCTCAATGATTCTGTGCGCCGGCGGCGTGCTTTCCAACCTGGTTCTGGTGCCGCTGATCTGGATGATCGGCAGCCACAATACAACGGCGGTGTACCCCGCCACAATTCCGATCGCGCAGATGACGGCGGCGCAGATCTTCCGCGGCTACGTGCGTTTCATCGGCGTGGGCGCGATCGCCACGGCGGGCATCTTCGGCATCGTGAAATCGCTGCGCATCGTGGCGGATTCCTTCGGCGTGGCGCTGAAGGCCTTCCGCGTGGGCAAGGACGCATCGGGCGAACGCACGGACCGCGATCTGCCGATCCTTAGCATCCTGTTGGGAGTGGTGGTGAGCGCGCTCGCCATCGGAGTTTTCCTCGGCCAACTTAGCAGTTCGCCCGCCATTGTGATCACGGGCGTGGCGCTGGCGCTGCTCTTCTCGTTCTTCTTCACCTCGGTGGCGGCCAACGCCATCGCCACCACAGCGCGCAATCCGGTCTCGGGGATGACCATGCTGACCATCATCATCTCTTCCATCGTGCTGCTGCGCTTCGGCGTCTCCGGCACCACCGGCATGTTCTTCGTCATGGCGCTGGCGGGCATGGTGTGCACCGCGCTCTCTGTCTCCGGCCAAAGCATCACGGATTTCAAGGCAGGCTACTGGCTGGGTTCGACACCGGCTTCGCAGCAGAAGGTGAAGTTTCTGGGGGTGCTGGCCGCTTCCATCGCGGCGGGACTGACCATCGTCATGCTGGCGCGGACCTTCCAATTCGGCGAGGCTGCGCCGGGCGATCTGCGCGTCGTGCTTCCCTCTCCGCAGGCCTCCATCATGAAGGCGCTGGTGGAGGGCTTCATGAGCTACCAGCCGGTGGCCTACATTCTATTCGGCGCCGGCGCGGCGGTTGCGGTCGCCATGGAAATGCTCGGCGTCCCCGCGCTGATCTTCGCGCTGGGCATGTACCTGCCACTGGAACTTAATACGCCCGCGCTGGTGGGCGGCATGCTGGCGCACTTCATCGGCAAGCGCTCAGAACGCGAGGGCGGCGAACGCGGCGCCGGCATGCGCGAGCGCGGCGTGATCATCGCTTCGGGACTGATGGCGGGCGGTGCGCTCGGCGGAGTTTTCGGCGCCGCGTGCCGGCTGATCCAGGGTTACTCTGAAGATTGGATCCGCACGCCGTTCTACGGCAACGAGGTGGTCTCGCAGATGATTTCGGCAGGCCTGTTCGTGGCCCTCTGCGTGTACCTGTGGGTCGGATCGTTGCGGGACTCGCGAGGAAAGAAGGAGCAAGCATGAGCGGTCAATACGAAGAGTTGATCGGCAACGCCATCCTGGGCATCGACACAATTTGGGGCGGCGACGTGATGTGCGCTTCCGGCACCGGCCGCTTCATCGCCGATTCCTGGTTCAGCGACGCACCGCTGCCGCGCGCCTACACGGTGGCCGAAGCGGCGCGCGTCCGTCAGAGCGGCGGCGTCTCCGCCAAAGCGCCGGACGTTGCCGCGATGGATGCCTACCTTGCGCAGGTGGATATTCCCGGGGCCATCGCCGGCATGAAAACCGCGGCGGTTGGATTCGGCGGCCTGCGCGGCGAATATCTGGACGGCCTCGCGCTGTGTTTCGAAGCCATGTGGGACCTCGCCATGGAGATCCTCGGCAACGGCCCTCCGGTTCCGTACGAGCGTTGCGTGATGGCGTCGTGCGGTCAGGCACCGGAGGCTTCCGGCCCGGTGCGCAAACGCGAGCGCGTCGCCGAACTGCTGGGCTGCGGCGGCAGTGACCGGGATGCGCTACTCGCCGCCGTGGACAACTGGCGCAAGCAGCAGCGCGTATCGATGGCGTCGGTGCGTCTGCTGGGCGCGGCGGTGATCGGCCACTTCGACGCACTGACGGCGCGCAACGTGTTGCCGTACCTCCCGGCCGAACTGCACGGCGTGCCGCGCGCCAACATTCAGTTTCTGCCAATCCTGGAGGCGTGGTTCTCGGGATCGATGAACTATCTGGGGCATGCGCGCCGCCCCGGCGGCGAACCGGAGTACGAAGCCAGCTACGAAATCAACGCCTCGCTAGAGATTTCGCTGCCCGAATTCCTGCAACTGGTGAGCCACGAGGTGGTGCCCGGACACGTCACCACGTTCGCCTACCTGCAAAATCTCTATTGGCGCAAGCTAGTGGGTTTCGAAGCTTCCGTGCTGACCATGAACACGCGCGCCGCGGCGCTGTTCGAAGGCATCGCCAACAACGCAATTCTGATGGCGTACGGCGTCACCGAAGTGGAGGAGTTGCCGGACCCCGACCTGCAAATCGGCGTGCTGCTGGCGCTGCTGCAGGACGACGCCAAGAATCAATCGTCCTATCTGACGTGGGGCGAAGGCATGCCGCAAGGCGAAGTCGCCGCCACGCTGCGCCGGAGTTTCCTGGTGTCGCTGGAGCGCGCCGACAAGCTTTCCGGCGCATGGGGACGCCACCCGTTGCTGGGACGCATGTATCTCCCCGCTTACCGCGCCGGCACGAGAAAGGTGGCGGCCTTGCGACGCATCCACAAACCGGAAGTCTTTCTCCCGGTGTTATACGGCGCCTGCGGCCTGGTAGACATCGCCACCATCGACAAATTGCT
>JANYAH010000109.1 GCA_025361425.1 Candidatus Solibacter sp. | reverse complement strand
CGTTGATTGTGCACTTGCGCCAGAGGCAGGGACAGCGTGCCAGGTTGGAACGCATGATGGCGAGCCTGTGTATGGCGGTCCGCCGGGAAAACGTCCTCGAAGCGCTGTCCCCGGAGCAGCCACTGCTACCCGCCAGTTAGGGTGGGGCAGGCCCTCCGCCTGCCGCTGGAGTTTGTAGCAGAAGCGGGACAGACGATCGCCTTTTGTCGGCGGTCATTAGGCCAGGAGGCCTGTCTGGGGCAGGCCTTCAGCCTGCTGAAAAGCGATGGCAGGCGCTTGCGCCCAAGCCGTGGGTGGGCAGATCGAACGCCACTGAGAGCCCGGTGTTGCCTTGCGACAGCAGGTAGCGATAGCGCCGGTTGCTAGCTTCGGCCGTGCCGGAGCCGGCGTACTGGCGCATTGTCCAAAGGCGACTGCGATACATCTCCCGGTAGACGCCGCGGGTGTACGGGAACTCGCCAGGGTCGCTGGGAGGGTCGTTCATGATCGGGAAATTTTACGGGCGTGCAGAAATGAGGTGACGCCGAAATACAGCATCAGGAGCGTACAGAATGCCGCTATCAGAAAACGCACGAAATCCGCCCTTGCGGCCTCGCCGGCGCCGCGCGAGAAATCCAGATACAAGCGCACCGCTTTGAATCCGAAGACTACCGCAAAGCAGATGAAAACAAACCCAATAACCTCATGCCAGAGGGTCCGTGCCGGCTTCAGGACGGCGGGCACAATATGTTTGACGAACTCCCGCCCGCTGCGCGCTGCCACATGCTTCCACACACCCACATCGTAACAAAAGGCGGAAATTTAGGTTTGCCGGGTAATGGAACCGTACGGAATCGCCGATTCTTACTTGGGGACGCGCTTGTGAACCCTGGTTTGGTCCACTACAATCGGAACGGGTGGATGCGGACCCACAGGTGGAACGCCGGTTGCCTCCGGCGCATCTGCCATTAAGGGGAATTGTGGAAGAGCCATTGAAGCACCTCATGCAGGAGTTGGGAAACGCGATTAACGATTCCCTCTCCGAATCCGACCGGATTGCGGAGGCAATCGGGGAAATCAAGAGAGCCGGTTATGACGTTTTCCTCGTTTTGGAAGCGACCATCGGCTTTAACCGGAGGGATGAGAACGCCGAAGACGAGGAAGAAGATAAGCCCGAAACAACCGAAGAGCCCAAGCGTACTTTTGAAGCGACCGCCAAAATCAAATTCACTTCCCAGGATCACCGCTTCCTCCGCGCGCTGAAAATAGCGGTCGATGACGAGAATCGCTGAGGCCGTCCCGCCTGCCTTAGCCCAATAGCGTCCGATACACGTCCCAGGTTTCGCGGACCGCTTTCTCCCACGTGAACATTCGCGCCCGCGCAGTTCCGCGGCGGGCTAATTCCCGGCACAATTCCAAGTTGGAAGTCAATTCCCGGAGCGCCCGGCCAATCGCTTCGCTGTCGTCTGGGTCCACCAGCAGCGCGGCATCTCCCGCTACTTCGGGCAGGGCAGAGCGGTTCGAGGCGATCACCGGGACACCCGCCGCCATCGCCTCCAGCACCGGCATGCCGAATCCTTCGTCTAGCGACGGGAAGGCGAAAACCGCGGCTCGCGCGTACCACCCGGCCAAGTCTTCCGCGGAGACGTACCCGGTCACCCGTATGCGGTCGCGCGCCGGACTCTTTTCGATGCGCGCCAGAATCTCCTCCGCGCCGTAACCGTTGGATCCGGCGAGCACCAGTTGCCACGGCGGAGCCAGCGTTTCAAACGCCTCCACCAGGCGCGCGATATTCTTCCGTTTCTGGATCGCGCCGACGTTCAGAATCACCTTCTCCCGGTTGGGTGCGGCGCTGCCCTGCTCCGCGAGTTTCCGAATACCGTGGTGCACCACGTGAACTCTCGCCGGATCCACGCCGAGCAGGGAAATCACCTGCCGCCGCGTAAATTCCGACACCGCAATCACCGCATCTGCACGAACGGCTGCCTCGCGCGCCTGAGCCGTAAAGCGGGCGCGGAACTCCGGCGTGGAGTATTCGCCCGTCATCGCGAAGAGGTCATGGAAGGTGGCGATGGCGCGGCGCAGCGGGATGCGCGGCAGGCGTTGGTTCAGCCCGTGGAAAAGCTCAGCGCCGCGTGGCCCAAACGGTTCGGCCAACACGCGCCGCCGCGCGTTCGGCGGCAGCGCGGCGCGCCTCGCACGCAGATAGCGATGCGGCCTGTAGCAGAAATCGAAGCGCACCTCCGGGTGCGCGTCGGCCAGCCCCATCAGGATTTCGTGCGAGTACAATCCCACCCCGGAGAGCGCGTCCCCGATGCTGTAGGTCGCGTCCAGCGCGATGTTGTGCGGATTAGACAAACGGGCTACTCAATACCGTATTGTTTCATCTTCCGGTAGAGCGTGGTGCGGCCGATGCGGAGCAGACGCGCCGCCTTGCCGCGCTCTCCGTGGGTTGCGGCCAGCGCCCGGGCGATGGTGTGACGCTCGCTTTCAGGAAGGGAAATTACCGGGGATTTCGCCGTCATGGCGAAATCGGGCAGGCCACCGGCCGCCGCATCGGAGAACGCCACCGCGCCGGACAGGTTTTCCAGACCGGACATGTTGCGGGAATGCTGTAGCGCGGAGGGAAGGTCGGCCATTTGCAGCGCGCCTTCGGAGCGGAGCGCGTTCAGGCGGTCGATGCAATGCTTCAACTCGCGAACATTGCCCGGCCAGTCGTAGGCCTGAAAGGTGTCGAACAGTTCCTGGTTGGGCTCAATCCCCCGCAGGCCGGACGTCTGGCCGTCGCTCAGAAAGTGATTCACCAGCAGGGGAATGTCCTCCTTCCGCTGGCGCAGTGGAGGTAGTCTAAGGGCAAACACATTGAGGCGGTAAAACAGGTCCAGCCGGAAACGGCCCGCGGCCACCTCTTCGTTGAGATTGCGGTGCGTCGCGGCGATGATCCGCAGGTCCACCTTGCGCCATTGCAGCGAGCCCACGGCGCGGAATTCGCGCTCCTGAAGCAGGCGCAAAAGCTTCACCTGCATGTCGAGCGGCAGGTCGCCGATCTCGTCGAAGAAGGCCGTGCCGCCATCGGCCAATTCCACCAATCCCCGCTTGTTGTCCACCGCCCCGCTGAAAGCGCCTTTCACGTGACCGAAAAGTTCGCTTTCCATCAGGGTTCCCACCAGCGAACCGCAGTCGATGGGCACGAACTGGCCTCGCGGATTGGCGTCGTGAATGGCGCGAGCCACCACCTCTTTGCCTGTGCCGCTCTCCCCTAACAGTAAGACAGGAAGCCGGTTAACCGATGCCTTCTCAATCAGTCTACGGATGGCAGCGATCTGTTGAGATTGGCCCACCAGACCGTGAGCCCACCCCGTAGAGGTCTGAAACATGTTTTTCTAGGTTGCTGAATCAATACGTACAACGAAGGCGGCCGTTTTCTCAACAGAATCTTGCCGGATGCGTTCGGCCAACCGGTTCGCCCCATCCTCCGACGTCTCCGCCCCCACCAGCACCCGCCAAATCGCCGGATTCTCGGCGCGCTGCAGCAGCCTCGCCGCGCCAAAGCGCGTCTCCATCTGGCTGCGCAGCCGCTCGGCGTTGGCGCGGTCGCGGAAGGCGCCCACCTGGACCGCGAACAGCCCCGGGGCGACGTCCGGTGGGGTAAGGATCACTTCGACGCGCACCCGTGCCACACCCGGGCCGATCAACTGCAGTTGGCGCGCCGCGGCGTGCGAAAGATCGATGATACGCCCGCCGATAAACGGACCGCGGTCGGTGATGCGTACCTCGGTCGTCCGGCTATTGTCCAGGTCGTAGACTCTCACCCAGGTATTGAACGGCAGGGTGCGATGCGCGGCCGTCATTTTCTCCATGTCGTAGATCTCGCCATTGGCGGCGGCACGCCCGTGATACGGGCGCCCGTACCAACTCGCGATACCCTCTTCGGTGTCGCCCGGTTGGACCACCACCGGATTGCGCGCGGGACGCGGCACCGCCGTCACGCGCGCGCGATTCTTGTGCCCGCACCCAGCCAGCGCCACGGTAGCGGCCATGAGGACAATAAGGGTTCTCATGCGATCAGTCTTCGATTATGCCACGCGGGCCACTAAAGTCGCGGGTGCAGTCCGCCGATAAGTTATGTATGGACGAGAGGAGATCGGAAGTTCGAATGTTGTGCGCGGACATGATCGAGGTTCGCTGGAAGGATCGCTCGGGCCGCGAGCAGCGGACCACGGCAATCCTAGAGGACATTTCCTCCTCGGGGGCTTGCCTGCAAGTGGAAGCGCCCATTCCGCTGGGTGTGGAAATTCGTTGGGATCAGCCCAAACAGGAATTCCAGGGCTACGTGCGGTATTGCGTTTACCGGGAAATCGGCTATTTTGTCGGCGTGGAGTTCGATGCCTCGTTCAAATGGTCCAAAAAAGCCTTTAAACCGCAACACCTGTTGGATTTGCAGACTCTGGTCGCGGCCTCCAAGAAGTGAACGTGGGGCGGACCCCCGGGTCCGCGCGGGTCCCCCTGGACCCGCTTCTTGCCGCCAAAATCAGCTAAAGGGCCGCCCTACCGCCCCGACGACCCAAAGCCGCCGGCGCCGCGTGAGGAATCGGCCAGATCGCCCTCCAGCCACTCCACCGCCTCGTAGCGCGCCAGAATCATCTGCGCGATCCTGTCCCCGGCGTGGATGGTGTAAGGCTCGCGCCCCAGATTCAGCAGGATCACGCGCACTTCCCCGCGATACCCCGGGTCAATCGTCCCCGGCGCGTTCGGAATCGTGATCGCGTGCTTCAGCGCCAGACCGCTACGCGGCCGCACCTGCGCTTCATACCCTGGAGGAACCTCAATGGTCAGCCCCGTCGGCACCAGGCGTGGTGCCCCGGGTTCCAGTACGACGTCCTCCACCGCATGTAAATCCATGCCGGCGTCCTCGCTGGGTCCGTGAGCGTACCCCGGCAGGATGGCCTGGGGGTGAATTCGTTGGATTCGGATCTGCATTCCCCGCTATCATAGCGTCTTGACCCCCACGAAACGCGTCATCACGGTAGCGCCCATGCCGCCCGAGAAGAGCGCCTACGCCCTGGCTCGTTACAGCCGGTCCCCCGATTCCATCCGCGACTCCATGGAGTGGGTGCGGACTCACAATTCCGAGAAGTTCCTGGAGAGCTTCTACTTCCAGTACGGCCATGCCTCCATCGCAGACTTGGGCCATACGGTGATGTGCTTCGAGGGCATCAGCGAACTGGCCGCCACGGAAATCGAGGCGGAGCCGCTCTGGGATGGCCAGGCCAAGTCCTCGCGCTACCAGGATTTTTCCCGCTCCGGCTTCATCACCCCGCCCGAACTCGCTGGCCAACCCGCCGTGGAATATCAGGCCGCTGGCGAGGCGCTGCTCGCCGCCTACGCCAAGGTGAAGGACCTCGCGTTCGCCGCCTTGTGTGAGCGTCTGCCGCGCCCCGGGGACATGAAGCCGGATGCCTACCAGCGCAACCTCGCCGCCCGCGCCTTCGATGTCGCGCGCTACCTGCTCTTCTGGGGCGTTCCCACCAATGTCGGGCAAGTGGCCAGCATCCGCACCGTGGAAAAACAGATCCGGCGGCTGAAGGCTTCCGAATTCGAGGAATTGCGCAGCCTGGGCGACGAAATCGCGCAGGCCTGCGCCGCTCCGCCCGATTGCGTCTGGGACGTCAACGCCAAACCCGAACCCCTGGCCCCCACCCTGGCACGCCACGCCGACGCCGACCAGCACGTCGCGCAATCCCGCGAAGATCTCAAGCTCTGGGCCGCGCAGAACCTGCCGGCGCGCGCCGGCCATGAGGCTGAACGCGTCGATCTCATCCACCCCACCAACGTCCCCGCCGATATCGCCGCCACCCTGCTCTATTCCGTTACCACCCGCCCGTTCCGCGAACTGTACGATCTCGCCTGCACCTGGAGCGAGCGGCAGCGCGCCGAAGTGATCGATGTGGCGCTGCAATCGCGCACCCGGCGCGATGAGATACTCGCCGGTTTTCGCGGCGGCCTGTACGCCTACGATATGGTGATCGATATCGGCGCCTTCCGCGATCTCCACCGCCACCGCCGCTGCCAGAAATTCCGCCAGGGATACACCGGCAACCTGGGGTTCGACACGCCGAAGCTGGTCACCGAATCCGGCGCCGGGGAAATTTACAGTGCCGCCATGCAAGCAGCGCTCACCGTGATGCACGGCCTGCCGGCGGGCGCGGGCGAATACCTGCTCCCCTTCGGCGCGCGCTCGCGCTTCCTCTTTAAGATGGATTTCGCCGAGGCGGAGTATATCTCGCGTCTGCGCAGTGGCGTCAAGGGCCACTTCAGTTACCGCGAAATCGCCTGGGAAATGAAGGTCAAAATGGAGCAACTGGAGCCCGAGTTGGGGCGACTGATCGACGCCACTCCGCCCTGGATCGAAGACCCGCTGAAGCGCTGAGACAGTTCGCGCGGTTCGCGCGGTCGAACGGAGCCATGACGAAGGGGGGGTCGCATTCTGTCGATATTGTTGATATAACATATACTTGCTCCAGTTCTTCCATTTTGAAACAATGGCCTATGCCACGGCCTAGCGGCATGTTTGGCGAAGGACGTATCGCCCTCGATTTGTTCTGTGGATCTGGGGCCGTCACCGCTGCCTTACGTCGACGCGGATTCCGAGTGCTTGCGGGCCTGGACAACGATCCAATTGCTTGCCGCACGTACCGACTGAATCACCCAAAGGTGGACTTGATCGAAAATGACATTCGGGCGATTGATCCGGCAACTCTGGTCAACCTCCTTCCAGAGGCCTTCGGCGTCGATTTGCTAGTAATTTGTGCGCCTTGCCAACCGTTTAGTAGTCAAAACCATAAGCTAGGTGCCGACAGTCGCGCCGAACTAGTCTTGCAGGCACCACGATTCGCAGAAGTGCTACGGCCCAAGTGTATTTTCATAGAAAATGTGCCCGGACTGACCAGTCCGTCAAACATACACATAGTCGAAGAGCTCACTGTGCGATTGGCAAACGCGGGCTATTCACTGAGCAAGCCGCGCCGGATTGATGCAGCCGATCTGGGAGTACCACAGCGGCGCTTGAGGTGTGTCATGGTCGCATGTCGGAACGAACGCGGCGTGCAGATCTTCGAGAAGGCTAGATTGCGTCGACGTCGGAAGACCGTGCGAGATGCAATTGGCAATTTGCCCGAGCTTGCGTCCGGTGAATGCGATCCCAAGGATCCGCTTCATCGCGCCAGAGCTCATAAAGAAATCGCACTTGAACGCCTGCGCGCTGTCCCAAAAGACGGCGGAAGCCGCATGGCACTCCCCCCACATCTCAAACTGAAGTGCCATCGTGACGACCACAGCTACTCGGACGTTTACGGACGAATGCGTTGGGATTCTGTCGCACCAACCCTTACGACTGGGTGCGACGATATCACGCGAGGTCGATTCGCTCACCCCGAACAGGATCGCGCCATCACTCTTCGTGAAGCGGCCCTCCTGCAGACCTTTCCAAAATCCTACCGTTTCTCTGGCAATCGAAGCGAAGTCGCACGCCAAATAGGCAACGCTGTTCCCGTTACCATGGTCGAAGCGCTTGTACCACTGCTCATGCGAATCCTGAGGTGCTCGGAATCGACGCCGCGCCGGCAGCCAAAGGACAATTGAGCAATGAGGACAAAACCTGAGGCGTCGAGTCCCGAGGTGTCCGAGCGCATGCGGCGCGCGAAGAACTCTGGGACGGAACCCGAATTGTCCGTGCGGCGGTTGTTGTTTGCCAAGGGCTTCCGGTATCGCGTCCAGTCTGGCGTGCCGGGGGTGTCGAGGCGAACAATCGACGTTGCTTTTCCGGGCAAACGCTTAGCCGTCTTCATCGACGGCTGTTTTTGGCATGGATGCGAACTGCACCGAACGGTACCGAAGAAGAACCACGCATGGTGGCTAGCCAAGTTGATCGAGAACCGCCAGCGCGATTGGGACACGGATGAAACCTTGGTGCGAATGGGCTGGCGGGTGTTGCGCTTTTGGGAGCACGACGACCCAATCCGCGTCGTGGCAGCCATTCAATCCACCTTGAAAGCGGCACGAACCCTCGTCAAAGGCACGGGAAAGGCAACTGGTTAATGGCGCAAATTCGTGTACGAGCGAGGGCGGTTGACATGCTGGGAAGGCAGCAGATCGCCGGTATCCCAACCGCAATTCATGAACTGTTCAAGAATGCTCACGATGCCTATGCCGAGCACGTTGATGTCGATCTTTTCCGAAAAGATCAACTCTTAATAATCCGAGATGATGGCTACGGGATGACCCGCGCAGACTTCGAAGGACGCTGGCTGACTCTCGGGACTGAGAGCAAGATTGGAACTGACAAGCCCGACAAAGAACGCTACTTCGAAGACCGGCCCGAGATGGCGCGCCGACCCATCATGGGAGAGAAGGGAATCGGTCGATTAGCGATAGCAGCAATTGGATCTCAGGTCTTGGTGATGACCCGGGCAACTCGCCGCACTGGGCTTAGCCCTCTAGTGGCGAGCTTCATTCATTGGGGACTATTCGAGGTGCCAGGGGTTGATCTGGATCAAATCCATATCCCAGTAGAGGAACTTCCAGATGGTATGATGCCCGATCGATCTCTGGTTCGCAAGCTAGCGAACCAAGTCCGCGTGAACATCATCTCTCTCGGAAATAATATTACGCCTCACCAGCGCCAGTTATTCCTCGCGGACCTGGAACTGGCGAACTTCGACCCGAGTGAAGTTGACGCCAGACTGGCCGGCCCATCGTTGCGTGGGCATGGTTATGGGACTCACTTCTACATACGCCCAATTAATCCGATCCTGATAGACGACATTGAGGGGGGCGGGGCAGGAGACGCATCTCCATTAGAAAGGATGCTCCTCGGCTTCAGCAACACCATGACGCCCAAGCGCCCGCAGCCTGGCATTGTCGCCGAGTTTCGTGACAATCGGGCGGATGGCACCGTCGAAGAGTTGATTGGCGGCGACACATTCTTCACGCCTGACGAGTTCGAATCGGCAGACCATCACATCGAAGGCAAATTCGACGAATACGGGCAATTTAGCGGCACAGTCGCTGTGTACCGAGATACGCCCCGGGACCACGTAATCCGCTGGCCGCAAGCCACGGGAAAGAAAACCGAGTGTGGATCTTTCCGGATTAAGTTTGCTTACCTCCAGGGCCTTTGGAGGGACTCCCGGTTGCCAGCCGATGACTGGGCTGATCTGTCCTCAAAACTTGACAAGATCGGTGGACTCTATGTATATCGAGATGGAATTCGAATTCTGCCATATGGCAGCCCTAATTACGATTTCCTCGGCATTGAAAGGCGTCGCACGAAGAGCATGTCCGACTGGTTTTTCTCGTACCGCCGTATTTTCGGTGTGATTGAGATTGGCCAGGGCCCGAACCCGGACTTAGTCGAGAAGGCCGGCCGTGAGGGCTTTCGCGAAAACCGCGCCTACCATCAATTCGTTAGGATTCTCGAGAATTTCTTCGAGCGCCTGGCAATCGACTATTTTCGGGACTCCTCCCAATATGGCGCTGAATTCAACGCACATAAAGAGCAACTGAATCGGGAGCATGAGCTGCTGAAGAGACGTGAAAAGTCGACGCGTGTCCGGCGAAAGGAACTCGCCGATAGGCTCGGGCGCTACTTCGGCGACCTTGAGCAAGGGGTCCAGTCGGCTGCGGCAGAGAAGATCCGGCAGTTCGTTCGTGGCCGCCTCGCCGCCATTTCGGACGGACTCGACGGGGAGGAGGCAGTCAAGGCATTGCTTCAATTAGAACGAGAGACGCGAGAGAAACTGAGTGCTCTCGAGAGCGCTAATACGATAGTCCGACCTCGATCGGTTGGGCTGAGCCGTTCGCTAAAGTCTGACTGGCTCGCATACATGAAAAACGCTGAGAAGGTGCATCGCGACGTGATCTCACCGCTGGCCGTGGAAGTCGATGAGATGATAACCGCAGTTGCGGGGTCGCAAACAATCGGTTTAGATCGGCGGCGAAGACTCGTTTCCACTCTCGATTCGAAGCGCACAACGGTTCAGAGCGAGTCCGCCCGCCTCCGGCGCGATCTCGCGAACGCGCTCAAACAACTCACCGATAGTGCGGAGGAAGCGATTCAATTGTGCGTTACGGGGCTGACCAGCGAACTCGAGCGAACATTTATTGATATCGAACGAACCGATATCACGAATCTAGCGGATCAGGAGTCTCTGCGTCTTCAAAAGAGTTGGGAAGAGCGCATCGATCTCAGTGCGGCTGCCGCCAAGAATCTACTGGAGCCCCTAAGAGATCAACTCGCATCGATTGCAAAGGCCATCCAGGCGCGTGAGTCCTTGGAGGAAACAACGGCGGCGATCGAATCCTCGGCCGAGGAATATCGCGAACAGATCGAAGGCTATATAGAACTCGCGCAGGTCGGCATGGCACTAGGCATTGTGCAACACGAGTTTGGCGTTGCCGTCCGAAATATCCGGAACGCCATCCGAAAGTTGAAGCCTTGGGCCGACAGCGCTCTGGACCTAAAGGCCATTTATAGAAACCTGAGGGTCGAGTTTGATCACCTCGACGGATACCTCAAACTGTTTACACCGCTCAGCCGGCGGCTTAACCGTCAGGCGATAGACCTGTCCGGCGAAGAGATCCGCCATTATCTTGACGAAGTATTCCATGTTCGACTTGAACGACATTCAATCAAGGTTGTTGCGACCTTGGCTTTCGATCAAATGAAGGTCCACGGCTATCCTTCGACTTATCTGCCAGCTTTTGTGAACGTCTTCGATAATGCAATCTATTGGATTACAACCGATCGGGATAGTGAGCGACTGATTCGGCTTGATAGTGATTACATTGGCTTTTCTATTTGGAACGGTGGCCCAGGCGTTGAACGACGAATTGCGGAGCGGATTTTCGATTTCGGGGAAACCACGAAGCCTGGAGGCCGGGGAATGGGACTGTATTTATCGAGGGAAGCCTTGCGCCGCGAGGGCTTCGATCTGACCCTTGCAAGTGCCGGAACCGATGTTCACCCGATGTTCAGGATCGCTCCCGCGCACAACGAGCGTATCGAGGATAAGCAATGACGGCTCCGGAAAATGTTTTTCGAGACTACTGTGTAAAGGGCATGCGAAAGTTTGTTCAAACCGCCATTGTGATTGACAATGAGGCGGAGTTCGGCACCGATGGCCCAGTGATGAAGGCGGAGGTTCCGCGCGCCGTGGCACCCAGGGCGTCTATCCTGAATCCTCTCGATGCATCCGGAGAAAAGACTGATTTGGGTGCCTCGGTTGGTCCCAGCGACGAACGGGAAGCACAAGCGGACGAGGATCGAGGTAATCACTCGTTGGATGCAAAGGCGCTTACAGACGCATTCCACGGCATGGAGGTGATTTGTGGACTGTATAAGCCAATGCCGGATGAACAAGCGGTGGATCTCGCGACAAAGGCGGCCCGGCATGCAGATATCGTCATTCTCGATTGGTTTCTAGACAAGGGGAATTCAAACAGCACGAAAGCAAAGGCAGTGATTCATAGCATTCTCAAAAATGACCATGATGAGCATGGCCGCCTGCGTCTGATTGCTGTGTATACGGGTGAGTGCAATGTTGCGAGGCTGGCGAAGGATGTGTTCGACGATTTAGATGCAGACGAAACCCTGAAGGGCAGCTTTAAATTGGAGAACGGCGGGAAGGTATTGACGCGCGCAGACGCCCGGATTTGCTTTTTCAACAAACCGCACGCCGCGCGGGCCGAGAAGATTGATATCGTCGCCGAGGATGAACTGCCCGAGCGCTTGATGACGCAGTTTGCCGTCATTACGGAAGGAGTGCTGGCCACGTTTGCGGTCAACGCTGTTGCAGCAGTCCGTCGTTCCGTACACCATATCATCGCCCTGTTCCGTAAGGAACTGGACGGAGCATATCTGGCACACCGCTGCCGGCTTGTGGAACCAGATGATGCAAGGGAATTTGCAGCAGATCTGATCGCGGACGAACTCAAGAACGTAATCGCGATGGCTGAGGGTTTCGAAGACTTCATGAGCGTGGAGGTCCTAGAATCTTGGATTGATCATGTTGCCGCAAACAACGGACACATTTTCAAGAATCACCGAACGAATTGCGATGTGTATTCAGTCGACCGCGTTAAAGGACTATTGAAGGCGAGCGGAAAGAACCTTCTCCAAATAAAACCCAAGGACATTGATGGCCTTTTCTTCAGTCAACGTTCCGAGGCCTGGCGACGCAGCCTTGAATTCGCTCGGCTCAGCAACTTGAAGCTGGAACCGAACGGGAGGTGCCGATTTCCGGACGATTGGCAACCGACGTTAACCTTGGGTACTGTTTTGAAAGTGCTTCGAGCTCGGCACGAAACTGAAGAGATGCAGTCGCTTTACGCGGATCTTCATTACGGCTATCTCGTCTGCGTGCAGCCTAGGTGCGAGAGCGTTCGACTTGACACAGAGAGGTCATTTCCGTTTCAAGGCGCGGTGGTTAGTGAGGAAAAATTCAATCTTGTCGTCAAGGATGACAAAAGCGAAGGCACCGAGCTCTTGGTCGGATGGAAACCTCGCGATGCGGTCATTATTCGATTTACGCCGCAGAAACCAGGTCAGTGCATCCGTGCAATTCGTAGTGGCGATCAGTTCGAATTTGAAGACTCCCGTGGCCGAAAATTCCTGTGGTTGGGGGACATCAAGGATTTGAAGGCGCAAAGAAATGCCAGCGAGCTTGCACAGCACATCCAGACGGCTGGCGTAAACGACTACGAATGGCTCCGCTGTGCAATCAGAAGCGACGAGATTGACTTTGCGTCAAAAGGGGCCACGGACGTGGGCGGGCAGGAGCCGAGCGATACATCCACGCAAGCGCCTCAAGCGGCTAAGGCTTAGGCAGCGCGCGCAGAGAACTGTGACAGTTAGAGGAGAGCAACAATCCCCGAACGCGCCGGTTTTCGCGGGGCCTGTAAGGCGTTACAATGCATTTTGACCCTGAAAACAGGAGTGCGCGTGGCCATCGTCGGGTGCGGACTAATTGGACGCAAGCGCGCCGCTTCACTGCCGCCCGGGTGCGTGACGGTTTGCTGCGATATCGAAGCGCAGCGCGCCGTGCAACTGGCCGCCGCTACCCGGGGAGCCGTGGCGTCCACCGATTGGCGGGCGACGGTGCACCGCGACGATATCGACGCGGTCTTCATCGCCACCACGCACGATCAACTTGCGCCCATCGCGGCCGAAGCGGCGGCTGCCGGAAAGCACGTGCTCATCGAAAAGCCGGGAGCCCGCGCTGCCCGCGAACTTGACGCCGTGGCCGATGCCGCCCGCCGCACGGGGGCGCTGGTCCGCATCGGCTTCAACCACCGTTATCACCGTGCGTTCCGCAAGGCGCGCGAGATCTTCGAAAGCGGCGCGCTCGGCGAGACGATGTTCATCCGCGGGCGCTATGGTCACGGCGGGCGCCCTGGCTACGCTCGCGAATGGCGCGCCGAACCCGCTGTCTCCGGCGGCGGCGAACTGATCGACCAAGGCGCGCACCTGATCGATCTCTCCCGCTGGTTCCTCGGCGATTTCCCCAGCGTGCGGGGCCGCGCCCGCACTTATTTCTGGGATATGCCGGTGGAGGACAACGCGTTCCTGCTGCTCGAAACAGTCCGCGGCCAGGTGGCTTTCCTGCACGCCAGTTGGACCGAGTGGAAGAACCTCTTCTCCTTCGAGATCGCGGGGCGCGTCGGCAAACTAGAAATCAGCGGCCTCGGCGGCAGCTACGGCCCCGAGCGCCTCACCTGGTACAAAATGTCGCCGGAGATGGGACCTCCCGAAACCCTCGCCTGGGAATACCCCATGGCCGATGATTCCTGGCACGCCGAAAACGCCGCCTTCTTTGAAGACATCCGCCTCGGGCGCCAACCCGACCCCGGCATCGCCGATGCCCAAGCCATGCTGCGGATTATCGACGCCGTTTACCGGGAGACGC
The DNA here is from genome assembly GCA_025361425.1 of Candidatus Solibacter sp. Taxonomy (GTDB): domain Bacteria; phylum Acidobacteriota; class Terriglobia; order Bryobacterales; family Bryobacteraceae; genus Solibacter. The sequence goes on along the minus strand of JANYAH010000109.1, from coordinate 8,873 downwards.
CCGCATGATCATCACCCGCAGCCCGCTGCGCATCTCTCTCGGAGGGGGCGGCACCGACCTCCCTTCCTACTACCGCGAACACGCAGGCTTCGTCCTCTCCGCCGCTATCGATAAGTACGTCTACATCACGCTGCACGAGACCTTCCAGCCCGAGTTCCTCATCAAGTATTCGGCTACCGAAGTGGTGCAGACGGTGGACGAGATCAAGCACCCCATCATCCGCGAGGCTTTGCGCATGGTGCCGGTCGGCGCGCCGCACCTGGAGATCGTCAGCCTCTCCGATATCCCCGCCGGCACGGGCCTGGGGTCGAGCGGCAGTTTCACGGTGGCGCTATTGCGCGCGCTGCACACGCTGAATAAGGAATTCGTCCCGCGCCAGGAGCTGGCCGAACAGGCCTGCCGCATCGAAATCGATATCCTGGGCGAGCCCATCGGCAAGCAGGACCAGTACATCTCCTCCTTTGGCGGCATCACGTCCTTCGAGTTCCGTCAGGATGGCGGCGTGGATGTGACGCCGCTGCAGATCTCCACTGAGACCCTATATAACCTGGAAGACAATTTGCTGCTGTTCTTCACCGGCTTCACGCGGTCCGCCTCGGCCATCCTCGCCGAGCAGGATCGGAGGACCCGCGGCGGGGATAGCGGCATGATCGGGCACCTGCACCAGATCAAGCAGTTCGGCTACGAAATCAAGGCCGCGCTGGAACAGGGCGATCTGCGCCGCTTCGCCGCCATCATGCACGAGCACTGGGAGCGCAAGAAGTACCGGTCGAAATCCATGACCAATTCCACCATCGACGAATTCTATGAGTTGGCGCGCGCCAACGGAGCGGTGGGCGGCAAACTGATCGGTGCCGGCGGGGGCGGCTTCCTCATGCTTTACACCGAGGATAAAACGCGCCTGCGCCACGCGCTGCGCGAAGCCGGATTGCGCGAAGTGCGCATGCGCTTCGATTTCGAAGGCACCATGCTGGTGACGCGTTCCTGACTCATGCTGCCCATCGCCATCCTCGCCGGTGGACTCGCCACGCGCCTGCGGCCCGTCACCGGGACGGTTCCCAAGGCGCTGATTGATGTCGCGGGCGAGCCCTTCCTGGCACACCAGTTGCGGCTGCTGCGCCGCCAAGGCTTTGAGCGCGTGGTGCTGTGCGTGGGCCACCTCGGCGAAAAAATCCAAGCGTTCGCGGGCGACGGGCGCGCCTTCGGGCTACACGTGGAGTATGCATTCGACGGACCGCAATTGCTGGGCACCGCGGGCGCGCTTCGGCTCGCGCTGCCGATGCTGGGCGACGCGTTCGCCGTAATCTACGGCGATTCCTACCTGCCCTGCGACTACCGCGCCGCGCTTCAGGCGTTCCGCGATTCCGGCCACCTCGGCCTGATGTCGGTCTACCGCAACGAAGGTCTCTGGGACACCAGCAACGTGGAGTTTGCCGGCGGCCGCATTCTGGCTTACGATAAGGCGAACCATACGGGCGCCATGCGCCACATCGATTACGGGCTGGGCGTGTTCCAGCGGGCGGCGTTCGACGATGTGCCGGCCGGCCAACCCTACGACTTGGCCGTGGTTTACCGAAGTTTGTTGCGGCGCGGCGAACTCGCCGCCTGGGAATCGCCCGAGCGGTTCTATGAGATTGGCTCAGTGGAGGGCATCGGCGATCTCGGGGAGTTTCTCAAATCATGACGTTTACCGAACAGTTCCTGGCCGAAACCGCCCAAATCCTCAAACAGATCGATGTGGCGGCGGTGGAACGCCTGGCGGCCACACTGGCCGCATGCCGCGCGGGCGGCGGACGGCTCTTCATCCTCGGCGTGGGCGGAAGCGCAGCCAACGCGTCGCACGCGGTCAACGACTTCCGCAAGATCTGCGGACTGGAAGCCTACGCGCCCACCGACAACGTCAGCGAACTGACGGCGCGCACCAACGATGAAGGCTGGGCAGGCGTCTTTGAAGGCTGGCTGCGCGTCAGCCGTCTGCGCGAAACCGATGCCCTGCTCATCTTCTCGGTGGGCGGCGGCAGCGTGGAAATGCAGGTGAGCCCGCTGCTGGTGGCGGCCATCCAGTACGCCAAGACCGTGGGCGCGAAAGTCACCGGGATTGTGGGGCGCGATGGCGGCTACACGGCGCAGCACGCCGACGCCTGCGTCATCGTGCCCACGGTCAACGCCCAACATGTCACCCCGCACGCCGAAGCGTTTCAAGCCGTGATCTGGCACTTGCTGGTGACGCATCCCGCACTCAAGCAGGCGGAGACCAAGTGGGAATCGGTACGGTGAAGGCGGTTTTCCTGGATCGCGACGGCGTGCTCAACCAATCCATCGTGCGCGATGGGGTGCCACATCCGCCCGACGGACTGGACCAGCTTGCGGTCTACCCCGATGCGCCCGCGGCATTGCGCCGCCTCAAACAGGCTGGTTACCTGCTGATTGTGATCACCAACCAGCCCGACATCGCGCGCGGCACGCAAACGCGCGGTGCCGTGGACGGGATCAACGCCGCCATCGGCGCGGCGCTGCCGATCGACGAATTTGTGGTTTGCGCGCACGACGATGCCGACAATTGCCCTTGCCGCAAGCCCAAACCGGGGATGGTGCTGGAGGCAGCGGCGCGTCACGCGGTCGATCTGCACCAAAGTTTCCTGGTCGGCGACCGTTGGCGCGATATGGATTGCGGTGCGGCGGCCGGCGTCCGCACCGTGCTCATCCACCGCGGTTATGGCGAGCGGGCGCCAGAGCATACCCCAAATTTCGTGGCCGAATCCCTGGGCGGTGCGGCGGAATGGATTCTCTCTGGCCCAACAACCGCGCCCTCAAAAGCTGTGAAGAGATCCGTTGGCAAGCGAAAGCGCCTGCCCCGCTAAAACGCACCCACGTGAGACAGACGCTTTCGTCTATCAACCCGGCGATTCCGGTGATTGTTTCACGGCTCTCGGGGAGCGGTGGCCGCGGAATATTACGGTTTCTCCGGCGTGAATTTTAGCGCGGCGGAGTTCACGCAGTAGCGCAGCCCAGTGGGCGCGGGGCCATCTTCGAAGACGTGGCCCAGGTGCGCGTCGCACTTGCTGCACAGCGCCTCGGTGCGGCGCATGGACAGGCTGTTATCGGATTCGGTGGTGACGTTCTCCGTGGCGGCGGGTGCCCAGAAACTGGGCCAGCCGGTGCCGGATTCAAACTTCTCGCCGCTGCGGAACAGGGCGTTGCCGCAGCACGCGCAGCGATACACGCCGGCTTCGTGATTGTCCCAGTAGCGGCCGGTGAAGGCGCGTTCTGTGCCCTTCTTGCGCGCCACGGCAAACTCTTCGGGCGTGAGTTCTTTCTGCCATTCGGCATCGGACTTGACGATTTTGTTCACCTGGATGGTTTCCCCTCTCCTCCCATTATCCCGGAAAAGCACCAGTTTCATCCCGCGCCCGGCGCCATTTTGCCGGGGATCGCGCGGCGGTTGTTCGCTTCGATACCAAAGCGCCAGCAGACCGGCGAAAGCCAGCGGCATGAACAGGAACGCGCGCCGCGGCGTTCGGTCTAGCTGATCCACCTTGCCAACCCGAAGGCTGCCGCCGAAGCCAGCCCGCCGATGACCACCGTCTGGAGCCCGCCGCGCAACGGCGAAATCCCCGTCATCTTGCCCTTGACGTAGCCGAAAATAAACAGCGCAAGCAAGGTCACCGCAACCGAACCCAAGAGCGCCGTCCGCAGATTATCGAAAAGTATGTAGGAGGAGAGCGGCACCATCCCACCCAGAATATAAGACACCGCGATGGTGACCGCGCTGTTGCGCGCGCGTAGCGGGTCCGGCTCTTCGAAGCCAAGCTCGAAACGCATCATGAAATCCACCCAGCGGTCCTGATCTGCGCTGATGGCAGCCACCACGGGCCCGATATGCTCCTCGCTCATGCCGTAGCCGCGAAAAACATCGGCCACTTCGTCGCGCTCTTTTTGCGGGAGTTCGATGGTTTCGCGGAGTTCGCGGGCGCGTTCGCTTTCGTAGTGGTCGCGGTCCGTGCGCGCGGCCAGATACCCGCCGAGGCCCATGGCGATTGACCCGGCGGCGATTTCGGCGATTCCGGCGATCACCACCAGCTTGCTGGTGGCTGCCAACGTCCCGGTGAGCCCCGCAGCCAGCGCGAACGGAACCGTGAGGCCGTCGGCCATTCCGATGACGATATCGCGGACCGTGTCCGACGCTTCGAAGTGCGATTCGACGTGCATGAGCATGAAGTCCATATGATCGCATGGGACTTCGCCAGGATGCTTTCCACCGGGCCACCGGGCGGGCTTGTGCCTCGCGCGGCTCGCGCGGAGGGCCCGAGTGCAAGTGCGGTTCACGGCAACAATGGTAATAATGGATGTAACCGATAGGGAGTTTAAGAGGTCTATTCTGTTTCTGCGTACCATGTCACTTCGCGCCCAGGGAACCATCGCAATTGGCCGCTACATTTCGCTTACCTTGTTGTTCGCCGCCTTCGCCCTCGCGGCCGATCCACCCATTCCGCCTGTCACGGTCTGCGAAATCCTGGCCGACCTTCCGGCCCACGAAGGCAGGGAGATGGCCGTCCTGGGGCGCTTCTCCTTCCGCCGCGACGGCCGCTGGATCGGCGAGCAGTCCTGCGACCCCGCGATCACTACCTCGCCCGTGCTCTGGCTGACCGAGGAATCTTCCGCCGCTCCCAAGCCCCCAGCCAACTTCGAATTCGACGTCGCCGTGCTCAACAAAAAGTTCGCCGCGCTCATCCGCCATACCGCGCTCGGCAAGTTCCGCTTCGGCAACCCGGAGTACGACCGCTGGGCGGTGGTCTACGGCCGGGTGGTCTCCCGCCAGGGCGATCCCGCCCGGAAAGCCCCCGCCGACCTCGTCTTCCGTGGCAATGGGGTGATTGTTTTCCTGACTACGGAGAAGTAGGAGGGGCATCCTGGCCTGTCTGCCTGTCCTATCGGAACAGCTTTTCCAGGCGGCCCAGGGCTTCGTACAGATTCTGCGGACTCTCCAGCACTCCCCGGAACAGATCGCCCTTCTTGCGGAACCGCTCCCGGGCGTTGTGAATGTGGAACTGTTTCGGGTGCAGACCGGGCATCACCTCGGCCCACTCTAGCGGTGTCGCCACCGGGGCTCCCTCGTACGCCCGCAGCACATAGGGCGCCGCGATCGTCTTCGATTTGCCGATCTGCGGGTAGTCGAAATACACCCGGTTCTTCTGCCGCTTGGCCACCTTGCGCGGCGTGGTGAACAGGTGCGGCTTTTCGCGCGTCACCAGGCGCGCGATCAATTCCGCGAACGTCCGCGCCTCTTCGTAGCTGTAGACCGGCTTGATCGGGATGTAGACGTGCATGCCGTCGCCGCCCGTGGTTTTCGGATACCCCGCGAGACCAATCTGGTCCAGAATGCTCTTGACCAAGAGCGCCGCCTCCACAACCAGGTCGTAGAGGCACTCCTGCGGGTCGAGATCGATCAGGATGAAATCGGGATGCTCCAGCGAGCCAGACCGGCTCATCCACGGGTTGTGATCGATGCAACCCAGATTGACCAGATACAGCAGGCTGGCGCGGTCGCTGGCGAACACGTAGTCGATCTCGTCGATCCATTCGGTGCGCAGCCAGCCGGGGTACGTATCGGGTGTGTCCTTCTGAAAGAAGAACGGTTCGCGGATCCCGTTGGGGTACCGCTTGAGCGAGAGCGGCCGGTCCCGCAAGTGGGGCAGAATCAGGTCCGCCACGGCGGCGTAGTAATTGAGCACGTCGCGCTTGGTGACGCCGTCGCCGGGGTAGTAAAGCTTCGAGAGGTTGGTGAACTTGAGGGTACGTCCGTCAATTGAGAGCGTCGCCTCCTTGGGGCTTCCGGGCAGCAGTTCCCCGGCCGGTTCGCGAGTGGCCTCGCGCACGGCTTCACGTGCCACCGCGGCGGCCTTCACATCGTTGCGCAAGCCGACGAACACCGGCGCGCGCAAGTGGTTTTCCGGCGTCCAGTTGGCGTACTTCACCTGGCAGACCAGGTCCGGCTTCACCCAGGTGATTCCCTTGTCCGGCTTGGGCCGCTGGGCGAAGGGGCACTTTTTCGCGATCAGCGGCTGAAGCCGCGCGTGCAGGCCGGCCAGCAGGTTCTGGTCGAAGCCGGTGCCCACGTTGCCCACCCAGCCCAGTTCGCCCTCCTTGTAAAGACCCAGCACCAGAGCGCCGAAATAATCGCGATCGCCCTGCGGCTCCGTGAAGCCGCCGATCACGAACTCCTGCTCACTGACAACCTTGATCTTGAGCCACTCCCGGCTGCGCCGCGATTCGTAACTGCTGCGCGCATGCTTGGCAACGATGCCTTCCAGACCATTTTCTCTTGCCGCCTCCAGCAGTTGCTCGCCCCCGCCGGGGAAGGCGTCGGAGATGCGAATCCCTGGTCCCGGCGTCAGCACCTGCTGCAAGAGTTCGCGCCGCTTTCCCAGCGCAACGCCGCGCAGGTCGTAGCCATCCAGGTAGAGCAGATCGAAGGCGAAATAGATCACCGGGGTGGAGCGCACCAGGTGAGCGATGGTGTTCGGATCGGTGTTGGCGATGCGCGGCTGGATCAGGTGGAACTGCGATACGCCCTTGGCATCGAGTACTGCGATCTCGCCGTCGAGCACGGCCCGCGATGCGGCGATGTAATGCGGCATCACGGCGAGTTCGGGATACTGCCGTTCGCAGCGCAACCCGCTGCGCGATTGCAGGCGGACCTCTTCGTTGTCCAGGAACGCCACGGCGCGCACGCCATCCCACTTCACCTCAAACAGCCATTCCTCGCCGCGCGGAACACGCTCCGCCAGCATCGCCTTCATCGGCTCAATCGCCGCCGGCATCTCCGCCAGTTGCGCGCCCTTAAGATTTGCCAGGTCGTGGCTAGTCTTCTTCTTGGCGGGCGCGGCCTTCGCGCGCCGAGTCTTGGCGGCCGTCTTGCCGCCGGCGTCCGACGCCGCAACCGAGCCGCGCACGGCCTTCGCGCGCCGTGTCTTGGCGGCCGTCTTGCCGCCGGCGCCCGGCGCCGCAACCGAGCCGCGCGCGTTTGGCCCAACCGAGCGGCGCGCCCGCTTTGCCGGCGGACTGGCCGCCCAGACGCGGTCGACCGCGCCCGCCGTCTCGCGTTTGGTCCCGCGCGCCGGCAGGTTCCTCGCGATCTCTTCCTGGGTGCGGCCGGAAAGCACGCTGTAGGCGAGCGCCTCCACATCCCAGCCCGCGGCGGCGAACTCGTCGCGCTTCTTGATGAGCAGCCACTCATTGCCCTTGCCTTTGCCCTTCATCCGCACGATGGCGAAATCGCCCTTCAGTTTCTCGCCGCGCAGGCGGAACTTCAGATCGCCGCGGGCCAGTTGCGCCTCGGCCGCGACATCGCCCAGCAGGTCGAACGTGCCCCGGTCCCATAGCATCACGCTGCCCCCGCCGTAGTTGCCCGCTGGAATATTGCCTTCGAAACCGCCATACTCCAGGGGGTGGTCTTCCACGTGCGCCGCAAAGACCTTCACCGCGGGATTGAGCGACGGCCCCTTGGGCACGGCCCAGGATTTTAAAACGCCATCGATCTCCAGGCGAAAGTCGTAGTGCAGCCTGGTGGCATCGTGCCGTTGCACACAAAAATACGGTTTGGCCGCTGGATTGCTGATTCCGACGGAAGGAGGCGGCTCGGGTGTTTTCTCAAAGCGGCGTTTCGCGGCGTATTCGTCTAGCGACATAAACCCCTTGCGTCCTTCCATTTACATCTTATTAGGATTTGTAGTATCTTGAAAACCATGTTGCCCCTGAAAGGGGGCACGGAGGGAACTGATATGGCGGCAAGCGTCTGGAAAGGCCATCTGATTTTCGGCATGGTGTCGTTTCCCATTCGTCTGTTTAGTGCGGCACGCAGCGAAACCATCAGCTTCAACCTGCTGCACAAGGACGACCATTCGCGCATCAAGCAGATGACTTATTGCCAGCTCGAAGACAAACCGATCTCGCGCTCGGAGACCGTCAAGGGCTACGAGTATGAGAAGGACCATTACGTGGTGATTGACGACGAGGATATCCGGAAGGTGGCGCCGCGCACCGCCAAGGTGATGGAGATCCTGGAATTCGTCAAAGCCGACCAAGTGGACCCGGTCTACCTGGAGAGCTCCTACTACGTCGCGCCGGATGAGGGCGGCGAGAAGGCGTACGCCCTGCTGTTCACCGCGCTGAAGGACTCCGGTTACTACGGCGTGGCCAAGGTGGCGATGCACAATCGCGAGCACATTATCGTGCTGCGGCCGGGCGCCAAAGGGATTCTCTCGCACACCATGTATTACCAGGACGAGATCCGCCAAGTGGAGGAGTTCCGTACCGACACCAGCTTGGTGAAGGAGAAGGAACTCGCCATGGCGAAGATGCTGATCTCCTCCCTGGAGGAGAATTTCGAGCCGCAGAAATACCACGACTCCTACCGCGACAATCTGAAGAAGATGATCGAGGATAAGATCGAAGGCCGCAACGTGGTGGAGACTCCGCCGGAGCATTTCGCGCCGGTGATCGACATCATGGAAGCTCTTAAGAAGAGCCTCGCCCAGAAGCGCAAACCGGTGGCGGTGGCCACCGCGTCGGCGGCCGCCGGGGCGGGCGAGATGGAAGCGGCGCCGAAGAAGCGGGCGCGCAAAAGCCGGGTGGGGTAGGCGCCGCTTTCGCACGTGTGGCCCCGGACATTCCTACTGTGAGTTCCTGGTGTCACTCTGTTGCCGCGTTTGCGCGAAGGCCCGCAGGACGTTGTTCATGAGGGTCTGGTAACCCTTGCCCTTCGATCTGAACCACTGTAGGACGTCGTGGTCCACCCGAATATTGATATGGTCTTTGCGGGCAGGGATGCCCACAATGATCCGCGTCCATTCCGGCTCAGAGTGAACGTCGTC
>JANYAH010000282.1 GCA_025361425.1 Candidatus Solibacter sp. | reverse complement strand
TCTTTTCGGATTCATCCCGCGCTGGGGTATCGATTGTCATAGTGGTCCGCGCATCGCGCCACCACGTCCGCTTTTCGGACCGCGTCGCACTCTGCTCTGCGCTGGCCCATAATTCGGCTGACATCCCCGTCCTTGCCACTATCTCGATGACCTGTGGCGCGGAGAGTCGGCCAGCGTCCCGCAGAGTCATCCGGCCGTTGAGGATGTCGAATGAGAGATTCGATTCACTTCCCGCCCGATCGCGGAGTTCCCGCTTCAGAATGTTGACTTCTTCCACGCAGTCCATCCCGTGGATTTTGAACTGGAGGGTATCAGGCATTGGCGGGCCGCCTCCTTTCGAGCCACAAATAGACCGCCGGTAGGACAACCAGCGTCAGAAGAGTCGACGTGACCAGCCCCCCGATCACCACCGTAGCCAGCGGTCGCTGAACCTCCGCCCCCGCTCCGTGCGAGAGGGCCATGGGCAGGAACCCCAGACTTGCCACCAGCGCAGTCATCAACACCGGCCGCACTCGAGTCTTTGCGCCGTCCTCCACGGCTCTTTCTATGGTTGCGCCATTGTCGCGAAGTTGGGTGACATAGGTCAGCAGCACGATTCCGTTCAAGACGGCAATGCCGGACAACGCGATGAACTCGACACCGGCTGAAATGCTGAACGGCATGCCCCTTGACCACAATGCCAGGATGCCGCCCGTGGCCGCCAGCGGCACGTTTAGGAAGATGAGTACGGCCGGTTGCGCCGCGTGGAAATTGAAGTAGAGAAGCACGAAGATCAACAGCATCGCAATTGGGATGGTCACCGCCAGTCGCCGGCTGGCGCTTTCCAACTGCTCGAACTTGCCGCCCCACTCGAGTGTGTAGCCCTCGGGAATTTTGACCTTGCTGGCGACGGTTCGCCGGGCCTCGGCAACAAAACCCGCCAAGTCCCGGCCGCGGACGTTCACCTCGACGCTAATGCGGCGCTGTATGTTCTCGCGGCTGATTTGCGCCGGGCCTTCCTCTTCCCAGACCTCGGCCAGTTGCCCGAGCGGGATGAAGTGCCCTTCTTTGTCGCCCACTTTCAGATTCTGAATCGACTCTATAGTTCCGCGTTGACCTGGGTCGAAGCGCACTTGTAGTGCAAAGCGGCGATTGCCTTCGACCACCTGTCCCACCACCTTGCCGCCGATAGCCTCTACTGTGTTCAAAACGTCCTGAGCGTCCAAACCATGGCGTGCAATCGCGTCCCGGCGTACCCGCACGCGCAGGTAAGGGAGTCCGGCAACGCGCTCGGCGCGAACGTCGGCCGAGCCCGGAACCTTCTCCACCACTTTGACGATCTGCTGCGCCTTCTCCCGAAGCACGTCCAAGTCCTCACCGAAGATCTTGACGGCGATGTCGGAGCGGACGCCCGCCTCCATCAATTCCTGCATCCGCATTTCGATCGGCTGCATGAAGCTGTACGCGGCGCCAGGGGCCTCCTTTTCGAGTGCCTCTTTCATGGCTGTCACCAGTTCGTCCTTCGAGCGCGGTGACGGCCACTCGCTAACGGGCTTCAGCATGACGTATACGTCGCTCTGGTCGATCGCCATCGGGTCCACCGCGACTTCAGGCCTCCCGGTGCGGCACACGACCTTGTCAACTTCAGAAAACTGCTTTAGCACCGTCTCGATGATTTCGTTGCCGTGCAGCGACTCGCTGATCGAGATACCGGGCACTCGATACATCATCACGAGGATCGAGCCCTCATCCAATCGTGGGAGGAACTCGGCGCCCAGAAATGGAATGACCCCCATCGATCCTACGAACAGAAGAGCTGCCGCGGCTGCGATGGCCTTCGGAAAACGAAGAGCCCCACCCAGCACCGGGTCATAGGCGGAACTGATCTTGCGCATGAGCCACGTCGCTTTTTCCGTGGCCTTGTCGCGGAATGCATACCATCCAAGTACCGGCATCAACGTCAGTGCAACTACCAGCGACGCGCCCACTGCGAAAAGCACCGTCATGGCCATGGGATCGAACATCTTGCCTTCCACCCCGGTCAGCGTCAGGATGGGCACGTACACAAGGAAGATGATGACGACACCGAAGAAGATCGGGCGGGCAACTTCCTGACCGGCAATTCGCACCACGTCCATCGCATTCTCGCCCTCTTGCCGGTGACTCAAGCGCCTCAGGATGTTCTCCATCATCACCACCGAGCCGTCCACAACCAGCCCGAAGTCGATTGCCCCCAAACTCATCAGATTGCCGGAAATCCCGGCTCGCTCCATCCCGGTGAAGGCCACGAGCATGGACAGCGGAATCGCCAGCGCCACGATGAGGCCGCCTCGGAAGCTACCCAATAACAGAAGCAGCACCGCCACAACCAGCAATCCGCCCTCGATGAGATTCTTGCTGACGGTTTGGATGGTCCGTCGTACCAGGTCCGTCCGGTCATAGAAGGCCTCGATCCGCACGTCCGCGGGGAGCGTGCGCTGGATGCCGGAAAGCCGTTCCTTGACGCGATCCACCACCACGCGCGAGTTCTCGCCGAGCAACATCATGGCAATACCGATCACTACCTCGCCTTTCCCGTCTTGGCTGGCGAATCCCTGCCGAACCATTGGCGCGAACTGAACGGTGGCAACGTTTCGGATTAGGATGGGGGTCCCGCTCGGCGAAGCTCCAACCACGATGTTCTCGATGTCGGCCAGGCTCGTGATTAGCGCTTCGCCACGAATCAGCGACTGTTGTTCAACTCGTTCCAGATACGCGCCGCCCGCGTTCGCGTTGTTGCGCTCCAACGCTTCCAACACGCGGCTCAGCGGGATGCGATACCCGGTGAGTTTGTCGTTGTCGGCCTGAACCTCGTAGGTCTTGAGTTCCCCGCCGTGCGTGTTCACTTCCACGATACCTGGCGTGTTACGCAGTTTCGGAGCGATCTCCCAATCCAGTATGCTCCTCAGTTCCATCAGAGATCTGCCCTTCCCGGAGACCTTGAACATGTAGATCTCACCAAGTCCCGTAGTGATGGGTCCCATCTCCGGCGTTCCCATGCCGGGCACGATGGCCTCGCGCGCCTGGGGCAAGCGCTCCATGATGAGGCGGCGGCAGAAGTACGGGTCCATGGTCTCTTTGAAATAGACGGCAACGTAGGACAGTCCAAACTTGGAAACGGACTGAATCTTGTCGATGCCAGGCAGGCCACTCATCGCAGTCTCCACTGGGAACGTAAGGAATTTCTCTACTTCAATCGGTGAGAGGCTTGGCGCCCGGGTCAGCACCAGCACTTGATTCGGTGTGATGTCGGGTACGGCATCGATCGGCAGCTTCTGTAGCGAATACAACCCCACGGCAATGGAGAACACGGTGGCCAGAAGTACGATGAACCGGTTGGAGAGGGCCCAGGCAACGACTCTTTCCATGGCTATTCCTCCCCCAGGTCTTTGCCCGCAATGATGGACTTCAAGTGGAAGGCCCCCACGATGACCACTGGTTCACCTTCGCGGAGTCCTGCGAGCACTTCCACCTGGCCGTTGACATTCTTGCCTGGCGTGATTTCCCGAGCCTCGAACTGAGCCGCACCTCGTTGCACGAACACGACGGTTTTGGTCTCCAGTTGCTGCAGCGCTCCCACCGGGACGGCAATAGCCTGCCGGCTAAAAGTAGTCGGCAACTGGACCGTCGCGAACATATCCAATTTCAGTCGGATACGGTCGTTGGCGACTTCGCAACGGACCTTGGCCGTTCGCGTTTGAGGGTCGAGCGCGTCACTGATGTAGGTGACTTTGCCGGCGAAGCGTTCATCTGGATAGGTGTCAACATGGATAATCGCGGACTGTCCCACTTGGAGGCGGCCCAGATCCTTCTCGTACACCTCGGCCTGCACCCAGACACGAGAGATGTCGGCGACGGTGAAGAGATCCGTCGAGGGTTCCACAAGTTCGCCCGGCGCGGTCACGGCTTTCGTAATTATTCCATTGAAGGGAGCGGTGATCGCCGTCACTACCGCAACGGTGGGATCGGAATCAGACTTGCCAAAGCGCCGAAGCCTGGCAGCGAGGCCAGCGATCACAGCTTCGTGCGAACGCTGGCTATCCTCCAGAGCCTGAAATTCGGCGCGGCTTTGCTCGTAGTCCTTAAGCGGAGCGGCTCCAATATCGGAGAGTTTTTGATTTCTATCGACCTGTTTCGATTGTGCCGCCAACAAGACTCTGTACCGCTGGAGTTCGGCCCGAGCTGAAGATAGTTGAGCCGTCAATTCGCCTGCTTCCAAATTGTCGATTCGCGCCAACTCTTGTCCGGCTCGAACCCGGTCGCCCACCTTTGCGCGCACCTCCAGCAGCCGGCCACGAGCAGGAGCGCGCACTTGGCTGACGCGGCTGTCAACCGGCTGCACCGTTCCCGTGACCTGGAGGTATTCAGTCAACTGCGTCATCTTCGCTGGCGAAATTTTCATCCCGACGTGTTGCTGCGCCGCCGGTTCCATCGTCACCAAGCCGGAAGCGGCCTTCTTCTCTCTCTCCGGCAACTCTTCCGGCTTCGTCTTTGAGCAGGAAGCCAGCACTAGGCAGATTGCCCCAACCATCAACACGTCTCTCATTTCAGATCTCCTGCAACGGCCCGCTCCAACTCGATGAATCCCCGGCGCACGTCCGACTCCGCTTCGATGTAAGTCATTTGGGTGTCGATCAAACGCCGCTGTTCATTGAGAACGTCGAGCAGCCGCAATTGCCCAAGGGCATACGCCTGCCGTATGACATCGAGATTCTTCTCGGACTGTCTCAACACGCCGCTATCGAGAATGTTGAGCGATTGCGCCGCAGCGTCCCAATGCTGCCATGCGGCTTGTACTTCAAGAGGGATCGCCGCCTCCAGGTGTTGGCGTAATGTTCGGGACCCCGTCGCCCGCGCGGTAGCCGCTTCGATGTTTCCCAGGTTCCTTCGCCGCGTGAGGAGGGGGATTGACACTCCGAAGCTGAGAGTGTTGTCCCGGTCCTTCAGAGGTGCCGACTGGCCCGATGCCGTGGACCCGTACAGTTCCCCGATCCTCTCGTTCCTAAGCGCATACTGCGCGGAGAGAGTAACATCTGGACGGCCCTGCGCTTCGGTCAGGCTGACTTCGGCGGCACCTCGTTCTTCCTCCAGTTTGGCGGAGCGCAGATCAGGCCGCAGTTCGACGGCTTGCCGTTGGAGGTCCCCCAGTGTGGATGCGAGGCTTCCGTCCCTTCGGGCGACGCCAGCGAGCACGAGGGGTTCCGCGGCAGTGAAGCCGCACAATCGCCGGAGGTCCGAAAGAGCGACCTGAATTCTGCCCGCAACCGTTCGCTTCTGAGCTTCTGCCCGGCTTACTTCGACCAGAAGAAGTTGGCTATCCACCGCAGCGGCGTCGCCCAGGCGTACGCGCGCCTCGACGAGCTTCAGAGACTCGCGATAGGTGCCAATCAGACGGTCGAGTGCAGCCAACCTCGCTTCATCCGTGACTGCATCCAGATAGCGCAGCTTGATTTCGGTCGCCAACCGCAGAGTCCGTTCGGCAAGTTCAGCCTCTGCCAGGCCTACCCCTTTCTCCGCGACCTGGAGCCTTTTGTCGCGCTTGCCACCGGTCTCGATAGGCTGCGAGTACTCGGCTGAGTATTCCTCCTTTCCGGGCGAGCCAAGAGGCCTCCCGGTGGCGCCGCCAAGCTGTAGACTCGACGCGGGACGCACTCCGGCCTGCCTGAGCAGGCCTCTAGCCCGACTTTCGCAACTCGTGCCCTGTTTTCTCATGCCATAGGCCGCTCGTCGGTGGTTGACGCGATTTGATCCATAGATGAAAGAAGTCTAGGCATCCAGCGTTCGAGATCGAAGAGTTTGATCGCCTTGCGCTGT
>JANYAH010000075.1 GCA_025361425.1 Candidatus Solibacter sp. | reverse complement strand
CGCCCTGCAAGGCGCGAGAGGCCGACGGGGGCGTCGGCCGCGGACCGGGGGGTCCGCCCCACCAGTTTGGGTAGGGTGCTTGTTCGAGGGTGTCCCACTGCTTCACCCCGTTCGCTTGGGCGGCCGCAGCAGCCGTGTGGGCAGCTTCGCCAGGTACGTCAAGCGCTCCACCAGCGGCAGCATCCGCCGCACCGTTTTGCCATGCAGCAACAAACTGCCGGTTACCAGGACGGGATGCGGGATGGTGGTGCAGCAGCGCGAGCAGATGTCCACTTCGCCGCCGCGTCCCGCCGCATGCAATCGGCGCATCTCCTGCATGGGCGCGGCGTTCCAGATCTCGATCAGCGGCTGTTGCCCGAGGGTGCCCAGCGGCTTGCCGTCCAGCATGTAGCTCTGGCAGCAGGGGTACACGTCACCATTCTGTTTTACGTACACCGCCCCGCGCCAGAGGTAATGGCAAGGGTATTTCCAATCGCCTGCGACATGCCCGGCATTGGGGCGCATCAGGTTGGTCTCGTCCTCCTTGATGCGCAACCTGTCCACGCCGGGGATGCCCTTCCAGAAACCTAGAAAGTCGTCCGCCTCCGCCGCGTTGCCTTCCATGCGCACCATCTGCACGACCACCTGGAGATGGGAGCCGCGCTCGTGCTTCATGCGCGCGAACCGCACGAAGTTGTCGCGCACCTTATCGAACTTCGCGCCCTTGCGATAGAACTCGAAGGTCTCCTTCTTGAATCCGTCGAAGCTCAGCGTGATCTGTTCGAGCGGCGAATCCAGCACTTTGGCCGCATAGCGCTCATCGAGGAACGTTCCGTTGGTGGAGAGCAGGGTCGAGACGCTGTGCCGGTGGCAGTACTCGATGCGTTCGAAGATCTTCGGGTCCATGAACGGTTCGCCCAGCCCGATCAGCATCATGTGCTCGGCGGTATCTCCCGCTTCGGCGAGTAGTGTACGGAATATCTCATCCGTCATATCCGCTTTAGGTTGGGGGTGGGTTTCCCGCGGGCACATCGGGCAATAGAGGTTACACTTAGCGGTGGTCTCGACGATATACTCCACCGGCAGGGCGTCGAGCCGGGCCCGGCGCGTCAGGTAGCCCCATAGCAGTTTTGCGCGATTCCAGGCCCTCATCGGTAGTTTTATTGTACCTGCTGGGTGCCAACGGGAATCTTAAGCGTCATGAACCTAACCGTCATGGGCGAACGCGTGAGAGCACTCAATCAGCAGCCCATCCGGGAGGGCGGCCGGTACGTGCTCTACTGGTGCCGGTGGAATCGCCGGGTTGCATCCAACTATGCGCTGCTGTACGCGGCGGAGATGGCCAACCACATGAACCTGCCGCTGGTATGCTTGGAGCGCCTCTCCTGCGCCTACCCCACCGCCAGCGACCGGTTCCACACGTTCGTGCTGGAAGGCGTCCCGGAGATGCAGGCGCGCCTGCACAAACTGGGCGCGGGGTACATCTTCCAACTGCCTCGCCGTAAGACCACGTCGGACGCCCGGCTGCGCACGGTCATCCAGGGCGCTGCCGCGGTGGTGACCGACGAGTGCCTGCGCGCCACCCCGCGCCTCGACGTGCAGCTTCACGCCGTGGATGCAAGTTGCATTGTGCCCCTGAGCAAGATCCCGCAGCGCAGCTACGCCGCCTATTCCATCCGTCCCAAAATCCACCGCCTGTTGCCCGAGTTTCTGCGGCCCGTTCCCGGGGTGGAACTGCGCCTCCCCTGCCGCGAAACTTTCGGCGATCTGCACACGGAAGTCACTGCCGGCAACCTCGCGGAACTGGTGGCGTCCTGCGAGATCGACCACGGTATACGCCCCTCCACCACCTTCCGCGGTGGACGGAAAGCCGCCGAAAGAACGCTGCGGCGGTTCCTCGAAGACCGACTGCGCCGTTACGCGCGTGACAAGAACGAGCCCTCGGCCCATGCCACCAGCGATCTCAGCCCGTACCTGCACTACGGCTACATCTCGTCGCTCGAAGTGGCGCTGGCAGTCCGCGAGCACGCGCGGGAGCACAAGCTGATCGCCGACGAGTTCCTGGAGGAATTGATTGTGCGCCGCGAATTGGCCTTCAATTTCACGCGCTACGCGGACCGCCACGATACGCTTGACGCGCTGCCCGATTGGGCGCAAAAGACCATCGCCGCCCACCGCAACGACACGCGCGATCCGCTTTACAGCCGGCAACAATTCGAGGCCGCGGCCACCCATGACGACTTATGGAACGCCACGCAGAAGGAACTGTGCCTGCGCGGCAAGATCCACGGATACTACCGCATGTTCTGGGGCAAAAAGATTGTGGAGTGGTCGGTTAGCGCCAGTGAAGCGCTGGCCACCATGCTCTACCTGCACGACCGGTATGCGCTGGATGGCGACGACCCGAACACTTACACCAACATCCTGTGGTGTTTCGGCCTACACGACCGCCCTTGGCCGGAGCGGCCGATCTATGGGACCATTCGCTCAATGGTCCGTTCGGGAATGGAACGAAAGACGAACGTAGACGCGTATATCCGAGAGATCGAATACCTGGAACGCACAGGCAAGGAGTTGACCGCTTGAATATCACCATTACCGGAGCCAGCGGGCTGATTGGCCGGCGTCTTCTGAAAAATCTGGGCGCCGTCGGCCACGGACTGACGGTGGTCAGCCGGCACGCCGGCACCAACGTCCCGCCCGGGGTCGGCGTGGTGGCCTGGGACTCGATGAGTGGGCCGGCGCCCGAGGAAAGCGTGCGCAATGCCAACGCGGTGATCCACCTGGCCGGCGAACCGGTGGCGCAGCGTTGGAATGCGGATGTGAAACGGCGCATTCGGGAGAGCCGCGTGTTGGGCACGCGCAACCTGGTGCAGGCGCTCGGCAAGCTGCACAATCCGCCGCAGACCCTGGTCAGCGCCTCGGCGGTAGGCTACTATGGCTCGCGCGGCGACGAAGTGCTGCGTGAGGATTCGGCGCCCGACCACACCTATCTGGCAGAGGTCTGCGCCGCGTGGGAGAAGGAAGCGGTGGCGGCCGAGGAGTTCGGCATGCGGGTGGTGCGGGTGCGCATCGGTGTGGTGTTGGACGCGCGCGGCGGCGCGCTCAAGAGCATGTTGCCGCCGTTCCGCATGGGTGTTGGCGGCAAACTGGGCGACGGCAAGCAGTGGATGTCGTGGATCCACCTGGCGGACCTGGCTGCGATGTTTCAGTTCGCGGTGGAACACGAGGTGCGCGGCGCGCTCAACGGGGTGGCGCCCATTCCGGTCACCAACGCGGATTTCACGCAGACTCTTGCCAAGGCGCTCCACCGGCCGGCCATCTTCCCGGTGCCGGTATTCGGGCTGAAACTGCTGTTCGGCGAGATGTCGGAGGTTCTGTTGGCGAGCCAGAGAGTGGTGCCCGCGGCGCCGGAAGCCGCTGGGTTTAAGTGGGACTTTCCGGAACTGGGGGGAGCGTTGAAGGACGTGCTGGGGGGTTGAGTGTAGGAGAGTGTCCATTCAACGCAGAGACGCAGAGAGCGCAGAGATAAGCGCAGAGAAGAGACGAGCAAGGTAAGACACTGCGTTTCCGCGGTGAGTGCTACTTGGTTCCGCCGGCGACGCCGCGCTGTTTGCGGGTGAGGATCTCGCGGACGGCGTAGATGCGGCGATCCTGGCTTTCGAAGTAGGTGCGCATCATCATCTCGCCGAGCAGGCCGGTGGTGAACATCATCAGGCCGCTCAACAGGAGCAGGCATCCGGCGATCATCAAGGGGCCGTGCTCGATGACAATTTCATAGCCCATCAGCTTGATCACGATCAGGTAGGCCATGATGCCGCCGCCGGAAACCGTGCCGGCGAGGCCGAGGGAGCCGAAGAAGTGCATCGGGCGAGTGAAATATTTGAGCAGGAACTTGATGGTGAGGATGTCGAACATTACGCGGAAGGTACGGCCGATGCCGTAGTGCGAATCGCCGGCGGCGCGCGGGACGTTACGGATGGGCACTTCGACCACGCGCGCGCCGTAAAAACTGGCCAGCGCGGGAATGAAGCGGTGGAGCTCGCCGTAGAGGTTGACGTCTTTGAGGACTTCGGCGCGATAGGCCTTAAACGTGGTGCCGAAATCGCGCAATTCGACACCGCTGGCCTTGGCCATGAGCCAGTTGGCGATGCGCGATGGGATCTTGCGCATGATGGCGTTATCCACCCGGTGCTGGCGCCAGCCGCTGGCGATGTCGTAGCCCTCGTCGACTTTTTCAAGTAGCGCGGGGATGTCTTCGGGGCAGTGCTGTAGATCGCCATCCATGGCGATGATAATGTCGCCCTTGGCTTCGTGGAAGCCAGCGGAGAGGGCGGCGGTCTGGCCGAAGTTGCGGCGCAGACGGATCACTTTGAGGTGGCCGTCGGTTTCCACCAGGTTGGCCAGGAGTTCGAAGCTGCGGTCGTTGGAAGCGTCGTCGACGAAGAGGATCTCGTAGGGCCGCTGTAACTGTTCCAACACCGCGGTAAGGCGGTCGTATAACGGGAGTATGGAGGGCTCCTCGTTGTGGATCGGAATCACGATGGACAGTATTGCCATGCGATCTACCAGTGTAGCATCGGGGGTACGCGGCTCTATGCTATGGTCGCTCAATGGATCGGGTTCCTTTTCAGGCAACGGTGGCCGGTGCGCTCTACGAAGGCATTCGGACGCTGCCGGCGGCGGTGCTGCTGGACAACGTGCGGAGCATGTACAACGTGGGGGCGTTCTTCCGCACGGCGGACGCGGCCAGCGTGGAGAAGCTGTATCTGTGCGGGATCACGGCGCGCCCGCCTAAGAAGGCGATCGCCAAGACGGCGCTGGGGGCGGAGGACACAGTGCCGTGGGAGCACGCCTGGGACGCCCTGCCGCTGGTGGAAGGGATTCGCGCACGGGGGTATGAGATCGCGGCGGTGGAAACCAGCGTCCACGCGGTGGA
>JANYAH010000068.1 GCA_025361425.1 Candidatus Solibacter sp. | reverse complement strand
TTCGCAAGCTCGTATACGAAAGCGATATGAGCGAGGAAGAGGTCCGCCGGGTGGAGAATTCCGAGCCGGCGGTGGATCGCCAGATTCCAGTGGACACCACCCTGGCGCGCCGCGATTACCTGGTCAAGCTTCTCGGGCGCGTATCCGAAGAAGAGCGTATGTTGTTGACCATGAAAGAAGTGGAAGGGTTCTCCGTGGAAGAGTTGGCGGCCCGCACCGGGATGAATGAGAACACCATCAAAGTGAAGCTATTTCGGGCACGGCAGAAGCTGGTGAAGGAAGCGCAGCGCCTTGATCGGGCTCCCGGTATGGTTGCCGGTTGAGAAGTCTGGCCGAGCGGTTGGGTTGGAAAGTTGTTCCCGGAAGCGGGCGGGGCCAAGCGGCCGATAGACTCGCAAAGGGTGGGCTGAGGCGTGGTATTTTCAGTGGTACAGGGAAGAAGCTTATGCACGCGGTAGTGATGGAAAGCCTTGAGGAGTACCTGTCCGGCACGCTGAAGCCGGCGGCACTGCGGAATGTCGAGGCGCACCTGAGCAACTGTGAGATGTGCCGCCAGGAAGTGGTTGGCATGCAGCAAGTCTCCCAGTGGTTTGGCGCACTCAAAGTGGAAGAAGAACTAGAGCCGGCGCCCGGGTTTTACGCGCGGGTGATGCGGCAAGTGGGCCACCGCCAGGCGGTGCCCTCTTTTGCGGGCTTCTTTGCCCTAAATTTCGCCTTCGGGCGGCGATTGGTGTTTGCGTCCTTGGTGACGCTGGCGGCGTTGGGCAGCTTTCTGGTCTCCTACGAGAGCGGATACCCCACTGGGCTCTCCCCGGAAACCGTGATGGCGCAGCAGGATTCGCCCGCTTACAGTACCGCCCGGGCGCAGGAAAACATGCTGGCTACGATGACGAGCTATGAGCACTAGCCTCCTGGAGAAAGTGAGTTTCGCCCGATCGTGGGATCCCAAGGTCGCCTGCATGGTCACGCTGACGCTGGTGTTCCTATGCGGCGCCGCGGCGGGAGCGGTCGCCATGAATTTCGGCGTCCACAACCGCCTGCATCAACCTTCCTTCGACACCGCCGCGGGCAGGGAAGTCTATTTCTCCCGGATGAAGCGCGAACTCAACCTCACGTCCACCCAGCAGGAGCAGATGGAATCCATCCTCAATGATTTCTGGACGTATTACCGCACTGTGCTGAGCGAAAGCAAAACCAAGGTGGAACAGATTCTCAACGAGGAGCAGCGCCAGAAATTCGAACGCATCCTCCAGGAACGCCAACCGCGGTAGCCGATTTGTTCCCCGGCTTGACAGGCGCGCAGCGCGTGTGGACAATGGTTTAGCTAACATGCGCCAATTCCGTTTTGTGTGGTTATTAGCGGTCGTCGCTGCCGCCTCCCTCTTAATCTCCTGTGGTGACATCGGGCAGAGGTCGTTCCCCGTGCGCACATATAACATGGGTGAGCGGATCACGCTCGGACACATTGTCTACGTGGCATTTGAAACCCAGTGGTTGACGCAGATCGGAGAGGGCATGAATGCGCGCGTGCCACAGCATCGCTTCTTCCTGGTGCGGTTGAGCGCGGTAAACAGCCTGGGTGCCGACATCATCGTGCCCAATTTTACGCTCGAAGATGACGCGGGCAACAAGTACCCCGAACTGAGCTCCGGCGAGGGCGTGCCGCAGTATATCGGGTATCTGCGCTCCGTCAAATCCGCCGAATCGCAGCAGGGCAACGCGCTCTTCGACGCGCCGCCGCGCCACTACAAGATGAGAATCGCCGACGAAACCGGGGAAAAAGTCGCATACGTGGATATCCCGCTAAATTTCGTGTCGGAAACTCCCGAAGTTCCCGAAGTAGACGGCAAAGACAAGAAGAAGTAACGCGAGTTTTACGGCGGCGGCAATCGCGCGGCGATAGAATTAAGCTATGTGGGCAGTCGCGGCATTCCTTCTGTTCCTCCAGGCCGATTACACTACCGAAGGCATGAAGGCCCTCGACGAGGGCAAGTACGAAGCCGCCGTGCAGGCATTCCGCAAAGCCATTGAGGCGGATTCCAAGGATTACTTCGCCCACTTCAATCTGGCGATGGCATACACGCTGCTTCAGCGGGATCCGGAAGCCGTCACCGAATACCGCAAGACCCTGGAACTCAAGCCCGGGCTCTACGAAGCGGAGTTGAACGGCGGCATCGTGCTGCTGCGCCAGAAGAACCCCGCCGACGCGCTGCCGCTCTTCGAAGACGCCGCGGGACAGAAGCCCCAGGAGTTCCGCCCACGCTATTACCTGGCCGAATCGCAACTCCAGACCGGCGACTACGCCAAGGCGGAAGAGAGCTACAAACTGGCCATCGCGCTGGACGCAAAATCCGCCGGAGCGCAACTCGGCATGGCCCAGGCGCTGGTGCAGCAGGGACGCATCGCCGGCGCCGACGCCTACTTCCGCCAAGCGGCGCAACTGGAGCCGAAGTTTCGCGATTACCTGCTGGAACTCGCCGGCCTGTACGAGAAGGCCGCGCAGAACCGCGAAGCCATTGAAATCTACCGGGAGTTTCCGGACAACACGGCCGCGCAGGCGCGGATGGGCGAACTGCTGCTCGAATCCAAACAGTTCGAAGATGCCGTGCCCCGCCTGGAAGAAGCCTTTGGCAAAGATCCCAACCCGGTTAACCGCAGCGCTTTGGCGGCCGCCTACGTCTTCACGCGAAAATTGGATAGGGCGCTGCCCCTGCTGGAACAATCGGTGGCTGCCGAACCTGGCAATTACGACTTGCGCATGATGTACGCGCGCGCGTTGCGCGACCAGCGGCAATTTCCGCCGGCCGCCCGCCAGTTCTACGCAGCCGCCAAACTGAGGCCGGTCGAAGCCAAACCGTGGACCGAACTGGGCGGCATGCTTTACATGGCGGGAGATCTGCCGCAGGCGCTGACCGCATTTGAGCAGGCCGCCAAGAACGGCGAAAGTGCCGCCGGCAACTGGTTCCTGCGTGCCATCATCCTGGATAAGTTGCGCCAGACGAAACCGGCCAAGGCAGCCTACGAGCAGTTTCTGGCCATGAGCCAGGGCAAGAATCCGAACCAGGAATTTCAGGCGCGGCAGCGGGTGCGGATTCTGCAAAGGGAGATTGACAAGCGGTGAGAGGCAAACGAATCATCCTGATGCTGCTGGCGGTGGGCCTTTTTCCCGCCGCTAGACTGCTGCCGGCCGATCTGAAGGTTGCACTGGCCGAACACGATCTGGGCAAGCGCTCCAAGTTGGCGCTGGATAACGCGGGTTCCGCCCTGAAAGCCGTGCGCGAAGCCTATCAGAAGGGCGACAGCGCGGAGCTGGCGGCGGCGGCGCTAGAGATCCAGGAATCGGTGGACCTGGCGTGGGACTCGCTCGAAAGCACCGGCAAGAATCCGCGCAAGAGTCCGCGGTGGTTCAAGCAGGCCGAAATCGAAACGCGCACCCTGCTGAAGAAACTGGAGACCCTGCAGCACGATATGGGGTTTGAGGACAGACCCGTGCTGGACAAAGCCAAGGCCCGCCTGCAGAAGGTACACGATGACCTGCTGACCGGCCTGATGGAGGGCAAGAGCAAATGAAAACGTTACTCTGCTGTTTGCTTCTGGCGGCCCCACTGGCCGCGCAGCGCGATTTTCTGTCGGCCGACGAAATCGACCAGATCAAGGAAGCGCAGGAGCCGAACCTGCGTCTCAAACTGTACGCCGATTTCGCCAGGTTGCGGCTGGATCTGGTGCGCAATTTGCTCAGCAAGGAGAAGGCCGGGCGTTCGATCCTGATTCACGACACGCTGGACCAGTACTCCAAGATCCTCGACGCCATCGATACCGTGGCCGATGCGGCCAGCGCGCGCAAGACCGATATCAGCCTGGGACTTGCCGCCGTGGCCGCAGCCGAAAAGGAAATGCTTCCCATTCTCAAGCAGATTGAGGAAAGCAAGCCGAAGGATCTGGAGCGCTACGAGTTCGCCCTCACGCAGGCCATCGAGACCACGGCCGATAGCCTGGACCTTGCCAAGGAGGACCTGGGCAAACGCGGCAGCGAGGTGGAGCAGCGGCAGCAGCAACAGCGGAAGGCGATTGAAGCCCAGATGACCTCGATTGAGAAAGAGGGGCAGCAGGCCGACACGGACAAGCAGAAAGCCGCGGCAAAAGAGGCGGAGGAAAAGGCCGCCGCAGACGCCACGCCCAAGCGCAAGCCTCCCACCCTGCTTCGCCCCGGCGAAAAGAAGAAGTAGGACAGGCATCCCGGCCTGTTGTGATGGGCCTTCGGCCCGCGAAACCCCATGAAAAACTCGGCGAGCCCCGGGGGATTCTCGGGTGGGCGGGGTGGTTCTTCGACCCTGTCCTACGCGGTTGCCTGGCTGGCGAGGGATTCGAGGCCTCGTTCGCGGATTTCCTGCTCGCGCATCAGGAACTTCTGGATTTTCTTCGTGACGGTCATCGGGAAGCCGTCGACGAA
>JANYAH010000052.1 GCA_025361425.1 Candidatus Solibacter sp. | reverse complement strand
TACCACAATCGCGGCGATGGCACTTTCGAGGATGTCTCCGGCTTCAGCGGAATCGCCGCCCATCGCGGCAAGGGAATGGGTGTCGCCTTCGCCGACTACGATCACGACGGACTTACGGACATCTTCGTCGCCAACGATACCGTCCCGAATTTCCTGTTCCATAACCTCGGAAAAGGGCGGTTTGAAGAAGTCGCCCTGCCCGCTGGGGTGGCGTATAACGCGGACGGCAGAGCTGTTTCCGGTATGGGGGCGGACTTCCGGGACGTGGACAACGACGGACGGGAAGACATCCTAATGACCGCTCTCTCGAACGAAGGTTTTTCCCTGTTTCGCAACCTGGGGCGAGGGTTCAGCGATGTATCCCAGGCGGCCCGCGTTACGGCCGCAAGTCTCAGGCTTTCGGGCTGGAGCGCCGGCATTTACGATTTCAACAACGATGGTCTGAAGGATCTGTTCGTGGCAAACGGGCATGCCCTGACCAATTCGGAACTCCTTACCGGTGTCGAATCACGGCAATCTCCGTCCGTTTTCCTGAATCGCGGCGATGGCCGCTTCGATCACTCCGCGGTCTGGACCAAGGCCCTTTATCGCGGCGCTGCTTTCGGCGACCTGAATCTCGACGGAAGGATCGATGTGTCGTCACCCGCCTGAACGAGACGCCCATCGTGCTGACGAACGCCACCGAAAGCCGGAACCACTGGCTGCGCGTGCGCCTGCGCGGCCACCGAAGCAATCGCGACGGCATTGGCGCCCGCATCCTTCTCGTGACGGATTCCGGTTCGCAATGGAATCACGTAACCACGTCGGTCGGGTACGCGGGTTCGAGCGAACCGGAAGTTCACTTCGGTTTGGGCCGGAATTCTCTTGTGCGGACGCTCGAAGTGTGGTGGCCATCTGGGACCCGACAGTCGCTGCAGAACCTTACGGCGGACCGCCGCATCGAGATCGAGGAACCGCAGTAAGCGCGGCGGGCGAATATCGGCCATGCACATCCCCCTGATCCGTCGATAAGGCTCGCGTAAAAGGAAGTGGGGGTAGATTGACGACACCGCGAGGCCCGTGAATCAAGCGGGAGGAGGGCGGAGCTCAGCGAGTACGTGTGCAAATGTTTTTGCACCGGCGGGGTGAATCGGGCCGCTAAAATGAATGAGTGCGCAAGTCCTCCAGGCCCTCCCCCACCGAGTCCCCACTGCTTTTCGAAGTCGACCCCGAGCCGCTGCCGGAAATCCTGACGGCTCTGGGTGGAGTACCGCTGGTAGTACAAGCGTTCCGGTCACTGGGATTGCCTGCGTTGGTGCAGGAACACGTGCGGATCAAGGAGCGGCAGCGCGGCTACGACGAAGCCACGTTGGTAGAAAGCTTCGTGATCTTGAACGCGGTGGGCGGCGAGTGCATCGATGACTTCGTTCGTCTGCGCGAAGACGCCGGTCTGAGCGAGATGGTGGGACACAAGATGCCGTCTCCCTCGGTGGCCCGCAAGTTCTTATACGAGTTTCACGAGGAAGCCAAAATCGAGGAGGCCAAGCAGCGGCGCACCACGGAGCAGATCGCCTACATACCGGAGGAAAACGAACCGCTGGTGGGATTAGGGGTGGTCAATCGCGAACTGGTGCGGGAGTTGGGTCGGCGGTGTCCAGACCAGCGCATCGCCACAGTGGACCAAGATGCCACGATCATCGAAAGCCGTAAGCAGGAAGCCTTGCGAGCCTACGAGGGAGAGCGGGGCTATCAGCCGATGCTGGCGGTATGGGCAGAGATGAACGTGGTGTTGGCCGATGAGTTTCGAGATGGGAATGTGCCGGCGATGATGGCGCCGTTGACAGTGGCCAAGCAGGCGT
This sequence comes from Candidatus Solibacter sp., assembly GCA_025361425.1. GTDB lineage: Bacteria > Acidobacteriota > Terriglobia > Bryobacterales > Bryobacteraceae > Solibacter. The sequence continues at coordinate 1,193 of JANYAH010000052.1, read as the reverse complement.
ACGCAGCGCTGCCGGAAACGGTGAAGGAATACTACTATCGGGGCGATTCGGCAAGCCACGAAAGTCATCTGATCAACTGGCTACGGAACGAACAGAGGGAGGATGGTCCGCAGGGATTCATCGGGTTTGCCGTTAGCGCGCGGATGAGCGAGGCGTTGCACAAGGCGATCTTGAAGATACCGGAAGAGAGTTGGGAGGCCTACGGGGAAGCGCACGCCAGAGAGATACGGGAATGCGCCGAGGTGAGCTTTGTGCCGGGGGAGAAAACGGAGCACAAAGATACGCAGCCCTTACGCTACGTGGCGATTCGGATTCGGCAGAAGCAGGAGACGTTGTTTGAGGATGGCAGCAAGGTGAAGCACTTTGCGGTAGTGACGAACATTCAGGAGTGGAAGGCGGGGCGCTTGATCCAATGGCATCGGGAGAAGGCCGGGACGGTGGAAGGTGTGCACGATGTGGTGAAGAACGAACTGGCCGGGGGAGTGATGCCTTGTAAGTATTTCGGGGCGAATGCGGCGTGGCTGCGGTTGGCGGTGATCTCGCACAACGTGATGACGGCACTGAAGCGCTTGGCTCTGCCGGCGGAGTTGTTGACGGCGCGACCGAAGCGGCTGCGTTTCTTGATTTTCAATACACCGGGGCGACTAGTGCACCATGCGCGGAGAACGGTGCTGCGGCTGGCCACCACCGTGCAGCGAATTATCGACTGGCTGGAAGCGGCGAGGTTGCTGCCGATCACCGCCTGAGTTAGCGGATTTCTCTACACTTCTGGGCTTATCGACGGATTTGCACGCCCTTTTTCAGCAAACCGGAGAAAACCCGCGCCCAGATGATCGCGAACCCGCACGAAATGGCCTCGCCGAACCGTCCGAACTGAGCCGCGCTGGCGATGACGAGGCCGGATCGATGCCGGAGACCTGCTCAGCGCTGCGCGATTGGGCATCCCGTCCGCGATTCGCTACGCTATCGACGGATTAGGGGTCCGGCGGGTCCAGCGGCCACGTCCGTCTCAGCGGCGGATTCCCTCCCGCACGCCCTCCTGTTCACCGAAGTGGACTTGCGCCCCCCCGGCATTCCAGCATAGTTTGAGTCATGTCCGTTTGGTGCGGCGCCGCCTCTTCATCCTGCTCCGCGCCGCGCTCGCCTTTTTGACGGGTGCGCATTCCGCCCCGTACAGTGCCAGTCCAAGCAGA
>JANYAH010000034.1 GCA_025361425.1 Candidatus Solibacter sp. | reverse complement strand
TCGCGCCGCCCGCGCCAAAATCCGCACTCAAAAACGCGACATCCCGGAAGGTAGCGAGGAATGGGACATCCTGCTCCGCCGCTACTACGCCGAAGAGCTCAAAAAGCTCGGCATCGATATCGCCGGCCGGTAACTGCCCCCATTATTTTGCGCTAGCCGGGAGCATGATCGGCGCGTACCCGCATTCCATTTGGGGTGCCCATATAAGAGCCGCCGGAACGGCGTTGCGAACGGGAGACCTAAGGCCAAGCCACCTCCGCCCCCGGTGGGCGAGAGGGGCAGAGCCCCAAACCAGGCCTCCCGGAAAACCCCGGCCGCCTCCTCAGGTCACCGGAATGTAGACGCTCTCGCTCACCGTTCCGATAGTGAAAGTCAATTGCATGCCGAGCGTGCCGGTGCGGATATCCACGGCATAGGTGCCGGGGATGTCTCCCGTGCCGTACAAGGCGCGAACCGTACCCGAACCGGCCACTGTGAATTGCGGGCGGAGCGATCCCGTGTAGGGCAACCCCGCCGCGTCCACCACGCGGAACACTACGGCCTCGGTCGCGGTGGAGCGCGCCTGGTCGAAGTTGTCCTGATAGAGAATTGAGATCCCTGCCGGCTGCGAACCGGGGACCGCGAACCAGTACGGGATGCGTGCCACGCTCGCACTTGCAGTTCCCGACACCAGCAGATAGCCGGAGTATTCGCCCGGCGCAAGGCCCCCAACATCCAAGGTGACCGGCACCTGCTGCACAGCGCCCGGATCGAGCGACAGACTGCTGGTCGCAAGCGACGGCGCCGGGATGTCGCCGATGGGCACGGCTTGAATCGTGTAGGTGTCGGTGGCCGCGCCCACGTTTGAGAGAGAGAGTGGCAACGTGACGTGCAGCGTGTCGCCCGCGCCGAAACTGAGCGCTGTGGGGTAGGCCGCCACTGTGCCGCCAACCGCCGCCGCCAGATTCAACATTCCGGCGCCGGCCTGCGACAGTGTGGCCGTCACGCCCTCGCTCGCTGTGGCGATGGCCGCGCCGTTGATCAGAAGAGAGCGGTATTGCGGCACGGTGAGGTTGGGACGCGCGGCCTTGAGCACCGCGGCCGCTCCCGCCGCCAGCGGCGTCGAAAAGCTGGTGCCCGCGGTGTCGATGAAGCCGCTGGCGTTGTAAGATTCGCCGCTGGTGTAAGAGTTCTGCGCGCCGGTGACAATCTCTTCGCCGACGGCGACCAGGTCCGGCTTGAGCGCGCTGCCCACGTTGGGGCCGCGGCTGGAGAAGCCGCTTACGTCGGTGCGCGCCCCAAATGCGGTGACACCGGCGAAATCGAGCGCCACTTGCACCCCCGAATCCTGCGCCACGCGCGCCTTCAAGTCGGCGCCCTCGCTTTGGTTGACGAACAACGCGGGCAGCGTCGCCGTGCCCACCGTCGCGCCACCCGAGGAGAAGGTGTTGCCCGCGGGATTGTTGTACACGATAATCGCCAGCGCGCCGCCGGCCGCGACATCATCGAGCTTGCTGGCGAAGGGGCAAGTGCCGCGCAGCACCAGGACGATCTTGCCGGCCACCGAACCCGCGGGCAACGGCGAGCACCCGAGGCCGCTCGAATCCAACTGGGTCACATCGAACAACGTACCGCCGATCGCCTGCCCGGGGTCCGGCCCATCGCCCGGAAACGCCGCATAGGGCGCAACGCCCTCGATGGTGATGGCATTACTCAGTGAGCGATCATTGTGAATCGCGCCCACGGTGATGGCGTCCGGCGCGCTGGCGTAGTCGCCGATGGTCCCGGCGCCCGGCCCAGCGTTGCCCGCCGCCACCACCACGATGACACCGGCCTGCGTGGCGCGGGCGATAGCGGCTTGGCCGACGTCGTCCGCGGCGATATCGGAATAGGACGTCACGTAAGAGCCCAGGCTGATGTTGATCACGTCCATGCCATCGGCCACCGCGTCGTCGATGGCCTTGGCGATCACGTCCGACGTGCCGCCGTTGGCGTCGAGCACTTTGTAATTGCCGATGTAGGCCTTGGGCGCGACGCCGGTGAGCGGGCCGTAAGGCGTGTTCGCCGCTCCGCCGGCTGCGACCACCGAGGTGCCGGTGCCATGACCATCGCGGTCGTTGGCGTCTGGGTCGCCGCCATCGGGCAACAGCAGGGTGTAATTCTTGGCCACGATGACTTTCGCGTTGGTGAAGCGGGTGTCGCTCGGATACCGCACCTTGGGGAAGCCATCGACGGGCGGCAGCGGGTCGCTGAAGGCCGGGTTGTTGACGTCCACGCCGGTATCGATCATGCCGATCTTGATCCCCGCCCCCGCGCTGTTTTTGCCAAGCGGCAATAAGTTCCATGCATCGGGCACCTTGTGCAGCGGCAGTGCGTGACTCAACAACGGCTGCACGCGGCGCACTGCGTGCAGTTTCACCGCGCCCGGTATTTGCAGCAACTCAGCCGCGCGCTCATCGGGAATGGTGACGATTAGTCCATTGAAGACAGTGTCCATGCTCTCGATGACGGTTCCGCCGCGGGCCGCCACGGCGGTGCGCGCGGACACCTGCAATTGCCGCACGGCGGTGCGATGGGCGGCCATGGCCGTGGCGCGCGCCCGGGGGCGCACACCCTGTTGAACGGCAGCCACCGCGGCAGGGTCGCCGGAAAGTTCCAAAATATATCGCCCGGGAACTACCTGGGCGAACATGGCGGATGCGGAAAGCAATAGAAAGAGGATGGTTTTCATTGGAGTGATTCCCCACGCGGCAGGCTGCCGCCTTGAGCGTTTGCGCTGTGCGGCAGGCTGCCACCGGCCAGACGGCTAAGTTCTTGAAAATGGCGACAGCAAGACATCTACAGGGAGTAGGAGGGCAATCCGCGTGCCGAACTTCGAGGCCTCCAGTATACCCCTCCGACATATCCGGCTAGCCCCTGGGTTCGCTGCTCATGCCGGGTTCCTCCGGCGCCAGCATTTCACCGTTGACCAATTTGCGCGCGCCGCCAGACTCCATGTAGATGGCGTTCGGCATGGCGAGCAGCATGTTCAGATTAGTGGCGCTGCCGCCGTGGCTGGCCAGTTCCAGCCCGTAGCCATCGGCGATGGCAGCGATCTCCATCCATTCCGTGACGCCGCCGGCGCGCCGGCTGTCGGGCTGCACCACGTCCGCCCCGCGCCGCGCGATCAGGTCCGCGAAGGCGTACTTGGTCGCCAGATTCTCGCCCGTGGCGATGCGGATGTCGAGCGCGTGCGCCAGTTCCGCGTAGCCTTCCATCTCCTGCGGCGGCAGCGGCTCTTCATACCAGAAGCAGCCCATCTCCTGGTAGACGCGCCCGCGCCGCAAGGCCTCATTGCGATTGAATACCTGGTTGGCGTCCACCATCACGCGCCGGTCTTTGCCCACCACATCAAGGGCCAGTTTGATGCGGCGCACGTCCTCTTCAATGGGCCCGCGCCCCACCTTCATCTTCACCGCGTGGTAGCCCTGCTCCATCGCTTGCGTAAGCGAGCGTTTGTAGCGCGAGAGGTCGCCATCGTCATCGTAATACCAGCCGCACATGGAGTAGACCGGCATGCGGTCGCGAAACGCGCCTAGCATTTTGTACACCGGCAAGCCCGCGCTCTTCCCCAAAATGTCCCACACCGCGATGTCCGCCGCCGCGATGGCGAACTGCACCACGCCGCCGACTCCGTTGTACTCCAGCGCCTTCCACAACTCCGCGCGGATGCGCCGCGGAAACGCCGGGTCCATCCCCAGAATGATCGGCTTCACCTCCTGCTCCAGAATGGTCTGCACCACACGCGGCCCGCCGGCGATCATGCCGAAGGAGACGGTGGCCCACCCAGTGATGCCGGCGTCGGTGCGCAGGCGCAGCACCACGGAGCCGCTATCCACGCCGAGCTTGTGGATGGAGTCGTAGATCGGCGTGCCCGACGGCTGCTTCAACACGTCGGTCTCAAGCGCGGTGATCTTGATCTGTTTCTGTTGGGCCGCGGCCGCGGAAAAGGCGACGCCCGCCGCGGGCAACGCCGCTGCCGAACGAAGAAGTTGTCTCCGGTTCATTCTGGACTCCTGTCTTTCAAGGCTACACCCGCGCGGTTGCGCAATCCAAGCGTAACCCGGATAGGTTATCCTGCTCTCTTGATGCGAACCTTGCTACTCGTCCTCGCGGCGCTGCCGCTGTTGGGCCAAGCCAACCTCGACTTCCTCAATCACAACCGTCCGGTACTGGACGCACACAACTGCTATCCGTACAAAGGCGAGTGGAAGGACCGCATCGATCGTGCGCTCCGGACCGGCTTCCCCGTGGGCATTGAGCAAGATCTCGGCTGGGCCATCGACCCCGCCACCGGCAGGGGCCGGCCGGTAGTCGCGCACGACGCCAAAACCACCGGCAGCGAACCCGCCCTGCGCGATTATTTCTTCGAACGCGTGCGCCCCATTGTCGAAAAAGCGCTGGCCGATAACGACCGCGCGCGCTGGCCCATCATCGTCGTCCACTTCGATTTCAAGAGCGTTCAGCCCGAGTTGCTACACGCGGTCTGGGACCTGCTCGGCGAATACGAGAGGTGGATCACCACCGCCGCGCAGACCGCCGACCCGCGCCAACTGGCGGCGTTCGAACCCAAGCCGCTGCTGGTCCTGACCGAGGACGCCGACGCCCAGGAAACGGTCTTTTTCAAGCAGGTGCCGGTGGGTGGCAAGCTGCGCCTCTTCGGGTCGGCGCACACCACAGCCATCCCCGCCGAACCGAAGGAAGAGCACAATCGCCTGCTGGCCACCCTGCCGCCAGAGCAGTTGCTGCCCGCGCCGCCCACCAACTATCGCCGCTGGTGGAACAACTCGTGGTACGCCGTCGAGCAAGGCGGCCAGCGTAAGGCCGGCGCTTGGACCCCGCGGGAAGACCGCCGCCTGCGCGCCCTGGTGGATCACGCGCACAAACTCGGATACTGGATCCGCTTCTTTACGCTGGACGGTTTTGGCGACGGTGAAGACAAAGGCTGGGGCAACGGGTACAACTTCGGAACCCACGAAGCCGTGACGGTGCGCTGGAAGGCCGCGATTGCCGCCGGCGTCAACTTGATCGCCAGCGATCAGTACGAGGACCTGGCGAAGGCGATGCGGTAAGTGGCATAGGTGGGACAGACCATAGCCTTTCGTGGTCTGTCATGAGCGTCGGCAATAAGTGACAGACGACAAAAGACGATCGTCTGTCCCACTGCTATCGACGCTATGATGAGGGAATGCGCCGCGCCGCCCTTCTCTGGGTTCTCTTCCCCTTCGCGGCGGTCGCCTGTAAGTGCCAGCTCACCGTGTCGGTCTGTAATGAGGTCGCCTCCACCGACATCATCTTCGTCGGCGTGGTGGAAGCCATCGAGCCTGGCTTCCTCGATTCCTGGAATACCGGACAACGCGCCGAGCTCGATCTGCTCAACCAGGAGTCCGCCCGCGCCCAATCCGACCGCTCGCCCGCCGCCTTCGCCAAACTCCGCGACGCCTACCTCAAAGTCTTCCCCGACCTTCCCGCCGATCGCAAAAAGCGCCTCGCCGCCGCCACCTCGCCAGATCAACTCGCCGAACTTTTCTACTGGATTCTCGACCACGGCAAGCGCGTCCGCCTGCGTGTCAAAACCGCCTTCCGCGGCGAACTTGACGATGACAACGATGACGACGCCCCCGCCAAAACCGTCGAGGTGTGGACCGCGTTCGGCGATTGCGGCATCAATTTCCAGACCGGCGAAACCTACCTCGTCTATGCCGACGACGACGAGGAGTCCAACATCATGACCACCGGCGCCTGCACTCGCACCCGCCGCCTCACCGACGCCGGCGACGACCTTGCCTACCTCTACTTCTACAAGAACTACGCCGATAGCGCCGGTCGCCTGGAAGGCTTTGTCACCGGCGATCTGCTTTTTCTCCGCGATCTGGACCTGGCCCATTATACCGGCCGCATCGGCGCGCCCGTCGCCGCAATCGTGGAACTGAAATCGGGCGATCGTGGGCGCTATACCGAATCGGACGACAAAGGCCGCTTCCTCTTCGACGGACTGCCCGCCGGCGATTTCACCGTGAGCGCCTACGCGCCGGGATATCCCGCGGTAAGCCGCCTGCTTGCCGGGCCGAAACCGGTCCGCATGGAAAAGCGCGCCTGCGCCACCCAGGTATTAGTGGCGCCCCCAACTGAAGGGCGTTAGATATCGCTGACGCGCGCGGCTTCGATCCGGGCCAAGCCCAGAGGGCACAAGCGCCGCAGCCAGGGCCATGCACGCGCCCAAGTGAGCGGACGAACTCGCGGCATGAAACCAGGGCATCCCGCCATGCGCCCGTTTAATTCCCGCTGTCCCGACCGGTGCAGTGCGTTATCGTATGCCTTAGATGCCAGAGCCCTACATCCGCGCGCGGGGAATCACCAAGACCTATCGTTCGGGAAGCAGCGATTTGGTGGTGTTTGAAGACCTCAACCTGGACGTAGAGCGCGGCGAAATGTTGGCCCTGGTGGGAGAATCGGGCTCGGGTAAGTCCACCTTGTTGCATCTTTTGGGCGGTCTGGATAGCCCTTCCAAGGGTACGATACATTACGGAAGTAGAGAGGTTACGGGGCTCACGCCGTCCGAACAGTCGGATTTCCGCAATCGGGAAATTGGGTTCGTCTGGCAGATTCACTACCTTCTGCCGGAGTTTACGGCGCAGGAAAACGTGATGATGCCGTTGTTGATTCGGGGGTGGACGCACGCGCTGGCTGCCGCCGAATCGCTTGAGAGGCTGCAGGAAGTGGGCCTTCGCGCGCGGGCATCGCACCGCGCCGGTGAACTGTCGGGGGGGGAACAGCAGCGCGTCGTGCTAGCCCGGGCGCTGGTAGGAAAACCCAGTGTTTTGCTTGCCGATGAGCCTACCGGCAACCTGGACTTCCGGACCAGCGAGATGATTTTCCACCTACTGGAAGACCTGCACCGCACGCATCGGTTCACGTCGGTATTCGTCACCCACAATTTGGGGTTCGCACGGCGCTGCGACCGCGTACTGAATTTAGAAAAGGGTGGCCTGGCACCGGAAGGACCACGAAACTCGAAACCTGCGACCGACCCGGAGTATCCTTTAAAGTAATAGGGGGCGTCACTTTTTATGTTTGAACGATACACGGAGAAGGCGCGGAGAGTAATTTTCTTTGCGCGGTATGAAGCCAGCCAGTTCGGGAGTCCCTACATTGAGACCGAACATCTGCTGCTCGGCCTGCTGCGCGAGGACAAGGCGCTGGCGAACCGGTTTCTGCGTTCCCATGCTGCCGTGGAGTCTATTCGAAAGCAGATTGAAGGGCACACCACCATCCGCGAGAAGGTTTCCACCAGCGTGGACCTGCCGCTCAGCCACGAATGCAAACGCGTGCTGGCTTACGGCGCGGAGGAAGCCGAGCGGTTGGGCCATAAGCACATCGGAACCGAGCATCTGCTGCTGGGCCTGTTGCGCGAAGAAAAGTGTTTCGCGGCGGAGATTCTGCACGAGCGGGGGCTCCGGCTTTCCACCATCCGCGAGGAACTGGCGCGTTCGCAGAGTGAAAAAGTGGCGTCCGCCCGGCCCAAGGAAAGTTCGCTATTGGCCGAGTTCAGCCGCGACCTTACCCAGGCCGCCATCGACAACACGATGGACCCGCTCATCGGACGCGACTATGAACTGGAGCGGGTGGTCCAGATTCTCTGCCGCCGCACCAAGAACAACCCGGTGCTGATCGGTGAGCCGGGCGTGGGCAAGACGGCAATCGTCGAAGGCCTGGCGCAACGCATTGCCGAGGGCGACGTGCCTTCGTTCCTGGCCGATAAGCGCATCCTGGCGTTAGACCTCTCGCTGATCGTGGCCGGCACCAAGTATCGCGGCCAGTTTGAAGAGCGGCTCAAAACCATCATGAAGGAGTTGATGGAGAATCAGAACGCCATCATCTTCATCGACGAGTTGCATACCCTGGTGGGCGCGGGTTCGGCGGAAGGCTCGCTGGACGCGGCCAATATTCTGAAGCCGGCGCTCTCGCGCGGCGAAATCCAGTGCATCGGCGCCACCACGCCGGCGGAGTTCCGCAAGTCGATTGAGAAAGATCGATCGCTCGAACGGCGCTTTCAGGCGGTGAAGGTGCCGCCGCCCAATGAGGCGGATGCCATCAAGATCCTGTTCGGCATCAAGGACCGCTACGAAAAGTTCCACGCCGTGGCCTACACCGATGAAGCCATCGAGACCGCCGTGTACACTTCCAGCCGCTACATTCCGGACCGCTACCTGCCGGATAAGGCCATCGATCTGATCGATGAAGCGGGTGCGCGCGTCAAACTGCGGCAGACCACCCTCCCGGCCGATCTCGCCGACATTCAGAAGCGCATCAAGTTCATCGTGCACCGCATGGAGAATGCCATCGCCAATCACGAATTCGAGAAGGCGCGCTTCTACAGCGATGAAGAACGCAAAGAGCGCGAGAACATGCGGCTGCTCCGCGAAAAGTACAACCTGGACGATTCCTCCACCGGCTGCGTGACCAAGGACGATATCGAGGACGTGGTGGCGCGCTGGACCGGCGTCCCCATGACGTCCATCAAGGAAGAAGAGATCGCCAAGCTGCTGCGCATCGAAGAAGAGCTGCACAAGCGAGTGGTCAGCCAGGAGAAGGCGATTTCGGCGTTGGCGCGGGCCATCCGCCGGTCTCGCGCCGGGCTCAAGGCCAGCAATCGTCCGGCCGGCAGTTTCCTCTTTCTGGGACCGACGGGCGTGGGCAAAACCGAAGTGGCGCGCGCGCTGGCCGGGTTCCTGTTCGGCAGCGAGAAGAGTCTGGTGCGTTTCGATATGTCCGAGTACATGGAAAAGCACTCGGTCTCAAAGCTGATCGGTTCGCCTCCCGGATACGTCGGCTACGAAGAGGGCGGCCAGTTGACGGAGCGCGTCAAGCGCAACCCCTACTCCATCATCCTGCTGGATGAAATTGAGAAGGCGCACCCCGACATCTACAACATCCTGCTCCAGGTATTTGAAGACGGCCAGTTGACCGACGGACTCGGCAACCAGGTGGATTTCAAGAACACCATCATCATCATGACCAGCAACCTGGGCGCGCGCTTCCTGGAAAAGCGCAGCAACCTGGGCTTCTCAGTGCCCACCGGCGACGCCGGCTCCACCAAGATTGAGGACATGGTGCGCAGCGAGGTGAAGAAGGCCTTCAACCCCGAGTTCCTCAACCGTCTCGATGAAGTGATTTTGTTCACTTCGCTGACCGACGATGACCTGATCAAAATCATCGACCTGATGGTGGACATGGTCAACGTGAACCTGGTAGCCAAGCAGGTGAAGATCCGCCTGACGCCGGAAGCCTCCAAGTACCTGCTGGAGAAGACCTGCGCGGATCGCAGTTACGGCGCGCGCCCCTTGCGGCGGGCGTTGCAGAAGTACATCGAAGACCCGCTCAGCGAGGCCCTGATCCAGGGTACCCTGCCGCGTCCGGGGGACCTGGAAGTGTATCTCGGCGATACCGGGATTTACTACCGCGTGCTGAATGCGGAAGGCGAGGCTGCGGTGACTGCGGGCGGTCCGGCGGAGCCGCCGTCCGGCACATTGCTGTACACATTCTAAAGTAAGACAGGCCGGGGTACCCTTCCGGGTCCGCCTGTCTCTTGCGAATTTAAGGGGCGGATCGCGGCAACGCGTTGCCGCCCCTTCCTGCTTCTTTATGCGAGAGCTTTTTTAGCCTTTTTCACGTCGTCCGGCTCTACCTCAACCAGCGTGCCAAAGCGCCCATTGCCGGCGCAGATGGCCTGCACCGCAGTGACGTTGATCTTCTTCGCCGCCAGTTTGGCCAGCACTTCAGCCACCGCACCCGGATGG
>JANYAH010000033.1 GCA_025361425.1 Candidatus Solibacter sp. | reverse complement strand
TCGCCCAGCACAAAGGCGTAACACACGACGCGATCATCGGGAGCTTGTAAGGCCTCGGGGATCGCAAGCCGACTTATCGTTACCTATTTCCGTGACCGGCGTTTACCAGGATTCATCGCCCGGCGTCTTAATGAGACTCTCGGTTCGAACCTACAACCCTTCGGTTAACAGCCGAATGGCTTGTAGCCGCCTCGCGTTGCAAACACAAGTGCTTACACGCAAGAACAACGGATTACGGCGGAAATTGGGGACTCTGGGGGGACCCTCGGGATCTCGTCATTGTATTCAGCCCTCCCCTTCGTTTACGGTGTGTCAGTACGTTTGCGGCCGAGCGGCATCTCACATTCAGGGATCGTCAAATAGAAACAAGCGGGCTTCAGTGGCGCGTCAGGCCACCCGTTCAACTCCGGAGCCGAACAGCACGGCGAATGGGCGGTGGGCTTCCTCCCATTTGAGCAAGTCAAAGTACGTCTGGGTGCCACTAAAGCAACGCTCATCATGTGTCATCCGAAGGACGCCAGCCAGCCAAAGCGGCGTCACAAACGCCTTTGCTGGGTTGGTCCGCGCACGCAACGTACTGGCTAGTATGGCTACCAGATCATGGCCGTTACACAGGTGCCATGGATCATAGACCTCGCACTTTCCATCTGCGAATTTGCGTTGCACCGTACTTAAGTCCACCCGGACTCCCGGTGTGTTCGCTACCGCGGCGGCCGCGAGCGCGGGGAGCTCTACTGTGATCGCCACCGGATCGATGAATGAGCATACATTTAGCCCCTTAAAGCGCAGACCCCACCCTTCCATCATGCTGGCGAGGCGTAACAACCCAACTGCGCCCGTTGCGCGTAAGACCCGCTGAAGGAAGTCCGGTTCCAGCGCGAGACGCAATTCGCTAGTGATCGCGTCCCAACGACAATGCCGAACCAGCATACTCTCCAGGCTGTAGCCGTCAGTGTACACGATGCTTTGGTCGGTGCACTTCTTGCTTAATAGCTCGTCAAAATCTGAATCGATTATGCCCAGGAATGCTTGGACCTTCCGTCTCGAGTGGGTAGACCGCAGGAGTTTGGCGACTTCCAGAACCCTACGTTTGGCGTCGCGGGTGCTCGCTGCAACTACTTGGCATTTCGAAGCATCCAGGAGACGCTCATACAGTTTCAGGTCGTCTTCTCCTTCAACCAGGACCTGCGTCTTCCCCGGAGCCGCTCCGGCGAGCATGCGGATCTCTTCTGCAATGTCGGACGCCGTCCTCCACTGATCTAAGAATGCAAGTGTCCCCGCCATCTCGTTACTCCTCCTCGCCAGGATTCAGTTCGATAGCAACAGACGGGCGATTGGAAACAATCTGCGGAGAATGAGTGGCTACCATGAAGTCCACACCGGCGACGCGATTGACCTTCTCAAGATCTTGCAGGAAGGCCTTCTGCCAAGCTACGTGGAGAGAGATCTCTGGCTCGTCGATTAAGACCAGCGAACCGCCGCGCACATCAAATAGCAACTGCGACCAGATGCGCACTTGGTGCTGCTCACCGGAAGAAAGCTGAGTCAGTTCCAACGATCCATTGGTACCGCGAACGACGAGGCCGTGGCGTCGATCGACTAGCAGTTCCTTGTTCAGAAATCGTCCCCGCACAATCGAGTACAGAGCCTCTATCCTTGCCGAAATATCCCCGAAGACAGCCAGTTTGCGCTCATTGTCCTCGAGGTACAGTCTCATGACTCGGCGATCAACTTCCTCCAGCTCATTTGGCGTCAGAAAATCTCGTGAGCTCTTCGCGTCCACCAAGCCCGCGGTAGCCAGTTCATCGTACCTAGTTGCGAGCTCGTTCAATCGTCGGGCGATGCCAGCCATGTCTGTCTCGGGAAGTGATGCGGTCCTCCCGGATCGCATGGCATTCACGAGACGTTTAGGGAAGCTGCGGTCGAGGTTCTGGGATTCCTCGGAGTATAGCCGTGAGGCGTCTGCGATTCGTTCAGCTACGACTTTGGCGTAGTACGCCAAGGCAACTTCATCACGGTCATGGCGGTCATGGCGGTCCCGCACTGGTCGCATTCGTAGGCGCTCACTGTCGATGAAAACCACCGGGGTGCGTTGCTTCAACTCCGTCAACCAGGACGGCTCCTCGACCCGGACTTCTCTGATGCGTCTTACATCATCGTCGATCAGGGATGCCAGTTCCTCAGTTGTAAGCGTTTCGGGGCCGAACTGAGGACTATGCCAGCGACGTGGGCCTATCTGCCGGAAACCATGCATCCGCGCGGCCTCCAGAAAGTTGAGCTCTGAAGACCGCCGCCGAATGCTCGTGCGACGTTTCAACTCAGGCAGATTTGGCTGCGACGAGCGCACGCGAATGAACCGCTCATCTTCTTCCAGTACAAAATCTGCGGTCACACTCGATGCGTCCCGGAATCGAAACGTCAACTCCGCGAAGGGCACGCGAGCCAACTCTGCATAGCGCGAATTGAAGAATGCATCAACCAGCCGAAGAAGAGAGGTCTTACCATACCCGTTGGGCGCAATCAGAATAGTCAGGTGCTCAGAAGCACACAGCCTGATTGAATAATCGAAACAGCCAAGCAGGTTTCGTACCTCGATTGCCTCGATGTTGCATAACCGATCCTCGTTCATGATTTCCTCTGTGCCACCGGACGCGTGGCCGCAACATTACGCCGCAGGTTGCACCCCATCACCAAGGGTCGGCAGGTAAATATTGAAGACACGAACGTCTTAGTTTAGCGGAAATCAGCTTGACGTAGGGAGGAAGCGGCTGTCACAAATATCGGATCATGGCCGCCGTTTCGCTTTCGTCCGGACGTGAGCGCAGCGCGAGAGCGTGGCGCGTGGAGATGCGCCCCCGGATGCTTCAAGAGCCTCGACATAAGGCTAGTCGTGACTTTGATTCGCTACGTCGGCGCAAGGATCGATTTGAGTCACGCCGGTTGCTACACTGAGCCCAAATGAACTGCGTCTTCTCAAACGGTCCGACGAAGGACTTTGTGGTCAATCCATTCACGGACCTAACGCTCGAAACTGGCCAGCTCTACATCGCTGCGCCGTATGTAACGGAGACTAATCAGCTACTGAGTGCGGCGAACAACGGGGTGTCCGTCAAACTGTTGGTCGGCCTAAACGCCAGCACCACTCCGCAAGCACTTGCTGCAGTTCATGGAATACCAAATATATCGATTCGATACCTGACGCACCGATTTCATGCGAAGGTCTACATCTCCGATACGGCGGCGTTGGTGGGGTCGTCCAATTTGACGGACGGCGGTCTCCGGTCCAACCGCGAGGCGACGATTCGACTCGACCAGCCTGATGACCTTGATGCCATCGTGGAACTTCGGGCGTTGTTTTCCGAACTCTGGGAGTTTGCCCATGTGCTGACAGCCGATAAGCTGAAGGCGTTTACCGAAACGTACAATCGCGTCAAGCAATCTGGACCCGGCCCGGACGGGCTCATAGAAGCCGCCGTCGGGCGGGCTGAGCCTATCAATGTTAACGTCGGCAGCAAGACCAGAAAGTCAGAACGTATTTTTCTGGAACAGTTGCGCCGTCAGGTCTACGAACAATATCGTCCATCGTTCAACGAGGTGACGAAGCTCCTCCAAGAAAACCAGTTCCGTCGCCCCGAACTCGAAGATGTCGGTGCAGCAAACGAGACGAATAGGTTCCTGAATTGGGTGCGATTAACGTACGCCCCCGGCGAGCAAGCGTGGGAGACTGCGCCCAATCGAACTCAAGACGAACGTCGCGCCGAGATTCTCCGTCTCGGTCGCGAGTGGACTAAAACGGACCAAGACAAAATTCCTACAGATTACATCGATTGGCTTCGCCGAGTACAGGAGATTTTTGGAACCTCGACTGGGATTGACGATGCCTCCAAGGAGCAATTGAGCGAAGGACTACTGTCAACCCACGCCTTCAGCGAACAGGCCAGATTTGTAAAAGGTGGAAGACCGAATCTGCCCGGTGCCTTCTGGAGTGCCAACAACGAGGATGTCACCAAGGCGAAGAGGACGTTGAAACACTTAGTTCATGGCGGCGGCAATTTCATCGAACGCCTGCATGACGTATTGTACGACCGATCAAGGAAGCTGGCGTACTTCGGTATGTTTTGTGCGCTTGAGTTGTACGGGACCATTAAACCTCAAGACTGCCCACCGATGAATGGTCGCATGGCAAAAGCCCTCCGTTATCTTGGATTTGATGTTCGCGGCGATTGATCTTTCCCTGCTTCGAAGCGCCTGGCAGTTACTGAATCACCGCTGATCGCGGGATCACTGCGCCCTGCGCCTGCCGCTCGACTTCAGCCTCGCGCTTCTCGTCGGCCGCGCACTGCCGCGCGGCGATCTCGTCGAGCGCCCGCCGTTTCGCTTCCATCCGCACATGGGAATACCGGGATAGCATGGCACGCGAGACGTGGCCGGCGATGCTCATGATCACCTCGTTGCCCGCGCCAGACTCAGTACGCGGCGTGTGGCTTGGCGTCTCGACTCCGTCCGCAGTCGGCAGCATAGGTCCTGGTAAGTCGCGATCTTGGCAGCTTGCCGGATTACTCCCCATAAACGCGCATGTCGCCGCAGCACCCGAACGGCTGCCTTCGAAGGCTGCGTAACCGTTTACAATGAAGGCGAGGACACATCAGTGCCACGCCAGTTCGATGTCGTGATTGAACGGGATTCAGAAGGCTACTACGTAGCCTCGGTTCCCCAACTTCCCGCATGCCACACGCAAGCGCGGTCCCTCGATGAGGTCACCGAGCGGATCCGCGAAGCGATAGAGCTTTGTCTGGAAGTTGAAGGGTCCCCGGAGCAAGACTTGGAGTTCGTTGGCATCCAGCGCGTGACTATCGCGGCATGAGCCGGAGCCCCCGCATCACCGGCACGGACCTCATTGCCGCGCTCGCGAAAGCCGGTTTCCGCGTTCTCCGTGTCAAAGGCAGCCATCATTTCCTGCGCCACGAGGACGGCCGAAGCACGGTGGTACCTGCACACGCAGGTGAGACCCTCGGTCCCGGCCTGCTTCACAAGATCCTACGCGATTGCCAACTGACGGCCACCCAACTCGCGGAACTCCTTTAGCGCGATCACTCCTCATAAACGCGCTTGGGTCCGACGATTCGGCTTCAGGGCAGCCTCCACAAACACGCACCTGCCGAACGCACGATGTCAGAGCATGTCAGAGCTGCGCTATCATAACGACGTGCAGCAGTTCGACCGCATAACGATGGACCCTGAGGTGATGGGTGGTAAGCCATGCATCCGGGGCATGCGAGTGACCGTGGGCATGATCGTCGGAGCCATGGCAGCCGGCCGCACTATCGAACAATTGCTGGCCGATTTCCCTTATGTTGAAGAGGCGGATATTCTCGAGGCTCTCGCCTTCGCGGCGCGCCTCGCTCAGGGGCACGAGATCCGGCTCGCGAGTTGATGCGCCTTTTGATCGACATGAACCTGACGCCTCGTTGGGTTCAGTTTCTCCGGAATGCAGGATACGAAGCGGTCCACTGGTCGCCAGTCGGCTCCAATTCCGCCAAGGATGGCGAAATCTGCGACTACGCCCGCCGATTTGTCCACGTAATTCTGACGAACGATTAAATTTCCCTCAAATTCTTGCGCACACCAAGCAAGATGCTCCCAGTGTTGTGCTCCTCCGTGGGGATTCTCTCGTACCAGAAGTACGCGGTTCTGCCCTTCTCGGCGCCCTTCAAGATTGCGAGGCGGAACTCAACCAGGGAGCCATCGCCACCCTCGACTGGACGGACAAGCCGCGCGCCCGAGTGTTTCCGCTCCGATAGATCCCCCCATAAACGCGCTTGCGTCCGGGGATCCGCCTTTTACACGTAGGTGTATCCGCCGTCCCGGGCTTCCGCCGCCACTCCCCATACTCCTCCATCACTCAAACATTTTTTTATTTCGCCGTTTCCCCTCAACCACTTCCCCTTCTCCCCCCCCGAAAGCGCCTCCGCTCGCCTGCTACCGTCGTGCTATCGGAGCCCTTATGGCAACCCAAAAACAAATTCAGGCCAATCGCTCAAATGCACAACTCTCCACCGGTCCTCGCACCGAACAAGGCAAAGCCATCGCGCGCATGAATGCTCTCAAAACCGGCATCGACGCCAGAAACGAAGCCGCCTCCGGCGAAGACCCCGCCGCTCTCGCCGCTCTTGCCGCCGTGTACGACCACGAGTTCCAGCCCATCGGCGTCGTCGAACGCTTCCTCGTCGATATCCTCATCAAGGACGACTGGTTCCTCCGCCGCTACCGCTTCCTCGCCGCCGACCTCGTCAACCACAGCGCCAGCGTCGCCTACGAAACCAAAAAGGGCGCGGATTTCGGCGCCGGTTTCGCCGCCAACACCGAATCCTTCCAGCGCCTCCATCGTCACATCATCGAAACTGAGCGATCTTTCTTCACCCACCTTGCGGAACTCGAACGCCGCCAGGCTCTCCGCCGGCAGTATCAAGCCGGCGTCGACTCCTCCGTAACCAATTCTCCCGAAACGGAAAACCCGGAAATTGGGTTCGTTCCGCAACCCACCCACCCCGCCGGCCCCGCCTCCCCAGCAGCCCGGCGCCACCCCGCCTTTGGCTTCGTTCCTCACACCGCGCTCCCCCTAGTGCGGCCGGTCGGAAGGGGTACCCTCCGGGTCCAGCCGGTTGGCAGCCCGCCACTCGCTCCGGTGGAAATTGCTCCGCCGCGATATAATGGAATTTCGGACTTTAACTCACCTACACGCCCATGGCTGAAATGAGCGTCATCTGGCTTCGCGTGGCCGCCGCGTTCTATTCGCTCGGTCTGCTGCATGCCATTCTCACCCTGGTTCGCCGCCGCGAGCACCTGTTTCGCGTCGCCCTCACCGCTTTCACCCTGGGCACGGTATTCCACTTCGTCTCCATCGTCGAAGAGGGCATCGTGAACCATCGCTGCCCCATCGCCAACTTCTACGAAACCCTGGCGATGTGCGCTCTCCTTGTGGCCTTGGTCTATCTCGCGGTGCAGTTGCGCTACCACGTGGAAAGCTTAAGTGTGTTCATCTTCCCGCTGGTCTTCGTGATGGCGCTGGTCGCCACCCTGGGGAATCCGGTGAGCGCCTGGAGCAGCCCCATCGTGCGCACCACTTGGCTCACCGTACATATCGTGCTCGTCCTGCTGGGGTATGCGGCGCTCCTGTTTACGGCAGTGGCCTCCCTGCTCTACCTCTTCCAAGAGCGCGAACTGAAGTCCAGGAAACCCAGCAAATTCTATTACCGCCTGCCCCCCCTGGGTATGCTCGACGAACTGGTTTCCAAGTTCATGGCCGTGGGATTCGTGCTGATTACGCTGGCGGTCATCGCCGGCAGCACCTGGGCTTTCATCGAATTAAAGGCGGATTGGATCCGCCAGCCGAAGATTGTGATTTCCTTCTTCACCTGGGGAACCTACCTGGCCATGATGTGCCTGCGGGTCACCGCGGGATGGCGCGGGCGCAAGGCGGCGATCATGACCCTCACCGTGGTCGGATTCTCCGCGCTAACGTGGGCCGCCCACGCGCGGCTGGGAGGCCTCCTCCTCAAACCATGAAGCTGCTGATCACAGGGGTGAGCCACAAAACAGCGCCCGTCGAGGTGCGGGAATGTCTGGCCTTCCGCGAGGACACGCTGCCCGCCGCACTGGCCGATTTGAAATCGCGCCAGGGCGTCAGCGAAGCCGTCATCCTCTCCACCTGCAACCGCGTGGAAATCACCCTCACCACCGAGGACGGGGCGGACCCGCAGGCCATCGTCGATAGCTTCCTGGCGGATCTCAAAGCCGTAAGTTCCGCCAGCATCGGGCCGCACCTCTACCGGCACGAAGGCCGCGACGCCATTCACCATCTCTTCCGCGTCGCCGCCAGCCTGGATTCCATGGTGGTCGGCGAACCGCAGATTCTCGGGCAGCTCAAAACCGCCTACGCCGCGGCTAAGGCTTGCGGCGCGCTGTGCGGATGGCTGGACGGCCTCATCAGCCGCTCCTTCAGCGTGGCCAAACGGGTCCGTTCCGAAACCGGCATCGGGCAGATGGCGGTTTCCGTCAGCTACGCCGCCGTGGAATTGGCGCGCAAGATTTTCGGCTCGCTCAACAACCGCACCGTGATGATCGTGGGCGCCGGAAAAATGAGCGAGCTGGCGGCGCGCCACCTGCGCCGCTCCGGCTGCTCCCACGTCTTCGTCACCAATCGCACGCACCAGCGCGCCGTGGACATGGCCAACCTCTTCCAGGGCACGTGCGTCGAGTACAGCCGCTTCACCGCCATGCTGCCCGAGGTGGATATCCTGATCGCCAGTTCCGGCGCGCCCCACTACATCCTCCACAAGGATGAGATGCAGCGCGTCATCTCCGCCCGCCGCAACAAGCCGATGTTCCTCATCGATATTGCCGTGCCGCGCAATATTGAGCCCTCCATCAACGATCTGGACAACGTCTTCCTCTACGATATCGACGACCTCCAGGAAGTGGTCAACTCCAACCTGCGCGAGCGCATGAAAGAGGCGGACCACGCCGAGACCCTGGTCGCCGAGGAAGTCGAGCGCACCATGGCGCGCCTCCAGGTGGCGGAGGTCACGCCTACCATCGTCAGCCTCCAGGAGCAGCTCGAACAAATCCGCGCCGGCGAGATCGAAAAGCATCGGCGCCGCCTCGGTCCGCTCACCGCGCAGCAGGAAGACGCCCTGGAAGCGTTGACCCACGGCATCATCAACAAAATCGCGCACGGGCCCATCTCCGAACTGCGTTCGCACGCCGGCAAGCCCGAGGGAGCCCACGTCATCGCCACCATACGAAAGGCGTTTCACTTACAGGACTGATTCATGCTCGTCATCGCATCGCGTGGTTCACAGCTCGCTTTGTGGCAGGCCCGTTGGGTCGCCGCGCAACTCTCCGCCGCCGGCCTGGAGTGCCGCATCGAGATCGTCAAAACCACCGGCGACAAGATCACCGACGTCCCTCTGGCCAAGGTCGGAACCAAGGGCCTCTTCACTAAGGAAATCGAGGAGGCCCTCCTCGACGGGCGCGCCCACCTCGCCGTACACAGTCTGAAAGACCTGCCTACCGAGTTGCCTGAGGGCCTCGTGCTGGCGGCGGTTCCCGAGCGCGAAGACCCGCGCGATGCCGTGGTCGGCAGCAAGCTGGCCGACCTGCCACTGGGCGCGAGGGTCGGCACCAGTTCGCTCCGCCGCGCCGCCCAATTGCGCTATTTACGCCCGGATTTTCAAGTGGAATCGGTGCGCGGCAATCTCGATACGCGGCTGCGCAAGCTGGATGAAGGGCAGTACGACGCCATTCTGTTGGCCGCTGCCGGCCTGAAGCGGCTGGGCTGGGCCGACCGCATCGCGGAGATCCTCACGCCCGAACAGATGTGTCCCGCCGTAGGGCAGGGAGCCCTGGCCATTGAAACCCGCGCCGGATTCGCCGGCGTCGCAATGCTGGATCACACCGATACCCATACCGCCGTGACGGCCGAGCGCGGCGTGCTCCGCGCGCTCGGCGGCGGGTGCCAGGTGCCCATCGGCGCCTACGCCACGGTGTCCCAAGGCCGCGTCCATGTGCTCGCGATCGTGGCCGCTCCCGACGGCACCCAGGTAATCCGCGCGGAAGCCGAAGGTGCAGCCGCCGATGCCGCGGAGGTCGGCGCCCGCCTGGCCGCCGACCTGCTCCAACGCGGCGCCCGCCAGATCCTCCAGGCGGTCTACTTGTGAAGCCAAGGCAATTCCGCACGCATCGTGGGGCGGACCCCCTGGTCCGCGCGGGACGCCCTCGTCCCGCTTCTCCGCCACCAGCTTTCCGTAGCCGCGTCTTTCGCCAAAATTCCTTCTCTGCGCTTTCCTCTGCGTCTCTGCGTCTCTGCGTTGAAAAGCCTTCCCCGTCTTTCTTCTCCCTGCCGTCGCCGCCGCGCCAAAATGCCTTCTCTGCGCGCTCTCTGCGTCTCTGCGTTGAAAGGCCCTCTCCGTGCCACTAAAGGTCTACCTTGTCGGCGCCGGCCCCGGAGATCCCGAGCTCATCACCATCAAGGGCCGCCGCATCCTTCAGCAGGCCGACGCTGTTCTCTACGACCATCTCGCCAACCCCGCGCTCCTCGACCTCGCCCCGCCCCACGCCGAACGCCTCTACGTCGGCAAAAAGAAATCTACGCACGAGTTTTCGCAAGCTGAGATCTGCGGCATGCTCATAGAGCGCGCGCGCCGCGGGCTCACCGTGGTGCGCCTCAAGGGCGGCGACCCCTTCATCTTCGGCCGCGGCGGCGAGGAAGCCGAGGCGCTGGCCGAAGCCGGCATCCCGTTTGAGATCGTGCCCGGCGTCACCACCCCCCTCGGCATTGCCGCCTACACCGGCGTGCCGCTCACCCATCGTGAGCATACTTCCGTCGTCACTTTCGTCACCGGGCACGCCGTCGCGGCAATCGATTGGGCCAAAGTCGGCCACGCCGAGACGCTAGTGATCTTCATGGGACTCACCACCTTTCCCGAAATCGCCCGCCAACTGATCGCGCACGGCCGCTCGCCCGAGACTCCCGCGATGGCCGTCCGTTGGGCCACCCGTCCCGATCAGCAGACCATCGTCGCCACGTTGTCTACCCTGCCCGCCATGCTCGCCGGAATGAAGCCGCCGGCCACCATCATCGTCGGCGAAGTGGTCCGCCTGCGCGAGAAACTCGACTGGTTTGAGCGCCTGCCCCTGTTCGGCAAACGCATCGTGGTGACGCGCGCCCGCGAGCAGGCCGACGCGCTCGCGTCGCAGCTCAGCGCGCTAGGCGCCGGCGTCATTGAGCTGCCCACCATTGAGATCCGCCCCCCCGCCGACTGCGCGCCGCTCGACCGCGCCCTCGCCGAACTCGACACCTACGATTGGCTGATCTTCACCAGCGCCAACGGTGTGCGCTTCTTCCTTGACCGCCTCGACGCTGGGGAGAATGATCTACGTAAGCTGCGCGCCAGAATCTGCGCCATCGGCCCCGCCACGCGGGCCGCCGTGGAGGCGCTGCACGTCAAGTGTGACCTGATGGGCCAGCAGTACGTAGCCGAAAGTCTCCTCGAAGCGTTCGAATCGCACGCTCTGGCCGGCAAGCGCGTCCTGCTTCCGCGCGCCGCCGTGGCCCGCGACCTCGTGCCCGTCGAACTCGCCCGCCGCGGCGCGCGCGTGGACGTCGTCGAGGCATAC
>JANYAH010000371.1 GCA_025361425.1 Candidatus Solibacter sp. | reverse complement strand
ATCAAAGAATTGGAAGCTCTGGCGCCGTCTAAGTTGGGGGTTGTCAAACGGAGAAAGGCGTCGTAGAGTGGGTTACGCGGGAGTTGCTACTTTCAACGGAGTTCCGGGCATTCTCTCCAGAGGTTCTGAATACTGTCTCGTAGGTTGTACTGTTGCTTGCAAGCGGGACACTGATGTGGAAAGGTAAAATCCGGCGTTGGCTTTTCAGAAAAGTCCAAAGCTAGGTCAATGACCACACAGGTCTTGCATTTTGAATCGGCACACTCTATCGACACGTAACGAAGATCGGCAATCGGCACGAAAGTTTCTTGAGTCATCTGGATCATTGTAGTTCACCTCAAGATATATAGCCTAACCGGGCCACAATGCGCCATGCCGATTCGATCCAAAAACAAGATTGAGTGCTACCGAATGTTGGGCATGGTCTGTCAAGTATATCAGTGCCCAAATAAAAGGTGTACGATGGCGAATATTCTACTCATTGGCCTGGAAGCCACGATGGCCGACCAACTGGCCAGGGTTTTGCGTGAACTGGGACAAAGCGTGCAGACCGCGTCTCCGGAAAGCGGCGCCGCGGACCCCGGCGACATCCACCTGATCTTCGCACCCGAGGCGGATCTGGCCAGCATTTAGCGGAACCGGCCCGGCGTGCCCGTGATCGTAGTCAGCCGCCTGCCCGAAGTGAGCGCGTGGCTCCACGCGCTGGAACAGGGAGCCGCCGATTACTGTGGCGCCCCGTTCGAAGCCCGCCAGGTCCGTTGGGTGCTAAACTCTTCGCTGGCCCCGGCCAACCGCATCGCCGCGTAGTGCGGGACGGTTGGACAAGCGATCGGTTTAGGTTGACCCTGGGAACCAGCCCACGTATGCGCCCAGCATTTTCCAATCGAAGGATGAGCATGAAACTGCAACTTGGTTCTAACGCAACGTGAGCATGAAACTGGACGGGCTTACCCGGCCAGTTTCCCTTCTGTTTTTGTTTTTGATTGGAGAGTAAAACGGGCCGTCGTCGCGAGCTCCACGCGGAGCAGAGGGAAACCTGATTCTGGTTTTCCACTGCTCCGCGTGGAGCGAAGCCTGGCGGTGGGAATGTGGGAATCTCGCAGTGTTGGCGAGATTCCCAAGGGCCGGTGGGGAGAGTGGGAAACCTGCTTTTGGTTTTCCTCTCTCTCCATGGACCCGCCATTTCCACCGCCCTTGGCTGGCTCAGAAAATGCGCGGGGGAATAGGTGATTCGGATTTGCACCGGCGCAACAACCTGACTTTGGCCGCACTCATCTTCCGGGCGCATTCGGTGTCGCTCATGGTCGTGGCGAAGAAGTCCAGGCGCTGGAAGCTGAGCCCCGGCTTGAGGCATGTCGCGGCCTCCGGTAGCGACTTCAATTTCTCGTAGGGAGTCGCATAGTCCGCCGCTTGGTAGCGACGTTGACGCTTGCCGCGCGCATCCAAGCTGACCGTCGCAAAGCCGCACGGCCGGTGATAGTTCAGGTACGGATTCAACTGTGCAGTGTAGAACTTCTGCAGTGCTTCGGCGTGTTCGCCGGCTATATATCCGTAACCGATGAGTTTGCGGACGACGGCGCCGTTCTTGCCTTCCACGAGCGCATTGTCCTGACTTCGGCAGGCGCGGCTCTTGGTGAATTCGATCACCAGCTTGTGAAGCAACTCCGCCACCCTGTGGTTGATGTACTCCGATCCGTTGTCGGCATGAAAACCCATGATTTGGAAGGGGAATTGATGCAGTATGGCCTCCAGCACCGGAATCAGAAACTGCTCGCTGATCTTGCTGGCGCAGCCCACAATTTGCCATTGCGTCACCGTATCCACCGCGTTGATGTGGTACACGCCCTTGGCTCCATCCCAGTCCCCCTGATGCACCGTGTCGACACGCAGGAACCCCGGACGGCCTCGCGGGTCTGGCTTGCGTCTCTCGCCTATCGACACCGGGCTCGGCCGCGTCGCCTCGAACACGGCAGCGTGTTTGCGATAACGGGCACTCCGGCGCAGGTTGTACAGGTGGGACACCGAGATTCCCGCCGGCCGTTGGAACTTCTGTTTGCCGAAGTCGTGGTACTCGCGCTCCAGAATCCGCCGCGTTGCCGATCCGTTCAGACGTTCGTGCGCGCGATCCACGTCGGCCAGCAGCTCGATGTCGGCATCGGTGTAGTTGCGGACGAACTGGTGCCGCCGATAGATCCCCGCCTGCACCTCTCCGCTGTCCAGATACGTACGAATCAATCGCGTGATCTGCGCCGGACTCAGCCCCGTCATCTTTCCGATGTAGGCGCGAATTAGCCCTCGCTCCTTCTTGCTGAGCCGTGCGTACTCGTGCGCCACGACGACGCGTTCTGTCCAGGCGTATATCGGTGCACGCCCTTGTCCCGCAAATTCGATTTCGCCGCTCGATTCCAGAAACTCCTGGATTTGTTGTTGACTCAAATATTCGGCATTCTGCATCTTCACTTGCATCCGGCCGAAGCATGTCGCCACACCCAGTTTCATGCTCACGCTGCATTGGAATCAACTCGAGTTTCATGCTCATCTTGTATTGGACAATTCTGCCCACGCGCGAATCACATGCCATCCTCTATAATGAGATTTTCCAATCTGAAAGACAATCTCATCGAAGAGGAGGAGCAATTATGGCCGCGAAGCGCATCGGTATTCTCACGGGTGGCGGCGACGTTCCGGGACTGAATTCCGTGATTAAGACGGTGGTATACCGAGGAAGTGAACTCGGCTGCGAGGTGATTGGAATTCGCCGCGGCTGGGAGGGACTGACACATGTCAACCTGCAAGATCCGGCGAGCCGTACGCGCTACGTGCTGCCGCTGAATCGCGAGAATACGCGCACCATCGACCGCACGGGCGGCACCTATCTGCACAGTTCGCGCACCAACCCGTCCAAGATGAAGAAACTGCCCCCGGTGCTCGAAGGGCAGGATTTCCCCGTGAACGAGTTAACCAAGAAGGGTGTGACGTCCAAGGTCTACGACGTGACCAAGGCGGTGCTCAAGAACATCGAGACGCTCAACCTGGATTACCTGATCGCCATCGGCGGGGACGACACGCTGAGTTACGCCGCGGAACTGGACCGCCAGGGCTTCAACGTGATCGCAGTCCCGAAGACGATGGATAACGACGTTCAGAACACGGAGTATTGCATCGGCTTCTCCACCGCCATCACGCGCGCCATGGATGCCATTGAGCGGCAGCGCACGACGCTGGGCTCGCATGAGCGCGTCGGCCTGTTTCGCGTGTTCGGCCGCGACGCCGGCTACACCGCGCTCTACACCGCGTACGTCACCTCCGTGCGGTGCTGCATTCCGGAGTTCAAGGTGGATCTGCCCAAGCTGATCGAGCTGCTGGTCACGGATAAGAAGAAGAACCCCAGCAACTACTCGCTGGCCGTGCTGAGCGAGGGCGCCGAGTGGCAAGGCTACGCCGTGAAGGAATACGGCGAGGCCGACGCCTTCGGACATCGCAAGAAGATGTCTGTGGCCGAAGACCTGAGCAACGAGATCAAAAACGCCACCGGGGAGGAGACCATCGTCAGCGATTTGACTTACGACCTGCGCTCCGGGAGTGCGGATTTTGTGGACCGCATGGTGGCATCCACCTTCGCGGGGATGGCTATGGACGCCATCGCGAAAGGCCAGCGGGGTCTCATGACGGCCATCGCCAACGGCTGTTACCGCATGGTCGGGATTCCCGATCCCAAACTGGGACCCCGCCGCGTGGAAGTAGCCACCATGTACAACACTGAGCGTTACCGGCCCACTTACGACCAGAAGGTTGGCCTGCCGATTTTCCTGACGCAGGTATAAGTTGCTCATGACGCCTTTGTGGGGCAGCCAACCCCGGCTGGGGTTCCCGCCGGGGACGGCTTGCTGGCCGGCGCTTTGGGTGCGAGGGATGGCGGCGGGCACGAAAGAGCCGCCTAAAACGCAGATGCAGGCAAGATTGCCTGCCCTAGACCTGTTTTCGTGGAAGGCCTCTCATTGAACTGGAAGCGGCTTTTTTCCAGCAAGCCTGGCGCGCAGCTTACCCCTGAGTTGCGCGCCCGCATTCAGACCTCGTTCGACGAAGCCGCGCGCGACGAGGAGCACTTTCCGTCCACCATCGATCCGCGCATCTATCACGTCAAACTAATCCACCATCATCTGGGCAATCTGGCCGGCCGCCGCGTGCTGGACGTAGGCTGCGGTAAGGGCCGCTTCGCGCGCGTGTTCCAGGAACAGGAACCACTCGCCGAACTGTGGGGCCTGGATATCTCCGAGGAAATGCTGCGCTATGTCCCCGCCGGGATTCATACGCGCGCCGGCGCCATGACCGAGTTACCCTTCGAGGATGCTTTCTTCGACGGCGCCTACGCCACGGAGAGCCTGGAACATGCGGTGGAGATCGAAAAGGCGGTCAGCGAAATCTGCCGCGTAGTCAAACCCGGCGGCCGCATCGCGATCATCGATAAGAACGCCGAACACTGGGGCCGCCTAGACACTCCGGCGTGGGAAAAATGGTTCACGCGCAAGCAACTGGAACGGCTGTTGCGTCGCGATTGCCGGGAAGTTTCCAGCCAATTCGTGTCCTACTGGGAAGACGTCGAGCCGGATGGCCTGTTTCTGGCATGGCTGGCGGTGAAGTAAGCCAACGCCACGTGACGGCTTGATCGGCGTGTAATTCTCCGTAAACCCATAGAGGCTCTAGATTGCCGTAGGTATTTTATACGCTTTGTTTCAACAATTTAGCTTCTCAGCTCCATCTAAAGAATTTTCTTGACTCCATCAAGGCGGCGGCACTTAACTCTCTCCAATACTCCTGCGCACTCGCTGAGAGCCTGAGGCCTGCGGAATTGGCCTCAGCCCGGTGGTCCAGAAGATATGGCAGTATATGCCGGTGCCGACCGATTTCACGGGAGCGGATGGGTGGCACCCTGGGGACACCGCTGGCAACTGCGCCGCGCGTGCAGAAGCCCTCGTTCTGGGTACTGGGTCTGACCAGCGCTATCCGTCCCACCATTACTAACGATTTCCGCTGGAACTATTCACGCAATTACTGGCAGTGGTTCAGCCTGGGGGATCCGCCGCAATTTGCGGGCCTCGGCGGCGCGGTGGAAATTGCGGGCGAGGGCACCTCTGGCGGGGTACCCGTCGCGCTGATCCCGTACAACGTGAACACGCAGTACACGCGCACCCGTTATTGGGACGGCAAGGACAACCTGATCAAAGACGACCTCACCATCATCAAGGGTAACCACCTGTTGCAAGTCGGTGGTTCCTATCAACATAACTTTAATGAGCATTCGCGCACGGATAACGGTCAGGGCATCAACAACCAGATCGTCTACCAGGTCACGTCATCGAACATCAACTTCGGCAACTTCGCTTATCCGGCGGGCATGCCCGCCAACCAGGGGCGCACCTTCAACACTTACTACTCCTACGTAATGGGCATGGTGAGCCAGTCGCAGTTGGTTTACACGCGTTCCGGGGTCAACCTGGCGCTCGGGCCAATCGGCGCCAGCACCTTGGCCCAGAGCATCATCCCTACTACAACGGCTACTTTGCCGACGCCCGGCATGTCAAGCCGAGTGAGACCCTCTCCTACGGTCTCAGTCACCAGTTGGAAATGCCGCCGCACGAAGCCCAGTCCAGGCAAGTCATGATGGTCTATCAGGACGGCTCGCCCGTGGACACGGCCGACAACTGTGTCAGTAAGTGGGGGCCGGGCAACCGCCCCCATTTTTGGCTCGTCAGAAGAAATCGTGGGTGGACTCGGGCTCGGGTAGCTTGCCAAGTGGTGACTGAGACCGTAGGAGAGGGTCTCACTCGGCTTGACATGCCGGGCGTCGGCAAAGTAGCCGTTGTAGTAGGGATGATGCTCTGGG
>JANYAH010000331.1 GCA_025361425.1 Candidatus Solibacter sp. | reverse complement strand
CTGGCATCCATCGGCCATCCCCTGGTAGGCGATCCTCTGTACGGCTCAACCGGCCAGCCTCTTGAAAATCTCCCCGGCCTCCCCGGCGATGGAGGATATTTCCTGCACGCCCACTTTCTGAAATTCCACCACCCCATCACCGGAGAACAAATCAATCTTGAGGCAGCTTTGCCGTGCGGATTCTCACTGCATCAGTAGGTTCACGGCGGGAATCAAAGCAGGGTGGGCGGCAATCTTTTCATGCTGGCAGAACGGCTTGTTTACTAGACGAAAGCGTATGTTATCGACTAACAACGGCCTCACTTTGACCGCGTAGCGCCCTACTGATAGAAAGGGGAGCCTCCCGGATAGCTCCCGGATTGTCGGCGATCGGGAAGTTGGGCCGCAGGACTGGGGATTGCTCCCGAGCACGAGCGCAGCGTTGATCCTACAGGGGCGCGGGGCGGGGAGGCCTGTCCTACGCTACAGGACGCGGCTTGGGCGATAGCCGGGACGGCTGCGGATGCGCCACTTCTTGCCGGGATCGTTGGTGGGGTCGATGGTAATTTTGCGGAAGCCCTCATTGGGGTTGGCCTTGGGATAATAGGTGACCGTGTAGGAGTTCCCCAGATCTTCGCGGATGTCTTCGAAGGCCTCGACCTGTTTCTGCCAGGTCTTGGCGAAATAGGCTTTGCCGCCGGTGCGCTGGGAGATGCGTTTGAAGACGTTGCTGGAGATGGGGTCCTTATTCACTTCGGCGGTGGAGATGACGTAGATGGGAACCCCCTCGTCTTCGGCCACGGCGCGGACGTCGTCCGGCGCCACCATGCTGGCGTTGTCGGGACCGTTGGAGAAGACGATGATGACCTTGCGGCCGGGGACCTTGGCGGCATCGCGCAGGGCCAGGAGCAGGGCGTTATAGAGGGCGGTATCGTCGCCCGCGACGCTCTTGCGCAATCCGGCGATGGCGGTAGAGTGATCGCGCGTTAGAGGGGCGGCGCGGGACAGATTGCGGCTGAAGGTGTAGACCGCGATGGAATCGGCGCGGTCCAGCCCGCGCACGAAATCGGCGATAGCGTCCTCCGCGTAGACGAAGCCCTTATACATGAAATTGCTGGTGTCGAAGAGGACGAAGACGTTGGTGCCGACGAAGGCGTCGGGGCGTTCCATGCCCGGGAGCGCGTCCTGGTTGACTTCCAGCAGCGGGCGCGTGGCACCGTCCGGGGCCACCGCGAGGGGCGCCTTGGCGCCTTCGGCGAAGGTGGAGATCTGCTCTAGAATGCCGTCTTCGTAAATGCGGAAATCGGTGGGCTTGAGTCCGTTGACATAGTGACCCTTGTTATCGGTCACCTGAAAACTGAGCACCACCATATCGACCTTGACTCGAAAGATGGGGCGCTGTCCGCTATCCTGTGCGCGGATGACGGCGCCAGCCGCGGTCATCCCAAGAAATCCTCGTCGCGAAATCGTCATGATGGTTTACCGGGGTATTTTCTACTGTTGCAGAGATGCCTTCTGTTCGGCTGCCAGGGCACGGGTGCGCGCACGGACATCGTCGCCTACGAAGCGCAGGGACTTCAGGACGGCGGGCCAGTCTTCCAGGTGGGAGGCAAAGATTTGTTCCACCAGTTTGCGCGTCCACTCGGGGATGCGCACGTTGAGCTGGGTGGGCGCAATGCTGAGTTCGTCGGCCAGCGCAGCCCAATACAGGCTGTTGGATTCCCAACTCTCGGCCATGATGCGGCTGGAATAGCCCATCAGAGTGGGGAAGGTGCGCAGGTTCAAAATCTCGGGCTCGTAGGAGTTGGCCAGGGTCGGCTTAGGTGTGCCGAATGCGCGTGAGATGGCGGTGTGGTTGATTTCCTTGGGAGAGGCGTCGGCCATGCGCTGCAACTCGGCCAGCAGAGGCGAGGTCTGCGGGTTGCGCCCGGCGCCCACTTCGCGAGCGATCAGGTACATCTCCGATGGCGTGACGCGGTCGGCGGCTTCGCGCACCGCGCCCTGTTCCAGGAACTGCGCCACCTGATGGGTACGGGCCGGCGCGGCGAGGGTGCCGAGCGAGGCGACTACCTGGGTCCGCAGGTCGCTAGAGAGCGCGGCTTCGGCGAGCAGTTCGCGGCCGTAGCGCAGGTGCAATCCCACCCAGTGAACCTGGGCGGAAGTGACCTGCCAGAAACGCGGGATCTTGGCGCTGAGGATCATCTGGGGAACCAGGTCGCCCCAGATCAGCGCCTGGGTCTGGGTGGGAATCAGGAAGTTCTGTTCGGCTTCGGCCAGCGCGTAGGGCAGCGAGGAAAGCGAACCGACGAGGCGTCCGCCGCCGTTGGAGGGCCAGCCGGTGCCGTAGAGTTCGGTGGGGCGCCAAGTGCGATCGGTGCCCTGCATGCCGATGAAATCATGACTGCGCACGAAGACCGGGTTGGTATAAAGAATCTGGGCGCCTGGAGGCGCGTAGTGGGCGTAGTTGAAAGAGAGCAGGGTATCGCGGAGCAGGGGCGCCAGCAGCGCGCGCGTTTCCTTCACCTTTTCCGGATCGCCAGCGGCTTTCTCAAGGGAGGCTCGCAGATTGAGTTTACGCTCCGCCTCCAGGTGGCGGTCGGTCCAATACCCGAAGCCCATGGCGTTCCTTTCAGTGGCGGAGAGGGAGGCACGCGGCAACTGAATTTCGCTGATCCGGCTGGCCAGTTTGTTGACCAGCTTGGGGTCGAGCTTTTCGCCCTTGGCTACGGCCTCGATGTGATCGGCAAGTTGGAATAGGGTATCGAGCGAGACGATGCGCTGCGCTTCGAGGATGCGCATCAGGTCTTGCACCATCTGGTCATGGGTTTCGGAATCGGTGGGATTGCCGGCCAGCAGGTCCAGCATCTTGCCGTGAGGGTCGCCGATGGGGGCGGTGACGCCGAGCAGCAACTTCACGCCGTTGCGGCCCGCATCGAAGAGTTCGCGATTGCTGCGCACCTGGGCGAAGCCGCCGACGATGCCGGAGAATACGGTATCGGCCTGCGCGTCGGGAATGCTCTGCTGCCTTACCAGGATTTGCCAGAGACCCACCAGGGACTGGAAGGTGCCGGACAGGTCGGAGTGCAGCGGCGGGTCTTTCACCTTGCCGATGGCCGCCATCCGATCCAGGAACAGGACGATGGACTGTTCCGAGATGCTGCGCGATTCGCTGAACAGCGGATACTGGCTGCCGTAAGTGTGATACTCGCGCGCCAGGCGATCCACGGTGGCTGCGCTGAGCGGCGTAGTGCGGTTGCGGTCAATATCGCCGATGGCCATGAAGATTTTCAGCGGCTCATTTTCCACCGCCTTGCGAGAGAGCGCAAAGAGGGCTTCCAGCACGTCGTCCGGCTCTTTCCAGTTGGCGGCCAGTTTGGTGAGCTTGCTGTCGTATTTGCCCTGGGGATGGTTGACGAAGAGGTTGCGCCACACTTCCAGGCTGCCGGGAATGTGTGGCTTGCCATTGGGGTCCACGCGCAAACGCGTGGTGAACAGCATCATGTCGGTGTTGGCGCGGAATACGGGCCGGGCGGGACCAGGACTGGTGATACGCCCGCGGACCGCGGTATAGAAGCGCTTCATGCGTACGGGGTCGGTCAGGTAATCTTTCACCGGACCCTGGATGCGGGCCAGGGCGTCGTAGAGGCTGGCGAGCCATCCATCGTCCTTGGCCATGAGCTTGTCAAAGAACGCGGCGCCATTATCGGGCGAGGCGCCGGCGAGTTCAGCCCAACCGGCGGCGGCGCGCGGGCCGCCCGGAATCACGGCCTTGCCGTCGCGGATTTCGAACATGCCGCCAAAGAAATCCAGCACGTGCGAATAGGCTTTCAGGCGGGTCAGGCTGGCCACCTTGCGCATGGCCTGGCCGGTGTCCGTGTCCAGCTTGGAAAAGCCCAGGTAGAGGCGGCACATGGAGGGGTCGGAGATGAAGTTCTCGATGAAATTGGCGGCATCCTTATCTTTGTCTTTGGGACTGCTCCAATAAGAGGGACCGAACATCACGGGGACAGCCGTGGGGTGGAAATCGTAAGCGAACGGGCGATTGGTGCGCAGGGCCTGCTCCAGGTCGTTGACCGGAAAGCCGGAGTCTGTGGTGATGAAGGCGCGCGGGGCGTTGACGGTTTCGAGCACCACTTCACTGCCGCAGCCGCCGCGCATGCGGAAGCCCAGGATGCGAAGCAGTTCCCCGGTCGCGGGCGAATCGCAAGTGTCGATCTTGATGGTGCGGGTCTCGCCGGAGAGTTTTTCCAGCTCGCGGGCCTGCGCGAGGTAGCGGTGCACCAGCTTGAGGAACTCGGTCTGTTCCAGGGATTCGTTATTGTGCGACGCCTGGTAGCCGTTGGTCACGACGTTGCGTGCCAGGGCGGGCAGCACGTCGGAGGGGTCGGCATCGGGAGAGAGGGCGGCCATGCGGGCGAAGGAGCGGAGGGGACCGGGGATATTGGCGGTGCCTGGGTTGGCCGGAGATTTCTCGGCGGGCGGTGTGCCCAGGGAGTCGGCTTTGCCGCCGGCCGCGCGGTAGGTATCGAGGTTGGTGATGGCGGCGTTGCGGTCGCCGGCCAAAAGATCGAGCAGCGCGAGGCGGCGGGCCACCGTGGCGGCGCGGGCGGAATCGCCGCTATTGCGCAGCGCGGCGAGCAGTTTGCCGTAGGCCTCGCGCGCGCCGGGGTCGCCGTAGCGATCCAGGAACTCCGCGTATGCGGTGCAGGCGGCCACGCTGTTGGGAGCGGTGTGAGCGGCACGGGCCAGCGCGGTACGCGCGCCCATGGTGTCTCCGGAGGCCTCCATCTTCTGAATTGAATGGAGGCTCTGTTGTCCAAAGATCGGAGACGGAGCGGACGCTAATATAACAATTGCGTAAAACAGGGTCGCCTTCATTGAGGCCCTCCGTTACTGGTCAATCACTGTACCACGTCGTTACGGTTGTCTTGTGAGTCTAGATTATACAAAAATAGTACGCAACCATCAGCTTGTAAACAGCCGTACAGAGCCGTCCTAAGCCGTAATCCAGCCGGAAAACGGCCCGGACTTACTGAGATGCCGGAAGCGCGAAGGGGATTCGGCGTTCTCGGTTGAGTTGGCCGCTGAGGTCGCGGTCTACCATGTTGAGCGCGGCCTGCTTCTGTTCGTGTTCCAAAGTGATGTAATGTAGCGTGCCGCCTTCCGCCCAATAGGCGGCGGCCGCACGGATCGTATGATCGCGGAATGCGATCAAGTAGATGGGTGGAGCGGAGTTCGTGGCGGAAGTGGAGCGGTCGGTCTGCTGCCCGTACTGGTCTCTCTCGCGAGTGATCGGATTGACGCGCTCTACGTAGAGCGTGGCCGGCGTTGGCTCTTGCGCCGGTGGCGCATACACCACGGTCACATTCGGTGAGGGCTGGTAGATGGGATAGCTGTAGGCCGGATACGAGCTGTAGCCGTAATCGGTGTACTCGGGCGAGTAGCCGAAATCGAGGCCATAACCGGAGTAGAGGTAAGGACGATAGGAGCTGTAGGAGTAGCCGGGGAAATTCCAGGAGCGGCCGATGCCACTGCCCATTCCGCCTCGAAAACCGCCGCCGGTGAATCCGCCGCGGAACACGCCGCCGCCCATCCCACCGCCGCTCATTCCGCCGCGAAAACCGCCGCCGCCCATCCCACCGCCGGTGAATCCGCCACGGGTGATGCCGCCGCCCATTCCGCCGCCACCGATTCCACCTCGGGTGATGCCGCCACCTCCGCGAAAACCGCCGCCTCCGCCTCCGCCGCGCCGCTGCGCCACAGCGGCGCCGGCGGCGAGGCTGCAACACAAAGCAATCCGCAAGACAAATTTCATGGGTACAGTGCCTCTATTGGGGAGCTTACCCCCGCGGCGTCGCCGGCGCAAGCGGGCGATTGAAGACGGCGGGAAGAATTGGCAGGCGGAAGGCTTGCCCCGGGAGTTTCTATATTGTTCAGTGATTTTTGCTTCCACATACGATGGGTGGGGCAGACCTTCGCGCAATGCCACTTAGGTTTCTTGCCTGCGTGGGGTCTGCCCCACAGGGTCCGTGAGAAAAGTATGGGGCGTTCGGCAAAAACTGTTGCAAAGTTAGAGACAGGCCGGGATGCCTGTCCTACTGGGGTAATATCGAGAGGATGATTTATACTTGCTACGAAATGGTCCGGGATTGCCGGGCCGATCTACCTGAGGGGTGGACGCATTTCATTTCCTATTATGTGCCGGTGATCCGCAGGGCGGTGGTGCACTACGCGCCGGAGAGGGCCGGCGACGCGGGGTTGCTGGACCACATTTTGGTGACTATCCGCAAGCCCGAAACGGGCATTTTTCAATCCAGTGAACAACCCGAAGAGCGCTGGTTTGTGGCGCAAGTGCGGCAGCTCATGGTGGCGGAACTGGGGGCGCCGGCCGCTGAAATTTCCATCGATCTGGAAACGCTGACGGCGGCGCTTGAGCCGCTGACGATGACGGAGAGGCAGGCGGCATGGTTTGAAACCATGGGCTACTCGCCGGCACAGGTGGGACCGATGCTGCGCGTTTCCGCCGAAACCGTGGAGAAGGTGCGGGATCGCGCGGCGGAACTGATCCGCGGCAAGGTGGATTCCTGGCGGCGCACGCTGCTCGCCGAAAATGGTCCGGCGCTGGGGCGCGAGGCGGCCGCGGGGGCGGGGCCGGACTGCCTGCCGACCAAGGCGTTCCTGGACGTGGTGGACGGGCGCACGGCGTGGCGGGACCGTGAAATGATGGACCGGCACCTGCGCACTTGCTGGCACTGCGTCGACCATTTTTGCCGCATGTTGGAAGTGGTACAGCTGCTGCGCGGCAGCCAGCCGCTCTCGGAAGCTGAGTCTGTGCCGTTTCGTGCGTTACTCGGCGTGGCTGCGCCCAAGCGCAGCGGGTGGAAGCGGTTTGGCGGCGGGTAGCGGGCGCTGCGCCGCCTCTACTTCAGATTGAGGACTTCGTTGAGAGAGCCTTGGCGATAGCCTTCCAGGTCAAGCGAGACGTATTTGAAGCCCAGGGTCTTGAAGATTGCGGTGAAGCGCTGCGCCATTTCCATGGTTAACGCGCGTGCCATCTCTTCACGGGCGATTTCGATGCGGACTACCTCGCCGTGAAAGCGCACGCGGAATTGGCGGAAGCCGAGGGCCTTGATTTCCTCTTCGCCGGTCTCCACGGTCTTGACG
The DNA here is from genome assembly GCA_025361425.1 of Candidatus Solibacter sp. Taxonomy (GTDB): domain Bacteria; phylum Acidobacteriota; class Terriglobia; order Bryobacterales; family Bryobacteraceae; genus Solibacter. Next base: position 13,248 of record JANYAH010000331.1, on the reverse strand, counting down.
TTCTGAATGGTGACCGGCGTTCCGTAGGGAATGCGGGAACTGAGGCACGCCGAGGCGGGACGGTCCCAGGTGGGCAGGCCGGCGAGGCGGGAGAGTTCGCGGATCTCGGCCTTGGACAGGCCGGCGTCGGCCAGGGGCGCTGCCACCTGATGCTGCTTCGCGGCGCCTTGGCCGGGGCGGTAGTCGCCCAGGTCGTCCACGTTGACGCCGTAGACGATATGCCGATAGCCGCGCTCTCGGCCGACGGCTTCGAGGCGGGTGAAGAGTTCGTCCTTGCAATGGAAGCAGCGGTCCGGACTGTTGCGCACGTAGTCCGGGTTTTCGAACTCGCGGGTGGCGACGTACTCGTGGACGATGCCGAAAGTTTCCACGAAGGCTTCGGCATCGCGCTTGTGAGATTCCGGCAGCGAGGCGGAATCCGCGGTGATGGCCACGGCGTTAGCGCCGAGGGCGCGGTGGGCGGCCCACGCCAAATAGGCGGAATCGGTGCCGCCGGAGAAGGCCACGATCACGCGGCCCATGGCGGCGAGATTGGCGAGGAGCTTGCGCTGTTTCTCTTCAATCCCGCTGCGAAGTGTAAGGTCTACAAGTGTCGGCATGGCGATGGGCGGGGCATGGCCCCACTTTTCATAGTCTACTGAAGCGGAAGCATCTCCGTCTCTTCAGTGGGAGATTCCTCGGCTTCGGCCAGGACGCTGGCGGCGGCCACCTTGTCGCCGTCCTCCAGATTCACCAGGCGGACTCCCTGGGTGGAGCGGCCGGCCTGACGAATGGTGGAAGATTCGATGCGGATCATCTTGCCGTTGTGGCTGACGATCATCAGGTCGGAATCTTCCTTCACCAGGAGCACGTCCACCACGCGTCCAGTCTTGTTGGTGGTTTTCATGTTGATTACGCCCTTGCCACCGCGCGAGGTGAGGCGGTAGGTTTCCAACTGAGTGCGCTTGCCGTAACCGTTTTCGGCGATGGACAGGAGGAGTCCCTCCTTCTCGACCACTTCCATGCCGACCAGATAATCGTCATGGGCGAGACTCATGGCGCGCACGCCGCGCGCCTGGCGGCCCATGGGGCGCACGTCCTCTTCGCGGAAGCGGATCGCCTGGCCGCGGTGCGAGCCGAGGAAGATGTAATTGTCGCCCTGGGATATCTTGGCGCCGATCAATTCGTCGCCCTCGTCCAAGGACACGGCGATGATGCCGCGCGACATGGGGTGATCGAACTCGGTGAGTTCGCTCTTCTTGATGACGCCGTGTTTGGTGACCATCACGACGTACTGGTTGGCCACGAAACCCTTGACGCTGAGGAAGGCCTTGGCCTCCTCGTCGGATTGCAGGTTGATGAGGTTGGTAAGGTGCTTGCCTTTGCCGGTGGTGCTGGCGTCGGGAATCTCGTAAGCCTTGAGCCAGTAGACGCGGCCGCGCGTGGTGAAGATTAATAAATAGCTGTGGGTGGAGGCGACAATGAGGCGCTCCACGAAATCTTCGGCGCGCGTGCCCATACCGATGCGGCCCTTGCCGCCGCGGGTTTGCCGGCGGTAGGTATCGACGCTGGTGCGCTTGAGGTAGCCGCCGCGGGTGACGGTGATGGCGACGTCTTCCACGGCCACCAGGTCTTCGAGCTTGATCTCGCCGGTATCCTCGATGATTTCGGTGCGGCGCTCGTCGCCGAAACTCTTCTGGACGTCTTTGAGTTCCTTGATGATGAGGGCGCGCAGTATGGTGTCGGAGCCCAGGAGTTCGAGGTACTCGGCGATGCGGCGCTGGATATCGGCCAGTTCGTCGAGGATTTTCTGCTGCTCCATGCCGGTGAGGCGCTGCAACTGGAGTTCGATGATGGCCTGGGCCTGCTTATCGGTGAACTGGAAGGCGGCGATCAGGCCCTCGCGGGCCTCGCGCGGCATCTTGGCGGCGCGGATGATGCGGATGACTTCGTCGAGGTGGTCGAGCGCCTTCTGGAAGCCGAGCAAGATATGCTCGCGCTCGCGCGCCTTGCGCAGTTCGAACTCGGTGCGCCGGCGGACAACTTCGATGCGGTGATCGATGAAGAACTTGATGCAATCGAGGAGGCCGAGTTCGCGGGGCTGGCCGTTGACGATGGACAGCATGATGATGCCGAAGCCGGTCTGGAGCTGGGTATGCTTATAGAGGTTGTTGAGGACCACCTCGGCCTGTTCACCGCGCTTGAGTTCGAAGACGATGCGCATGCCGTCGCGGTCGCTCTCATCGCGGATATCGCCGATGCCTTCGATTTTCTTTTCGTTGACGAGCGCCGACGCGTTCTCAATGAGGCGGGACTTGTTGACCTGGTAGGGGATCTCGGTGACCACGATCTGCTCGCGGTCCTTGGGCATCTTCTCAATGGAAGCGCGGGCGCGCAGTTTCAACTGGCCGCGTCCGGTCATGTAGGCACTGAGGATGCCCTGGCGACCCAGGATGAAGCCGCCGGTGGGGAAATCCGGGCCCTGCACAAACTCCATGATTTTGGCGAGGGTGGCGGTGGGGTTCTGGATGAGATAAATGGTGGCGTTGACGATCTCGGTGAGGTTGTGGGGCGGGAAGTTGGTCGCCATACCGACGGCGATGCCGCTGGAGCCGTTGACCAGGAGATTGGGAACGCGGGTGGGCAGAACTTCGGGCTCTTGCTCGCTATCGTCGTAGTTGGGCTTGAAATCGACGGTTTCCTTGTCGATGTCTTCCAGCAGGGCGGTGGCGACCTTGGAGAGGCGGGCTTCGGTATACCGCATGGCGGCGGGGGGATCGCCATCCACGGAGCCGAAATTTCCCTGGCCATCGACCAGGGGATAGCGCATGGCGAAGGGCTGGGCCATGCGGACCAACGAATCGTAGATGGCGGAATCGCCGTGGGGATGGTACTTGCCCATCACCTGGCCGGTGATCTTGGCGGATTTAGTGGTGGGCCGGTTGGGGGTGAGCCCCATTTCGTGCATGCCGAAGAGAATGCGCCGGTGTACGGGTTTGAGCCCGTCGCGGATATCGGGAAGGGCGCGGCCGATGATCACGCTCATGGCGTAATCCAGGTAAGACCGCTGCATTTCGTCTTCGATATTGACGGGGATCACGTTCTTATTGCCGCCGTCGCTGCCGCCCAATCCAGGCAAATTCGGTTGCCCGGCGGAGGGCGGCGGAGGGGGACCCTGTGGTGGTAATTCCTGGTCTGCCAAGCTCGCTCCTAATAGTGTTAAGTCTTATTCTACCAAGAATTTAGTTGGCGGTGAAGGGTGGGCGATTTTCGACATTTATTGAGGTACGGGCGAGATGTTTTGTCACCAGAGGCGTGCCACGAGCATCTAAATCATTGAAATGCACGATTGGTTGATTTTTATTCTGCTTCCGGCAGGCTACTTTGCCGTGATGCGCTGGGTGCTGCCGAAGTTCGGCGTACCTACTTGAATGAGCGATTCCTGCGGGACCGGGTCACGGTCCAAAGAAAAAGGGGCGGACCCACTGCGTCCGCCCCAGTAGTGGTCAAGGTTTAGAACAAGAACCGCAGGCTCATCTGGAGACGGCGGGCGTAGTTGTTCATGGTGGAAGCGCTGATCTGCCCGAAGCCGGTATTGTTGACGCTCTGAAGGCTGGTAACCGTCATGTTCGGGTTCGGGAAAAGCGGGTGGTTGCCGGCGTTGAGCGCCTCGGCACGGAACTCGATATTCTTGCCTTCGCCGATCCGGGTTTGTTTGATCAACGCGATATCGATGTTGTTTTGGCGAGGTCCACGCAGCGTGGGGATGCGGAAGGGCCAAGTGCGAAGCTGGTTGCCGAGTAACCCCTTGGCGACAGCCGTCTCGAAGTTGGCGGTGTTGAACCAGTGATCGGCCGACCGCTGGCCGAGCGGCAACTGGATATTCTTCGGGTCACCGTAGAAGATCACATTGCCCCAGGGGAGAGCGAATCCGCTCTGGATACTCCAGATACCGGAAACTTCCCATCCGCCGACGATGCGCGAAACCACACCGTTGCTGCTGTTCAGCAACGCCCGGCCTTTGCCGAAGGGCAGCGACCAGACGCTAGAGATGTTGATGCGGTGCGGCGCGTCGGCATCGGAAATTTCGCGAACCGGCGCGAGGTCGGCGGCATTCAGCAGGTTGACGGCCTGCATCCACTTCTGGAACGTGTAGCTTCCCTGAACCGTGTATCCTTTAGCGAACCGCTTGGAGGCGGTGAACTGGAAGCTGTGATACCAGGAATAGCCGGTATTCTCGGTGGTGTTGATGGTGCTGTTGCCAAAAGCGGGGTAAGGCGACAGCAAGGTTTGCCGCGAGGTGTTGGTGCCGGTGTACGCGCCCTGGCTGTTACCCGGAACCAAGCCGTACAGCGGATTCGAGAAGTTGGCGGTCAGCAGGTTGTTGTAGACATCGTCGCGCGTCGGCAGCGTGCTGAGGTATTGCCGCGGCAGGGTGTTGATGTTGCGCGTGATCTCGATGTGATTGGTCTTGTTTCCCAGGTAGTTGGCCTCGATGAGGAACTGTTTGAACTGGCGTTGCAGGCTGAGTTCCCAACGCATTGTGATGGGGATCTTGGGATCCTGGTTGAAATAAGTGAAGCCTTGTCCGAAGTACGTCTGCGAGCCGGCAGCCGCGCCTACCGCGTCGGCCACGCCATTGGGGTAGGGGTTGGCGAGAGTAGTCAGGAAGTGCAGTCCATTGTCGCTGCTCACGGTCATGTTGGTGTTCTGGGTGAAGCCGTTCTGGAAAACGTCTCCGCGGCGCTCGCCCAGGAAGCCGGCGAACATACCGAAGCCGGTACGCAGTACCGTCTTGTTGTCGATCTGGTAGGCGAGGCCGAGGCGCGGCATGAACACGTTCTTCGGAGTGTTGTAGAGGTTACCGTTATTGCCGTTCTGTCCCGCGAAGGTCATGCCGCCCTTGAGGGCGAAGGCGCTCGGGGGAAGCTGCGGAAAGCCATTGGCTATGTTGGGGTAAGTGGTGGCATAAGCCGCCTGCGCCGCGGCCGAAATGGGCTGCGTATAAGTGGTATCGAAGCCGAGAGTGCTGCGGTTGAAGCGCTCATGGAGAGCCGTCTCAAACTCATAGCGCAACCCCAGATTCAACGTGAGTTTCGGGGTGATTTTCCAATCGTCCTGAACGAACATTCCCCAGGAGCCGGACTGCTCGATGTAATCCGACTGGCGGGTGATGCTGCCCGAATCTGGCAGGCCAAGCAGAACGGCGGCCACGGATTGGCCGAGGCCGCTCGGCGAGCCGGCGGCGTTGTCGGCCGGTCCCCTCGTCCAGGTGGTGCCGAAGGTGTAGATTCCAGTCTGCTTATTGCTCTTGAACGCACCGGCTTCCTGGTAGACGCGGTACTCAAATCCGGTGCGGATGGCATGCGCGCCCGCGGATTTGGTCAGCGTGGAGGCCACGGTGTGGTTCATTACCGGCCGGTTCTCATTGGTGTGTGCGTTGCCGATATAGCTCGTACTGGCAAAGGCGATGCCCGGGAAGCGCACCTGGTCTTTCGGAACCTGGCTAATGTATTGCGGCGAGAAGCCCAGGGAAGCCAGGTCGAATCCGACGGCCGCGGCCGGCTGGTCGCCGCCGCGGATGAAGCGGTTATAGCTGTACCGCGAGTTTAAGACCATGGTGGGCGAAAGGGTAGCGACGTGATCGAAGGCGGCGTTCTTCGAGTAGAAATAGAATTGGTCCCCCACGAACGCGTTCTTGAAGTACTCGTTGTACGTGCTGTTGCGGATGTAGGAACTGTAGCGGACAAAGAAGCGCTGGCGGTCGCCCAGGTTCTGGTCCACGCGGAAGGTGTCGTTGTAGTACTTGGCCTTTTCCGCCGTGGTGGCATCCTTGTAATTCTGCAGACCCACGGCATCGGTCGGCGTCAGTTCGGTGGAGGGGTAATAGGAGAGGATCGCCGCGCCGACTTTGTCAAAACGGGTGGCCGGGATCTTGTTCCCCGGAAACGGGGTTTGGGTGTAGCGGCCGCCGACCGGACCGGTGCGCGTGGCGGGGTCGTAAATGGTGTATTGCGGTCCGCCGGTGGCAGCGGTCAGCATTCCAGAGAAGTCTCCGCTGCGCATAGCCGGGGTGGGAATGCTGTTGGTGGTGTCGTCGTGCCGCGGGCGTGAATCGTGGATGCCCTCATAGCCGAACAGGAAGAAGGTCTTATTCTTTCCGTTGTACACCTTCGGGATGCGGACCGGGCCGCTGAAGGAGCCGCCCCAGCGGTTGAACAGGAAGTCCGGCCGCGGCGTGCCGGCCCGGTTGAGGAAGAAATCGTTGGCCCAGAAACCGGGGCGCTGGAAGGAATAGTTGACGCTCCCATGGAAGCTGTTGGTGCCACTTTTAATGCTGATATTGGTGACGCCACCTTGCGTTTGCCCGAATTGGGCGTCGAAGGTGTTAGTTTGAACCTTGAACTCCTGCACGATATCGGTGGGAGGCACGTAGGACGCGGTCACCTCGAAGGCGTTGGCGGTGGCGGTGGCAGGCGCGCCGTCAATCGTAATGTCGTTGAGGTTGCCGCGCGTTCCGCCCATCGAGAAGTTGACGATGTGGGTGGGCTCGAACGGACGATCCAGCCGAACGCTGCCGTTAAACGTCACGCCGGCGGTCAGCCCGATGAGCAGGAAGGGATTGCCGTAAGACAACGGCAGGCTCGCCACCCGTTTGGAATCCACGACGGTGCCCAGGGAGGCGGATTCGGTATTGAGGAGCGCAGTCTCTGTGTTCACGGTCACCGACTGTTCCGAAGCGCCGATTTCCAGCACCACGCTGATGTCCAGACGGTCGGCCACACGGACTTCGACGGCGCGTATGGATTTCTTGAATCCCGCTGAGGTGACTTCCACCTGATAGGCGCCAGGCGAAAGTGCCGCCGCCCGGTAAATGCCCTCGGCATTTGTGGTGAGATCCGATTTGGTTCCCATGGCGGGGTTGGTGACCAGGACTTGAGCGCCCGGTATGACGGATCCGCTGGGGTCGGTAACTCTGCCGCTGATGGTACCTTTTGTGTCCTGTGACCAGACCGTACCCGCTGTGAGCAGGCACAGAATGGCAATCATTGAATAGATGCGACTGGGCCTGATATCCTCTTTCCAAAAATCTCAAAATCTAGACAAAAACTACGGCTTTCATGGTTTTTTGGCTGAGTTGGCGGGCACAGAAGCGCACCGGTCAACCCCACTCCACCAGAGTTGCGCTAATTGTATTCGGAACTCCGAAATTGTGCAAAGCGAATCGGTGAGAACGCGGTTGGTTTTGCTCTGTAAAACGCAACTCTCCCGTGAAATACCGGTAAGTATCCTGTAATTATGGGTTTTCTGGTGGGGAGAGTGGCGCGGGTTGGCCGTGGACGGAAAGACCGTCAGTTTTATAGTGCAAAACGGAAATCGAGGCGAGGCCCCGGCCCCGCCCCAGGTTTTCGGAGATACAAGTTGTTACCGGTTGAGTGCAGCCACGCCGGGTAGTTCAACTCCGGCGAGGAACTCCAGGGACGCTCCGCCGCCGGTGGAAACGTGCGAGATTCTGGCGGTGACGCCGGCAGCCTTGATGGCCTTCTCGGAATCGCCGCCGCCCACCACGCTGACGGCCCCGGAATCCGCCACGGCTATGGCCAGCGCCACGGTACCTTTGTCGAATGGCGGCTTCTCGAAAACTCCCATGGGACCGTTCCAGATCACGGTTTTGGCGCCGGCCACCACGCGGGAGAATTCCGCGATGGTGGCGGGCCCGATATCCACGGCGATCTTGTCGTCGGGAATGCGCCGCACCACCTCATAAGTCGCACCGGCCGCGATCTCCGAAACCACCACGTGATCCACGGGCAGGAGGAGTTTGTCGCCAAGGCTAGCGAGCAATTCCCTAGCCAGTTCGATCTTGTCTTCCTCCACCAGCGACTTGCCGGTGGGCAGGCCCTGCGCGCGCAGGAAGGTATACGCCATGGCGCCGCCGATCACCAGGCGATCGACCACCTTGCCCAGGTTCTGGATGACTTCGATCTTGTCGGACACCTTGGCGCCGCCCAGAATGGCCACGCAGGGGCGCGGCGGATTGGTGGTGGCCATGCCGAGGTACTTCAGTTCCTGTTCCATGAGCAGCCCGGCGGCCGCCCGCGGGACATACTTAATCATGCCCTCGGTGGAAGCATGGGCGCGATGCGCGGAGCCGAACGCATCGTTGACATAGAGATCGCACAGCGCGGCCAGCTTTTGCGCGAACGCGGGATCGTTCTTCTCCTCCTCGGCGTGGAAGCGCAGGTTTTCCAGCAGCAGGACTTCACCGGGAGCGGGTTTCATGGCATCGACACTCGACCCGACGCAATCGGGCGCCATTTTTACCGGGCGCTGGAGCAACTGCTGCAGCCGCGCGGCCACGGGCTGCAAGCTCATGTCGGCGTTCGGCTTCCCCTTGGGACGGCCGAGGTGCGACGCCAGAATCACGCCGGCCCCGTGGTTCAGGGCATATTGAATGGTGGGCAGCGACGCCTGAATGCGCTTGTCGCTGGTGATTTCCATCATGCCCTGCGGGTTCTTTTGCAGCGGCACATTAAAATCCACGCGGATGAAAACACGCTTGCCTTTCAGGTCGAGATCACGAATCGATAAGTAGGACATAAAACAAACCCCTTATAATCAAAAATATACGGCTTATTCCACAGTGCCACGGATGCCAGAAATACCACCATTCCAGACCCTCATTGCGCGCCATTGCACGCCGGCTACTCAACCTTTAGAAGGTAAGAAGGTGAAGCATTTCCAGCTTGCGGAGCGCCTTTTCAGAATAAGGGTACGTCCCATCATACTGGACGGTGATGGTCTGATCGTCGAAGGTGTCAGGCTGCCCGGCGGGAGGATCCAACCGGTCACCTTTAAGGGTGTCGAAATCCGCGGTCAGGGGAAAGTGTGGCGCATGACAGGTCCCAGCGTCAACGCCGCAACCGGTTCGAGAGACGGTAACCACGCTGCGGCCACGGCAGCGTCTGGCTCCGAAGTGCGCTCTTCAAACGGGTCGGCCGGGAACGGACCACGCATCCTTTACCGCCGCCATTCTGGTTTTCACGTCAAGATGTTACGACTTTTTCCCGCTCCCATTGACGGACATTTCGGCAGGCGGCCACAAACGCCGCCGCATCTTTGGCTTGGGTGAGATGGATGCAACCATTGTCTAAATCTCCAGCAATGCCTGCCTTCGCAAACAGGGGCATGGCAGCGCTCACGTAGGCAATGAATTTTAAGTGAGCGAACGCATCGGAAACGAAGTCTCGGGCGGCCGCGTTCTTGATCAGAAGCTTGGTACCCTCTTCGGACGGAAGAACGGCTACGGCGTCATACAGTACTGACGGGCCGCCACCGATTTTCTGATCGGCTTCGATCCGCGTTCCGTCGCTCAATTCCACTCCTCCCACGGTTGGGGCAATAAGCTCCAGCGTTGCGCCCTCCCCTTGGAGTGCCTTCTTGAGAGCATCCAGAAGCGAACGGTCGACACCATCGGTCACCAATGCGCCGACCTTTCGTCCGGCAAAAGTCTGCGGAGGATTGCGCATGATGCTGAGAGCTTTGGACGGCTTTAGATCCTTTCGCGGCTCGATTGCGGGAGTGGCGGCCTTCACGGTTTCCCGTATGCCCAATCCCGTTGCTACGCTGTCCGCCAGTTTGGTATCGATATCGAGCAGGTGGGACACGACGCGCACTCGGATTGCCGCGCTTTGGACCTTGCTCAACTCGAAGACGATCGCGGCGGCGATGTGCCCCTGCTCTACTTTGGTCTGGCTCGCGTAAAACATCCGTGCCTGGCTATAGTGATCCGCAAAAGTTTCCGAGCGCTCGCGAACCTTGCGTCCCTTCTCCTCTCCAGGGAAAGACTTAAATCCAATCTCATGGGACTCGCGCGGTCCACCGGCAACGCCACCCCACGAATTGGGCTCGTAATTCGCCCGGCCCTTCGGATTGACCATCGCCATGTGGCCATCCTGTTGGAAGTTCTGGAACGGGCACTTCGGAGCGTTCACTGGGATATGAGTGAAATTCGGCCCGCCTAGACGCTTTACCTGGGTATCAAGGTAGGAGAAATTGCGCCCCTGCAGCAATGGGTCGTTACTGAAATCGACTCCCGGAACAATATTGTTGGTGCAAAATGCTACCTGCTCGGTCTCCGCGAAAAAGTTATCAACGCAACGATCCAGTACCAGCCGGCCAACCCGCCGGATTGGCACTTGTTCTTCCGGAATTAGTTTGGTAGCGTCCAGCACGTCGAACTCGAATGAGTCGGCGAACGCTTCGTCAAAAAGCTGCAGTCCTAGTTCCCATTCTGGAAAGTTGCCGGACTGTATGGCGTTCCACAAATCTCTTCGATGGAAGTCCGGATCCGCGCCATTGATCTTTACGGCTTCATTCCACACGACGGACTGCATGCCCAGCTTCGGCTTCCAGTGGAACTTGACGAAAGTTGACTTTCCTTCTGCCGTCAGCAACCGAAAAGTGTGCACCCCGAAGCCTTCCATGAAGCGGAAGGAACGGGGGATGGCGCGGTCGGACATAATCCACATGATCATGTGCATGCTTTCGGGCGTAAGCGAGATGAAGTCCCAAAAGTTGTCGTGAGCTGTCTGCGCCTGCGGGAAGTCGCTGTTGGGCTCCGCTTTGGCCGCGTGAATGAGATCCGGGAACTTGATGGCATCCTGGATGAAGAACACCGGCATGTTGTTTCCTACTATGTCCCAGTTGCCCTGTTTGGTATAGAGCTTCACGGCGAAACCGCGCACATCGCGCGCGAGGTCGGCAGAGCCTTTATTGCCGGCCACCGTCGAGAAGCGCACGAAGGCCGGAGTCTTCTCGTCTGTTCGCTGGAAAAGATCGGCTGAAGTGATGTCCGAAAGTGGTTGGTAATTTTCAAAGTAACCGTGGGCGCCGTAGCCGCGAGCGTGGACGACACGCTCGGGAATACGTTCATGATCGAAATGGAAAATCTTCTCGCGTAAGTGAAAATCCTCCAGCGCAGTCGGTCCCCGCGCGCCAATTTTTAGCGAGTTCTGATCATCAGAAACGGGTGCGCCCTGTTGCGTTGTAAGAATTGGCACATCCCCACCTGCAGTCTGGTGTAACTCGCCGCCGTTGCCAATTACTTGTCTTTCTTCACCTTGCCTTTTCTTCTGCTTCACTGATTCCTCCTTGCCGGATCCGAAAGGGAGGCCCATCGTTGTGGACGTGCGCCTCGACCTCCATCGCCGCACCGCTTTTGCTAACTGGATACTACTCGACGTCAATATGCCATGGCATTAGGCTGATGTCTGTGCGAAAGGGTACCCACATTTTACGGTGATTCCTGGTCCATTCGCTTACTGGGGCCTCCCTCAGCGGCGAACCGCCCGCGCTATAACGAGGGAGAGGCCGCAAAAACACGGCGTCATCCCATCCAAAGAGGCCTTCGAGAGTAGAGCGGATATCTGGCCTTATCGATCGCTCGGAATGTGTTCGCGGGATGGGGGAGTAGCTTCGAGTGCTGGGGCGAAGAGAGCGCGGAGCAAGCGAAGAAGAACAGCGGACGAGCGGTTCATGCCACGGACTGCGCACGGCCTTTCCACATGCCGCCGCGGCCGCGAACGTGGGCGAACGCGGAGTGTAGCGTAGCTCCCAGGTAGAACAGCGCGATCAGGGGCAGCAGCGGCGCCCAGAACCAGTGCCGTTTTGCATAGCGCACCGACGGCCAGTAGGCCGCCGTCATGAGGAGCCACGCCAGCGCGCCCATGCCCGAGGCCGCCCCGTGAGGGCCGGCGAGCGTCAACAACGGCGGCGCGAGATACGTCACTGCCAGGCCCGCCGCGGTGCCTGCCAGCAACATCGGCGAGTGGCCAAGCTGCGTGTAGGCGGTGCGCGAGATCATCTGCCCGATTTCGCCGAACGTGCGGTACTGCCGAATGCTCGCCGCCGTGTCGCTGAGCCCCAGCCAGACGCGTCCGCCGCTGCGCTTGACGGCGCGCGCCAGGGCGCAATCGTCGATTAGTTCGCCGCGGATGCTAGCGATGCCGCCGATGCGCTCCAGGGCGGAGCGGCGGACGAGAATGCACCCGCCGGCCGCGCCGGCCGTACGGCAGCGCGGATCGCGAATCCAGGCCGGCGGATAGAGCAGGAAGAAGAAGAAGACGAAGGCCGGAATCAGCGTCTGTTCGGCGAGCGAGCGGCATTGCAGGCGGACCATAAAGGACACCAGGTCGTACCCGCCATCCTCTGCCCGCGCCACCAATTCGGCGAGATGCTCCGGCGGGTGCACGATATCGGCGTCGGTGAGCAGCAGGTAATCGCTCGCCACTGCGCGCACTCCCTCGGCGACCGCCCACATTTTTCCGGTCCAACCAGGGGGGAGCGGGCGCGCCGTGACCAGGCGCAATTGCGGTGCGGCTTGGAGAGCGAGAGAGGCCGTGCCGTCCTGGCTGGCGTCGTCCACCAGGGTCAGGTGGAACTCGCCTGAGTACCGCTGCGCCGCGAGCGAGCCCACGGCGCGCCCCACGACATCCGCCTCATTGCGCGCGGGAACCACCGCCGTCACGGAGGGCGCGGGAGTGCGCAGCGCACGGCCGGGGATGTCCGGGCGCATCCGCCAAAAACCGCCGCGCGCCGACAAGAGGTATAGCCAGACGGCCAGCGACGCGGCGCCCGTGATGGTCAGAAACATTCAGAATGTATTATCGCCCGGAGTGACGAGCACGCTGATTGACCGAAGGCCAATATTCTTCACGTAATGGCGGCATAGCGACGCTTCCCAGATGGGCGTTTGGGGAGTGCGTCGCCGGCCAGGCGGATATACGAGTCGGCGACAGGTTCAAGTGAAGGCGTCAAGATAGGACTTCGGAATCGAAACTGGGCTGTCGGCTTGTGAGAGAATTGAGACGTGCAGAATTACGCCGTTGTCATCCATGAAGACCCGGATGGCGGCTTCTGGGGAGAGGTCCCGGCCCTCCCGGGCTGCTATTCCCAGGGCGAAACGGTCGACGAGCTCAAGCGCAATATCCGCGAGGCCATCTCTGGCGTACTCGAAGTACTGAAGGAGCAGGGGCGGGAGCCGGATTCGAGCGTTCAGATTCTGGACGTAGCCGTTTGAAGTCGATCACCGGCCCGGAGATGTGCCGGCTGCTCGAGGCCGACGGCTGGTCGCGCCGACGGATCAGTGGAAGCCATCATCTACTTATCGGCAGCGAACCTGGCACAAACCTCAAGGCGCGCGACCTGTCCAACGGCACGGACCCGGCACGGTAGACGGGGGCGCCCTCAGCGGTACAGTGCCGCCAG
>JANYAH010000313.1 GCA_025361425.1 Candidatus Solibacter sp. | reverse complement strand
CGGGCATATCGCGCTGGGCGTCGGACTGATCTCCATCCTGCTGGTACTGTACATCGGCTATTTCCTGCTGAACTGGCGGCACGGCATCCTGCTGGCGCTGGGGATCCTGCTGGTGCTGATGATCAGTTGCGGCATCGGGCTCAACACGATCTTCGTGGTCCGCGAGATCCGGCGCAACGAGCAGCACGACGCCTTCATCAATGCCGTCACGCACGAGTTGAAAACACCGGTGGCGTCCATCCGCCTGTATCTGGAGACCCTGCAAACACGCACGCTAGACGAGGCCAAGCGCCAGGAGTTCTACCGGACCATGCTGGAGGACAGCGACCGGCTGCTTGCCACCATCGAGCAGGTACTGCGTACGGGCCGCGTGGGCAGCGCCGCGCATCGTGTGAACCCGACCCGGATCGACCTGGACGAGGTGGTCCGCTGCAGCGTGGAAGTGGTGCGCACGCTGCACCGCGTGCCGGCGGAAGGACTGCGGTATCAGCCGTTCGGTCCGGTGACGGTGTTCGGGGATCTGGACGAGATCCGCGCGGCGGTTACGAACCTGATCGACAACGCAGTGAAGTACTCGGCCGCGAAGGTCAATGTCACGGTGGAAACAGCCACACTGGACGGGCGCTTTGTAATCTTGCGGGTGAAAGATCAGGGCCCGGGGATTCCCAAATCTGAGCTGAATCGTGTTTTCCGGCGATTCTACCGCGTGCCGGGGCCGCTGGCGTCGCGCATCAAGGGCACCGGGTTGGGGCTATACATCGTGCGTTCCGTGGCCAAACGGCACGGGGGGCGCGCCTGGGCGGAGAGCGAAGGGCCGGGACTCGGCAGCACCTTCGCGCTGCAACTGCCAATCGCCAAATGAGCCGAATCCTGGTAGTGGAAGACGAACTGCATCTTGCCGAGGGCCTGCGTTTCAACCTGGAAGCCGAGGGCTATCAGGTGGATGTGGTGGAGACGGGGGAAGCGGCGCTGGAACGGTTGTTGCCGGACGCGGCGCGGTTCGACGTGGTGGTGCTGGATGTGATGCTGCCCGGCAAGGACGGGTTCACGGTGATGCGGGAACTGCGCCAGGCAGGGCAGTTCATTCCCACTTTGATGCTGACCGCGCGCGGTCATGCCGCGGACATCCTGCTTGGTTTCGAAGCGGGCGCCGACGATTACCTGACCAAGCCTTTCGAGCTGGCCATCCTGATTGCGCGCATCGGCGGGTTGCTGCGCCGCCGCGAGTGGCTGGCGGCGGCGATTCCTCTGGCGCCGGCTCCATCTGAGGAGGCTGGCGATTCGTTTACCTTCGGCGATAAATCGGTGCACTTCGACCTGTTGGAGTTGCACGTGCGCGACCAGGTGTTTCCGTTGACGCTGATGGAGGCTAACCTGCTGCACTTTCTGATCCAGCGGGAGGGCAAGCCGGTGCCGCGCAAATCCATGCTGGAAGAGGTGTGGGGGCTGCATGAGGATACCGACACGCGCGCCATCGATAATTTCATCGTGCGCTTGCGGCGCTACATCGAACGTGACCCCACCAAGCCGCGGCACTTGCTGACGGTGCGCGGAGTGGGGTACCGCTTCGTGGCAGCACCGGCGGGGGAAAAGTGACGCGCCAAGTGATGCGGCGGATTCTGGCCGGGCTCGGCGGTCTGGCGGTGGCAGCATGGCTGGCCGTCGGTGTCGCGGCTCCTAACTACCCCCATTTCGTGCTGCTGGGCGACCGCACGGGGGAAGCGCGACCGGGTGTCTATGAACGCGTCTGGCGGGAATTGGCGGCCACGCAACCGGCCTTCGTGCTGTCGGTTGGCGACACCATTCAGGGACTGAACGACGACACGGCGGAAGCCGAGTGGCGGGAGGCGCGGCGCATCGTCGAACCCTACCGGCGGATTCCGCTTTACCTGGTGCCCGGCAATCACGATGTGTGGAGTGAGGCATCGGAGCGGCTGTTCCGCCAGTACGCGGGGCGGGCGACGCACTACAGCTTCGATTCCGGCGGGGCGCATTTCACGGTGCTGGATAACAGCCGGTCGGACGAATGGCCGGCGGGGGAACTGGCATGGCTCGAAGGCGATCTGCGCGAGCATGCGGCGGCACCGGTGAAGTTCGTGGTGTCGCACCGGCCGTCTTGGCTGCTGGATGCGGCGCTGGGCTCGACGAGCGGGCCGCTACACCGCCTGGCGAAGCGCTACGGGGTGTGCTGCGTGGTGGCCGGGCACGTGCACCAGTTGATCCACGCCGAGCTGGAAGGCGTCGCATACCTATCGCTGCCGAGCGCGGGCGGGCACCTGCGGCTCAGCGGCAAGTATGAGGACGGCTGGTTCTTCGGCTGGACGGGCGTGGAAGTGCGGGGCGGGGAAGTGGTGTTCCAGGTTCACGCGCTGGATGGCGCGGCGACGCCGCTGAGCGCGTGGGGCAGGGCGGGGCTACTGGTCAGATGACCATATTGAATAGGGTAGAATGAATGTATGAAGAACCGTGTCATCGGTGCGACCGAGTTCAAAGCCAAATGTCTGGCGCTGCTCGACGAGGTCGAGGCGCAGGGCGGCACGATTACGGTGACCAAGCGTGGGCGGCCCGTAGCGACGGTTACCGCTGCTAAGAGACCGGCGTTTAAATCGTCCGCAGGTATTTTGGCTGGAAAGGTCAAAATTACCGGAGACATCGTCAATTTCGACACTTCGGAGCTGTGGGATGCGCTGCGGCGCGATTGAGGATCGGGCCTCTTGAATCCGCGACTTCTGCTCGATACCCACATCGTGATCCGTTGGCTCTCCGAACCCAAGAAGCTGTCGCGCGAACAGTTCCGGGTAATTGAGGACGTGGAACGGCAGGGAGGGTGCGTCGGCGTCAGTGCGTTTAGCTTGATTGAAATCGTGTTGCTGGCCGAGGGACGAAAGCGGATCGGCGCCGGAGTGAGCGAGCTACTCCATGAGTTAGACACCAATCCCGCACTTCGGATCATTCCGTTCACGATGGATGTTGCCCTCGAAATGGCGTCAATGGGCGACGTATTTCAGGACCAGTGGGATCGGGCGATTGTTGCCACCGCCCGCGTCCACCGCCTGACCCTGCTGACTGCCGACCAGCGGATCATCGAATCGGGTCTGGTTCCGGTGATCGAGTAAGCGAAGCCGCCGCAGGGTCTGCCCCACCAAACGCAAAACCGCCGGTCCGGGGATTCCGGACCGGCGGTTTTGTGTTGCGGGAATGAACTATGGATTAGTCGCCGAAGGAGCCGACTTCTTCCCGCTGTTCCACTTTCTTAACCACCGGGTTGGGCGCGGGGGCGAGCGACTCGATGCTCACCAGTCCCGCAACCGGCTTCTCTTGCAGAACATGCTCGCGATAGAGTTTGGACATGCGGGCGTTCTCGGCGTCCTGCTTCATCTTGGCGTCGCGCGCCCGGAACTTTTCTTCGCGCGCCGTCTTGGCGATGCCGAGATTGTCCAGATCGTGCTGGATTTCGGTGGTCACGATGTCTTCGCGCAGCACCATGGCGTGCTCGCGGCTGACCAGCGGGACGCTCTTGCCGCCGGCGAAGATCTCGTGCTTGCCGTGCTCCTCGTACCACTTGGTGAGGGTGGCGGTCATGTGCATCTTCTCGATGATATTGCGCCAGCCCACACCGGTGTTGTAGGCGCAGAAAGAGATTTCGCCTTCCTGGGTGGCGTACGGAATGATGCACTGCTCGGTGCGGCGGAAATCGTAGTTGAACAGATCCTGAAACCACATGCCGGCGATGAACAGGAAGTTCCAGCGATCCTTGCGCCGCTTTTCGATGTCGTCCATGGTGCGGTTCTTGCTCACGGTCCCGTAGTTCTTGCCGGTGGCGCCGAAGGTCTTGTCGAGCTTCTTCAGCATGTCGGTGAGCTTGAAGTGCGTGGGTGTCTGGAAGGGGTCGTAATTGCGGGCGACGGCCAGCGACATGCCGATCACGGAAAGCCACTTGCCGCGGGCGGCATCGTTGATGCGGGCCACGTCCTTGGCCCACCGGCCGGCATTGAGGAACGCCGTCACCGGAACGCTTTCCTTGGTTTCCTTGTCCACCATGACAGCCATGCCGGTGCCGCAGTTGGGATGGCACCCGCAGCTTAACTGGCCCCAATCGGCTTGCGGACCGTGCGTCAGATCGCTCCAATCGCTGAAGGTGGACATGAAGGAAATGGGGAACCAATCGCGCGCCGGCTCGCCCAGTCCCGTCTGATTCTTCACATCGTGCGCCAGATGCGATAGTGTGTAGCGCTGGGCGGCGCGGCGCTCGTCGGTGACGGCTTCGTCGCGGCCGGTAAAGGATACGGGCTGGAACGAAAGGAAGGGAATGCGTTTGGGGTTGTCGAGCGCGAACTGCACGATGCGGCCCACCTGCTCGTTGTTGATGCCGTTAATGATGGTGATCACCGGGATGATGTCCACGCCGTTGGTGTACAGATTTTCGATGGCATCGGGAACGCCGCCAACGAGCATCGCAAAGTGGGCAACCTCTTCGATGTGAAGCTGCGGGCGATCGAAAACCTGTATACCAACGGCGTGGACATCATCCCCGTTGTGACCATCATCAATGGCATCAACAATGAGCAGGTAGGGCGGATCGTGCAATTCGCGCTCGACAATCCGAAGCGCATTCCTTTCCTCTCGTTCCAGCCCGTGAGTTTCACGGGCCGCGATGAAGCCGTGACCGACGACCGCCGCGCCGCCCAGCGTTACACGCTTTCGCACCTGGCGCACGACGTAAAGAACCAGACCGGGCTGGGCGAACCGGCGCGCGACTGGTTCCCGATTTCCTTCATGTCGACGTTCAGCGATTGGAGCGATCTGACCCACGGCCCGCAAGCCGATTGGGGCCAGTTGAGCTGCGGGTGCCACCCCAACTGCGGCACCGGCATGGCGGTGATGGTGGATAAGGAAACCAAGGAGAGAGTCCCGGTGACGGCGTTCCTCAACGCCGACCGTTGGGCCAAGGATGTGGCCCGCGTCAACGATGCGGCACGCGGCAAGTGGCTCTCCGTGATCGGCATGGCGCTGGCCGTCACCCGCACTTACGACCCCTTCCAGACGCCCACGCACTTCAAGCTCAGCGACATGCTGAAGAAGCTCGACAAGACGTTCGGCGCCACCGGCAAGAATTACGGCAAGGTGGGCAAGGACCGCACGATGGACGACATCGAGAAGCGGCGCAAGGACCGCTGGAACTTCCTGTTCATCGCGGGGATGTGGTTCCAGGATCTGTTCAACTACGATTTCCGCCGCACCGAGCAGTGCATCATTCCGTATGCCACCCAGGAAGGCGAGATTTCCTTCTGCGCCTACAACACCGGTGTGGGCTGGCGCAACATCATCGAGAAGATGCACATGACGGCCACGCTCACGAAGTGGTACGAAGAGCACGGCAAGCACGAAATTTTCGCCGGTGGCAAGAGCGTTCCGCTGGTCAGCAGCGAGCACGCGATGGTGCTGCGCGAAGACATCGTGACCAACGAAATCCAGCACGATCTGGACAACCTGGGTATCGCCAAGACGGCGCGCGAAGAGAAGACGCGGGCGCGCGACTCCAAGATGAAGCAGGACGCGGAGAACGCGCGCATGGCCAAACTTTACCGCGAGCATGTTCTACAGGAGAAACCGGTGGCCGGACTGGTGAGCATCGAGTCGCTGGCGCCCGCCGCGAAGCCGGTGGCAAAGAAAGTGGAAGAGCGGGAAGAAGTCGGCAGCTTCGGCGACTAATTCCTAGTTCATTCCTATAGCGCAAAACCGCCGGTCCGGAGTTTCCGGACCGGCGGTTTGGTTTTGGTCCCCTTAGAGGTCCACCCAAGGGTCGAGCAGGGGAAATTTGAGGCCCCGGAAATCTTTCAGATTCCTGGTCACCAGCGTGGCTCCGTGGATCAAGGCGATGGCCGCAATCTGCCCGTCGAAAACAGAGATCGGCTGCCCGGCCGAACGCCGGCCCGCAACTACCGCGGCATAAGCCTCCGCCGCCGGAGAGTCGAATGGCAGGATGCGGCCGGCAAAGTCCTGCTTGAGGATGAGATCCAACTGGTTGCGTAGCGCCGCGTGTTTTCTTCCGCGCGGCAGGATCGCCAACCCGAGTCGGATCTCGGCCTCCGTGATTGCAGTGGTGTAGAGATCGTTGGAGGGAAGCCGTCGCAGATTGCGTATCAGCACCGGCGAGGGTTCACGCCTCACCAATTCCGAAATCACGTTGGTGTCCAGGATGATCACTCGTCCAGTTTCAGAGGCTCAGGTCTGGAGTCACGCGGAATGGCGGGCAGTTCAATCCCACCCAAGGGATCCATCCTGCGGCGGATCGCATCCACCATATGGAGGCCTGAGGAGCTCTCGGAAGCGAGGGAGTGCTGGAGGATTTGGCGTGCTTCCTGCTCCATCGAGTGACCGCTGCGGGCGGCTCGCAGACGGAGCTTCGACTTGGTCTCGTCATCGAGCTGCCGAATCAGAATGCTGCCCATATATCAATGCTATCACTTCTGGATCAGCCCGGCCCTGCCCCAAGCGCTCAGCGGCGTGGTCGCGCCATCCAGGGCTTGAACCTGGAACACGACTTCCCCGCCCCGCACTTCCACGCCGGTCCAGCCGAAGAACCAGCCGTCCTCGTACTTTCCGCTGAGCCGCAGGTGGCCGCCCGCGCTGGGCAGGGCGAGGTACGTGACACCTTCCAACTCGGCGTGGATTAACTGATGCACGTGTCCGGCCACCACGCAGCACACCGCGTAGCGCTTCGCCAGGCGGTGCAGCGGACCGCTGGTCGAGCCCAGCGCAGCATCCAGCAGCCACGACGGCCGGTGCGACACCACAAACTTCACGGGCGCCGCCGCATGCTCGCGCAGGTCGGCTTCGAGCCACGCCAGTTCCGCCGCCGGCCATTGGTCAGACCGGCTGTTGTCCAGCACCGAGAAATGCGCGCCGCCGGAATCGAAGCTGTAGTGAAGCGGCCGCTCCGCGTACTGGCGGAAGAGCCGCTCCGACGCCTCGGACCATACATCGTGATTGCCGGGAACGAGGTAAAGTGGAATCCGCCGGTAGGGCTCGACGATGCGCCGCGCCTCCCGCCACTGGGCTTCCGCGGTAGCGTCGTTCAGCCCCTCAATGGTGTCGCCAACGGACAATACGAAGGCCGGCTGGGTCGCGGCGGACTCCCGCCAGATGCGTTCATAGACACCGGGCCGCGCATCCCCGGTGCGGTCGCCGAGCAACACGAAATGGAGGTTGCCGGCCGGGGGGGCACACACGGCCAAGCATGCCGCCAGCGCCAGGCCGCCGAGCCCAGCCAGAGCCCGCCGCCTCACTGCTGGCCCGCCGGCGCGGCCACAAAGCGGTACCCCACCCCGCGCACCGTCAGCAGATGCCTGGGCTTGGTGGGGTCGGTTTCGATGTAGCGCCGTAAGCGCACGATGAAATTATCGATGGCCCGCGTATCGGTGTCCTCATGCAGCCCCCATACCCCTTCCAGCATGGATTTGCGCGGCACCGGTTTGCCCTCCCGCTGAATCAGAAAGTGCAGTAGGTTGGCCTCCATCAGCGTCAGCGGAAACACCTGGTCGCGCACGTGCAACTCCAACAGGTCGAAGTGCACCGATTTATCGCCGAAGGTGAACGTATCGTCTGGCTCAATAGGCGGAGCGGGCGCGGGAATGGCCGCCGTCATCCACGCGCGGCGGCGCAGCAACCCGCGGATGCGCGCGATCAGGATGGCGAGTTCGAAGGGCTTCGTCAGATAATCGTCGGCGCCGGCTTCGAAACCTTGGAGGATGTCCGCGGCATGGCCGCGCGCGGTCAGCATCAAGGTGGGAATGAACTGCCCCGCTTGCCGCAGTTCGCGCATGACGGTGAACCCGTCCTTGCCGGGCAGCATGATATCGAGCACGACCACGTCGAAGCGCGCCGGGCCGGGCAGCAAGCGTTCGAGCGCGGCCTCCCCCGTCTCCACGACTTCCACCTGATAGCCCTCGGCCTCCAGATTGAAACGCAGCCCTTCGGCGAGATGCAGTTCGTCTTCGACTACCAGAATTCGGCTCATTTGGCGATGGGCAATTGCAGTGCGAAAGTGCTGCCGTGTCCCGGCCCTTCGCTCTCCGCCCAGGCGCGTCCCCCGTGCCGTTTGGCGACGGAACGCACGATGAATAGGCCCAAGCCGGTGCCCTTGATGCGCGACGCCAACGGCCCCGGCACGCGGTAGAACCGCCGGAAGACACGATCCAGCTCGGTTTTGGGAATCCCGGGCCCTTGGTCCTTCACCCGCAAGATCACGAAGCGCCCGTCGAGCTTGACGGTTTCCACGGTGACATCGACCTGCGCGGCCGAGTACTTCACGGCGTTATCAATCAGGTTGGTGACCGCCGCCCGGATTTCGTCGAGATCGCCAAACACCGGCGCCGGACCGCACGGATGGTATCGCAAGCCTTCCGCGGGCACGCGGTGCAGCGTGCGCACCCGTTCCACGCTGGCGCGGACCACCTCGTCCAAGTCGATCCGAATGGGGTTCAGACGATGCGCCGTGCTGCCGACGCGGCCAGTGCGCAGTACCTGCTCGATGGTGGAAAGCAGCCGGTCGCTATCCTCCAGCATGATCTGGTAGAACTCCTTGCGCTTGGCGTCATCCACGGGGCGGGTTTGCAGGGTTTCGAGATACAGCCGGATGGACGCCACGGGAGTTTTCAACTCATGGGTGACGGCATTGATGAAGGCGTCATGCTGCTCATTGCGGCGGATCTCGCGCACCAGAAAGATGGTGTTGAGGAGAATGCCGCAACTGATCATCAACACCAGGAGAATGCCCAGCACCAGCAGGATGCCGTGCCGCCAGTTCAACAGAAAATAGCCGATGTACAGAACCAGCAGGATGGAGACCAGCCCGACGCCGAACGCGATATGCCCGGCGATCGATCTGCGGCGCCCGGTGAATTCCATGACTCCAGGGTAGCGCGCCTGAAGGCGCGCGAGACTACGCCGCTTCGCGTTCGGAGACCAACAGGCTATTCACCGAAGCCACCTTGATGGCCTTGGCCACGCCTAAGACCTTGAGCAGCTTGATCAGCAGCCAGCTTGGGTCGAACTCATACCAGGCGAGACCGTGGCGCGCCGAAGTCGGGTGCGCGTGGTGATTGTTGTGCCAGCCTTCGCCGAAGCTGACGATGGCGATCCACCAGGTATTGCGCGAATCGTCGCGCGTGTTGAAGCGCCGCCTCCCCCACATGTGTGTGGCCGAGTTGACTGCCCAGGTGGCGTGCAGACCGACAACCACGCGCAGGCAGAAGCCCCAGAGGAACATCTGGATGCCGCCGAAGGCCAAGAGGCCGACACCCAGAACTGCAATCGGCACCCAGTGGTAATTGTTCAACCACACGTAGTACCGGTGCTTGGCCAGATCCGGCGCATATTTGGATAGCAGCTTCGTGTTGCTGTGATTGGCGTCGCCCCAGAGAATCCAGCCCATGTGGGACCAGAAAGCGCCGTCACGCGGGGAATGGGGATCGCCGGGCAGATCCGATAACTGATGATGCACGCGGTGGGTGGCCACCCAGAAAATCGGACCGCCTTCCAGCGTTAACGCACCGAAGGTCGCAAAGACGTATTCCAGCCACAGCGGAACCTTGTACGACCGGTGCGTGTGCAGACGGTGGTAACCCATGCTGATGCCGAGGCCCACCGTAATGTAGTAAAGCACGGCCGCGACGGCCAGAGCCTTCCAACTGAACATGAAGAGGGCGGCGATGGCCCCAACATGAAGGAACACCAGGAAATATGCGGTGAACTTATTAAGCCCCTCGCGCCTTGCCAGCTCGGCGACGTTTTCACTTTTCACTGTTACCCCTCGTAAACAGACGATCCTCTACCAACTTATCAAGGGGGCGGCCGGCATTTTGTAAGACTTCTGTAATTCAAACGGATACAGGCGCTATGTCCCGAGATAAATATCGTGAATCCGCAGCAGCCCGAGCGCGCGGCCGTCGCCATCCACCACGGGGAGCACCGAGATCTGCGACCGCCGCCGCTCCATCAGTTCCAGCGCCTGACCCAAGTTCACCTCCGGCCCGACGGTGACCGGCGCCGCCGTCATGGCGTCGGCGGCACGCAGCGTGCGGATGTCGTCGTGATTGGTCAGCGCGCGGCGCAGATCGCCATCGGTCAGGAAACCGGCCAGCGTCCCATCGGCCGCCACGACGCACGCCCCGCCCAGGGGACGCCGCGTCATGGCAATGATCACGTCCTTCAGCGCCGTCTCCGGCGTTACCCACGCCACTTCGTCGCCGATGTGCATGGCCGCCGCGACGCTCAACCGCAGATTGCGCCCCAATTGCCCGCCCGGATGGAAGCGCCCGAACTCTTCCGGGGTGAAATTGCGCGCGCACATCAGCGCGATGGCGAGCGCGTCCCCGAGCGCCAGCGCCGTCACCGCGCTGGCCGTGGGCGCCAGATTGTGCGGATCGGCCTCGCGCTCCACCGAGGCATCCAGCAGCACATCCATCCGCGCCGCGAGCGGCGACGCGAGATTGCCGAGGATGCCGATCAAAGGCGAGCGGAACTGGCGCAGCAGAGGCACCAGGGCCTGCAACTCGGCGGACGTCCCGCGATTGGAGAGCAGCACGGTGGGGTCGCCGGGCGTGTAGATTCCCAGGTCGCCATGCACGGCTTCCGCGGGATGAAGGAACACCGCCGCCGTCCCCGTGCTGCACAGCGTGGCCACAATCTTGCGCGCGATGTGGCCGCTCTTGCCGATCCCGGTGACAATCACCTTTCCGGGATGCTCGAGGATCAACTCCACGGCGCGAATCAGTTCGCCATCCAGCCTGGCGGCTGCACAGCGGACGGACTCCGCCTCAATTTCCATGGCGGCGCGCGCGGCGGCGAGCCAATCGCTCTCGGGTCCGGATGTCATGGGAATCGTGGGCTGGTTACTGCTGCTCGCCTTCCGGGCGCGATAGGCAGTGCTTGTGAATTTCCGCGATGCGGGCGAGGCCTCGAATGCTCTCGGCGATTTCGGTGAATCGCTTGTGCCATCGTCCCTCGTTGTCGCGTTGCATGGCGGCGGTGAGTTCGACGGTTTGGGTGAGAGCTTCGTGGCGCTCCGTCAATCCATCGAGGCGCTCGTCAATGGTGCGAGGTTTGGGGTCTGCGTTGTCTGGCATGGGGAGGCGGCGTCTCCTGTGTCCATCATCGCATGATCGATATTATATGGACTGCACCGGTACGGGCCCCGCAGAGGCGGATGCAATTTTCGTCAGACCAAGCCTAAACAAGACTCAGGACAGGGGGTTGCGCCACTTCAATCCATGAAACCTGGCAAAGTCGGTATCGGAGGAACAGAGTTCCGCTCCGTACTCGATGGCCAGGGCAGCAAGGTGTGCATCGGATGTGAGATTTCCACCGGTGCCCAGAGGCAGGAGCAACTCGCGGAGAACCGGCAGGTGGTGCGGACCGGGATGCACAATGGTCGCGGACGTCTGATTTAGCCAGGAAGCCACAAGATCAAAAGCCGTATCGACAGGCAGCGGGTGCCGGAACAAGCCCGGTCGCGTGGTGAGCCGGAGGAATGCGAGAAGAACATTCCACGGAAAGCCCACAGTTTCCGGTCCGGACAAAACCGATTCCAGCCAGGACTTGGCCTTCCGGTTGAGTGGAGCGTCCTGGTTGACGGCATAGATCAACAGGTTTGCATCGAGAAGTATCATTTGCGCAACGAGAGCTTTCGGTTGAGTTCCTCGTCCTCGATTGCGTCGGCAACAGCCAGCGCTTTGTCCCAACGAAACTCTTGTCCCTCTCCCATCCGAAAGGTTTTCTGGGCGAACTTCGGGACGCGCTTGTGCTCTTTGCCACGAAGCCCAATTCGTGCGGCTTCATTCAGTGCTTCCTTGAAGGAGATGGCACGCTCCCTCATGGCGTCCCTGATCAACCCTTCCACGTCGGGATCCAGAGTGACTGTCGTCCTCATATTGCTATCATAGCATCATCGTTGCTGCTGTCATGATGCCTCACGCGGGCGTCCTATCTCACCGGCTGGCTTGCGAGCCCCACCATGCACTCCAGCGTGCGCGCCCGTTGGGCCTCCGTCAACACCAGAAAGCGGTGCTTACCCGCAGCCTCGGCGCGGAAGCTGGTCCGCCCGGCATCATCCGACGTAATCCGCCCCGGCGCCGACAGCCCGAAGTATCCGCCTCCCGGACGCACCCCGTAGAGCACCGCCGTCAAGTCCCACGTCTGCCGGTCGTAGGGCATCTTCATGTAGGCGCGATAGGCATCCACCACCGGATGATCGGCCGCCCAGGCGAAATCCTTCTCAATCCGCGCCGCCGGAAATTTCATGGCATCGCCGATCTCGAAGCCGCTGGCCACAATCTCACCGGGCCACTGGTCGAACAGCTTGCGCGCCGACGCCGTGTCCTTCTCTACGTTGAACTCCGGCTTCGGCTGGACGAAGTTCCCCGCCATCACGCTGAGCAGCTTCACTTTCCGCTTGACCAGTTCCATATCTGCCGGGGTAGCCAGCAAGCGCGCCAGATTGGTGCTGAACCCCACCTGCACGATGACGACACTGCCATCCTTCTCGGCAGTCAGCAAACGCCGCAGCAGCGCGACCGCGTCCACCGCTTCGGCGCCGCTCGCGAGGCGCCGCGGATACAGCAGCGCGCCATCCGGCCTGCGCCGCTCGGACGGCGCCTGAATCATCGGGCTGCTCTCCGGCGTGACGCCGCCCTTGACCATCCCCACCGGAATCTGGCCGCGCCCGTAGAACGTGTTCACCAGATCCACATAGACCGCGGCCCAGGGATTGTCTTTCGTGACCGTAACGCCGAGAAGCCGGCACTCGCCGCGGCTCTCCAGCGCGTGCAGCATGGCCAGCGCCAGCGCATCGTCCACGTCGTTGCCCATGTCGGTATCGAAGATCACCGGGACAGCCTGCGCCCACGCGCCCGCCGCCAGACATGCCGCCACCATCAGTGCCAGAAATCTCTTCATACGGTGCTTACGTTACCACACGCTACAATATGCGCGTATGCATCCCTGGATCCGGCGCCGCCTGGCGCTCGCACTACTTATTTGCACGCCGGTGGCCGCCGAAATCCGGTCGCTCACCATCCTGCACACCAACGACCTGCACGCCCGCATGATGCCGCTTGCCAGCCAGCGCGGCGGGTTCGCGTTCCTGGCCACCGTGATCCGCCGCGAGCGGGCCGGCTGCAACGATTGCATCCTGCTCAATGCCGGCGATGTCGCCCAGGGCAGCCCCGTCTCCACCATCTTCCACGGCCTCCCCATCTTCGAGGTGGCCAACCTGCTGGGCTACGACGTGGGCACGCTGGGCAATCACGATTTCGACTATGGGTGGATGCAGACCCGAAAGTTCATGCAGACGGCGAAGTACCCCATCGTGTCCTCCAACGTGGTGGGCGCCGAGGGCCAACTCTTCGCGGCCAAGCCCTACGTCATCCTCACGGTCAACAAACTGCGCGTGGCCGTCATCGGCGCCATGACCGACGATTTGAAGACTCTCACCGTGCCGGCCATCATGGAGCAATGGCACACGACGCCGGTGATCGAGACGGCCCGCAAGTATGCCGCGGAACTAAAGGCTAAGAGCGATCTCATCGTCCTGCTGGGACACGTCACGCCTCAGGAAGAGCTCAAATTCCTCGCCGAGGCCCCGGAAATTCCGGTGCTAGTGACGGGCCACGCGCACAACGGACTTCCCCAACCGCTCACGCGAGACGGCCGCATCCTGGTGCGCGTCAAAGGTTACGCCGAAGAGTTGGGCCGCCTCGAGCTCAAGGTGGATACGGAAAAGAAAGCTCCCGTCGATTACACCTGGAAACACATCCCGATCGATTCCACCAGCACCGCGCCCGCCGCCGACGTGGCGGCCGCCGTCAAGCGCTGGGAAGACGAAGTCAGCGCGCGGGTCGACCGGCCGCTCGCCGTCTCCGCCCGCGCCTTCGACAAGCGGGGAGTGAAGGCGCTAATCGAGCAGGCGATGCGCACCCAGACCGGCGCCGATTTCGCCTTCATGAATTCGGGCGGCGTGCGCGACATAGTTCCCAAGGGACAACTTATGGTGCGCAACATCTGGGACATCATGCCGTTTGACAATCGCGTCGTGGTGGGCAAGTTCAAGGGCCGCGATCTTCCCGCCGTGGTGCTGAGCGGCCGCCAGGTGGAACCCGACCGGGACTACACACTGGCGGTCACCGATTTCAGCGCCGCCAATCAATCCACGCCGGAAAACCTGCACACCACCGGCCTACAGTTCCCCGACGACGCGGGCCTGCTCCGCGATATCCTGCTGGAGTGGTTCCGCAATAAGAAGTTAATCGAGTAGCGGTGTTTGAGCTTGCGCCCGGATGGAGAAGGCGGAGGCTTATCTATCGTGGGGCGGTCTCCCTGGACCGCGGCCGACGCCCTCGTCGGCCTGCTGGCGCCCTGCAGGATGCCGATCCCGTGGTTCCGGCTGCGAGACCGCGCAGACCAGGGGGGCCGCCCCACAACTTCCGCAGCCTCCCCAATATTGAGAAAAGTAAGTGGCATTGGGCGAAAGCGCCGGCCCCACCGAACTGCGCGCAGGTTCGTCATTCGTTTGAGAGTCGCCAGGCGCTATGCTGAGTCCTATGAACCGGCGCGATTTCGTCAAAGCCACCGCCATGCTGGCCGCTTCTCCCCTGGCAATCCCAGCCGCGGACGACAAAGACTCGGCCATTCCCGAGTACCAGAAGCCCGTGTTCGACCTGCATAAGCACGTCCCCGCCCCCGTCAAGATTGCCGCTATCGAGCTACTGCAATCGGGCAGGCAGTACTTCGTGCGCACCCGCTCCACCGACGGCGTGGAAGGCATGGTCCTCACCAAGGACATGGAGGATTTCGTCCCCATCCTTCAGCGGCGCGTGATTCCGTACTTCCTCGGCAAGGACGCGCGCGATCTGGAAACCCTGGTGGACGACGTCTACATCGCCAACTACAAGCTTTCCGGCCAGGCCTTCTGGTGCCCCGTGGCCTACGTGGAACAAAGTCTTTTCGACCTGCTCGGCCGCACCGCGCGCAAGCCCGCCGGCGAGCTGATGGGCGGCATACTCCGCAAGGAGATCCCGGTCTACCTCTCCGGCTCCGGGCGCGACACCACGGCCGAAGAAGAAGTGGACGTGTACGTGCGCGGGGTGGCCGCCACCGGCGCCAAAGCCGTCAAGTTCAAGATCGGCGGACGCATGAGCGCCAACCGCGACACCTACCCGGGGCGCACCGACAAGATTCTGGAACTCGCTGCCAAGCAACTCGCCGGCAAAGTGACCCTGATGGCCGACGCCAACGGCAGCTACAGCGCCGCCAAGGCCATCGAGATTGGCAAGCGTCTACAGGACATGAAGTACCTCTGGTTCGAAGAGCCCTGCCCTTGGGAGGAATTGAGCGAGACCAAAAAGGTGGCCGACGCGCTGACCATGAAGATCGCCTTCGGTGAGCAGGATTCCAGCCTCTGGCGGTTCCAGTGGATGATCGAAAACACAGTCATCGACGTGGTACAGCCGGACCTCAACTACAACGGGGGTTTCATCCGCGCCGCCCGCGTGGCGCGGATGGCGCGGAAGGCCAACATGTGGATCTGTCCGCACAATACGCAGACCGGCGCCGCCTCGGTGAACATTCTGCAATTCGCCGCCACGACGCCGAATGTCGGCCCGTACATGGAGTACGTGTCCCGCGCCGGCGCCAAGAAGGAATCCTGGTACACGCCGAATTTCGAAATCAAAAACGGCGTCATCGCAGTCCCCACGGGCAACGGCCTGGGCGTGGAATTCGACCCGGACTTCGTGAAGAAAGCTACGGTGGTGAAGGCCGGATAGCCGGTAATCCCGTGCCAGCCGTCCGCGGTTTTGCCGTCGAAAAGGAGCCGCCAGTTGGTTGGGCTCCGCGCCGCCTGCAATCCCGCTGCATGTCGTAAAGAGTAACGCCGCGGACCAGATGGCTAAACGTCGCCGAATTCCTTCTTCCACACCGCTTCACCCTGCCGGTACATCGCGGTGCGCACCAGAATTCCGAACAGCGTGCTGATTGCCGAACGCTCGCCCACGTTCTCCACTTTCCCGGTCTCGATGCGCATCAGGAAGGCTTCAATTCCGTCGTAGGTGATGTCGCGAGGGGAGGGGATGGTCTCGATATCCTTGGCGTTTTTGCGGTGCACCATCCTGGCCCGCGAGGTCTCCATCACGCCCTTGGTGCCGGTGAATTCCTCGCCCACCTTGCTGAATCCCGGCGGCGAAATCTGGTTAGCCTCGTAGTTCACGTGAATCCCATTGGGAAATTCGAAGGTTCCGCTCATGTGATCCATGATCTCCATGGTGGTGCGCACCTTGCGCCCGCTCATGGCGACGGCACGAATCGGCCGGGCGTTCAGGAACCAGTGCAGCACGTCGAAATTGTGGCAATCCTGCTCCACCACGAAATCGCCGGAGTAGTCTTTGTAGCAGAACCAATTGCGCAGCTTCTCGATTTTCGGATCCGGATACGGCGTTCGCTTGAACGGATCGCCCGCTATCCAAAACGCCCGCGCGTTGACGAGTTCCCCGATCTGCCCTTCCTGAATGCGCTTGAACGCCTCCAGATAAACCGGGCCGTAGCGCTGCTGGAATCCCACCGCTAGGTCCTTCTTGGGATCCTGCTTCTTCGACGCCGCGATCATGGCCTTGACACCCGCGAGGTCCACGCCCATGGGCTTCTCGCAGTACACATGTTTGCGCGCCTGCACGGCCGCCGCCAGCATGCGCGGATGCTCGAAGGGCGGCGTCGCGATCACGACGGCGTCCACGTCGCTGGCCAGCAGTTTCTCGAAATCCGAATACACGGCGGGCTTGTCCGCCTTGATGCTTGCGGTAGCGCTCTCCACGCGGTCCGGGAACAGGTCGCAGAGCGCCGTGACCCTCGCCCGTGGGTCCGCGTTGAAGATGCGCGCGTCGTAAGACCCACGTCCCCCGCAGCCAATCAGCCCCACAGTAATTTTCGAATTTGCCTGCGATCCGCGTACCGCCTGCGGCGCGACGATGGTGAAGGTGGTGGCGGCAGCGGCGCCTCCCCTGCGGATCAGTTCTCGACGGGAAATGGAATTCATGGTAACGGACCTCCAGAACGGATTATATAAAACTTCGCCGCCGCCAACTTCGCCCGGGATTATCCTGGTAGTTCCAATGCAACTCCGTCAATCTATCCGATGGGCCGCCTGCCTGGGCATCGCCGTCACCCTAGCCTTTGGAGAAGAGGGCAAGTGGACGCCCCAGCAGCTTCTCCAGTTCCCCCCGCAGTGGCTCAAACAGCAGGGGCTCGAACTCCCCGTATCGCGCCTGTGGGACCCCGCGCGCGGCACCGGACTGCTGGCCGCCACCATCAGCACCGGCGGCTGCTCGGCCGGCTTCGTCACCGCCACCGGCCTCTTTCTGACCAATCACCACTGCCTGTTCGGCATCGTACAGGAACACAGCCGCCCCGGCCGCGACCTGATCGCCGATGGCTTCATCGCGCGCAGCCGCGAGGAGGAACTCCCCGGCAAGACGATGCGCGTCACGGTGCCGCACAAGTTTACCGACGTCACCAGAGAGGTGGAGTCCGCCGTGCCCGCGGGCGCGGGCGACCTGGCGCGCAGCAAGGCCATCGAGTCGAAACAGAAGACTCTGGTGGCGGCCTGCGAGAAGACACCCGGCATGCGGTGCAGCGTCGCCGCCAACGATAGCGGCCTGCAATACGTGCTGGTCGAAACCATCGAGCTCACCGACATCCGCCTGGTCTACGCGCCGCCGCGCGCCATCGGCGAATTCGGCGGCGAGGAGGACAACTTCCGCTGGCCCCGCCACACCGGCGATGTCGCCCTCGGCCGCGCCTACAAGGACGGCAAGCCCTACCAGCCCGAGTTCTACTTCCCCATCTCCCAAAGCGGCGTCAAGCCGGGCGATTTCGTCATGGTGCTGGGCTACCCCGGGCGCACCGTGCGCTCCATGACCGCCGGCGAAATGGCCAACGACCGCGACTTCCGGTTCCAACTCCGCGACCAGATCTATGGGGAGTGGATCCGCGCCCTGAAAGACGCCACCACGCGCGACGCGGCGGGCGCCATCACCGTCGCCGCCACACTTAAGAGCCTCAACAACAACCACACCAACGCACAGGGCCAACTCGCCGGACTCGCCCGCGGCAACATCATCGCCAAACAGCAGCAACACGACGACGCCATCGCCGCGTGGGCCGTCCGCCAGCCCGCCTTCGCTAACTCGCTGGACGCCAAAAAGGAACTTGACCGGCTGGCCGGAGACCGCCGCCAAATCGCCACCCGCGATTTCCTCTTCCAGATCGTCACTCCCGGCGCGCTGGCTCTCCGCCAGGCCACCACGCTGGTGCGGCTCGCCGCCGAACGCGCAAAGCCCGATGCCGAACGCGACCCCGCCTACATGGCTCGCGAGTTGCCCGCCCTGCACAACACCCTGGAGCGCCAGAAATCGAGCTTCTTCCGTCCCGCCGATGAGGCCATGCTCGCTATCTGGCTGGCCCGCGCCGCCAGACTTGCGCCCGGCGAACGCATTGCCGCCATCGACAGTCTCAAGCCGAACGTGGCCGCGCTGTATGCCGGCACTAAGGTCACCGACACCGCCGAGCGCCTCAAGATGTTTGAAGAGACCAGCGCCCAACTGCGCGCCCGCCAGGACCCGATGCTGGATCTGGCGTTCGCTCTCGAACGCGAACTGCGCGCCTGGCAGGCCGCGACGCAAACGTATGAAGGCGCGGTGGCGCGTCTGCGGCCTGCGTGGCGGCGCGCGGCGATCGCCCACGCCGGCAAGCCCGTGGCGCCTGACGCCAACGGCACGCTGCGCGTCAGCTTCGCCCACGTCACAGGCTACATCCCCCGCGATGGCGTGCAATACACAGCGCAGAGCACGCTGGCCGGCATGATCGAGAAGCACACCGGCAGAGAGCCCTTCGCCGTGCCGCAGTTCATTTTGGACGCCGCCAAGAAAGTGAAGGCCGAAGAGATCCCGCTCGATTTTCTCTCCGACGCC
The DNA here is from genome assembly GCA_025361425.1 of Candidatus Solibacter sp. Taxonomy (GTDB): domain Bacteria; phylum Acidobacteriota; class Terriglobia; order Bryobacterales; family Bryobacteraceae; genus Solibacter. Next base: position 74 of record JANYAH010000313.1, on the reverse strand, counting down.
GATACCACGGGAGGCAACTCGGGCAGCCCCGTGATCAACGCGCGCGGCGAACTGGTGGGCCTGAATTTCGACCG